>NZ_AHHC01000025.1:0-153088 GCF_000242655.1 Pseudomonas sp. PAMC 25886
GGCAGCGGTTTTATCCGCTGGCGCGCCAATGAAAGCCGCGAATGGAAACTGGCCCTGAGCCCGTCCCATTTCAGCGACGGCAACAACCGCCTCGAAGCGCTGCTCACCGGTCGGCAGGGCGTGTACAGCTCGCCGGGGGTGCAAGTTGACCTCGGCCTGGAAGTCGGCGCCAGCCGCAACACCAAGGAAGACACGCCGTACTTCAACCCGCGCTCGGACTTCAGCGTGCTGCCCACGGCCACCGTCAACCACGTGCTCTACCACCGCTACGAGACCCAATGGAGCCAGCAGTTCCAGGTGGGCGCGGGCACTTACAGCCAGCGCGATTACGGCACTGGCGGCGTTGCATTGGTGGGCTACGGCCAGCGTTTTCGCTGGAACGACGTGCTCGAAACCGGCGCCAACCTCAGCTGGATCAGCCGACCTTATGACGGTGAGCGCGAAAGCGACCTGCGCCTGATCGTCGACCTCACCTACCGCTTCTAGAAGAGTCCGATCATGCCTGTCTTGTCCCGTTGCCTGTTGGCCCTGGGGTTAATGCTGAGCAGCGCCTGCGCCCAGCAACCCGCGCCTTTCACTCCACCCGCCGAGCGGCTAAAGCCTGCCAGCGAAGCGCCGTGGCCGAAGAACCATTTTCTCGGTATTGCCTACCACGACATCGAGGACCGCGACCCCGATCAGGCAGTGGTGGCGGTGCGCACCGAACGCTTGATCGAGCAGTTGGCGTGGTTGCGGGAGAACGGCTACCAGCCGGTCACCGTTGACCAAATTCTCGCCGCCCGCAACGGCGGCCCGGAGCTGCCGGCGAAGGCGATCATGCTCAGCTTCGATGACGGCTACGCGAGCTTCTACACCCGTGTGATGCCGATCCTGCGCAGCTACAACTGGCACGCGCTGCTGGCGCCGGTGGGTTCGTGGGTGGATACGCCGCTGAACCAACCGGTGGATTTCGCCGGCACGCCACGGCCGCGTTCGGACTTCCTGACCTGGCAGCAGGTGCGCGAAATCGCCCAGTCCGGCCTGGTGGAAATCGCCGCCCACACCGACGCCAATCACAAGGGCGTGCTCGCTAACCCCCAGGGCAACCTGCAACCGGCCGCTACCACGCGACGCTTTGATCCAAAGACCAACCGCTACGAAACCGAAGCCCAGTTCCAGGCGCGGATGCGCACCGACGTCACGGCGATCTCCAACAAGATCCGCGCCGTCACCGGCAAGGCCCCGCGTGTCTGGGTGTGGCCGTATGGCGCTGCCGACGGTACCTCATTGGCCGTGGTGGGCGAGCAGGGCTACCAGATGGCGCTGACCCTGGAAGACGGCCTCGACAGCCTCGGCAACCTGATGAGCAGCCCGCGTTTCCTCGTGGCCTCCGACCCGGACGGCGAGCACTACGCCAACGCCATCGTCGCGACCCAGGCCGAAGCGCCGCTGCGGGTGCTGCACGTGGACCTGGACAACGTCTACGACCCGGACCCGGAACAACAGGTGCGCAACCTCGACAAGCTGATCCAGCGCGTGGTCGACATGGGCGCCAGCACCGTGTTCCTGCAAGCCTTCGCCGACCCCAAGGGCGACGGCCTGGTGCGTTCGCTGTACTTCCCCAACCGCCATTTGCCGGTGCGCGCCGACCTGTTCAACCGCGTCACCTGGCAACTGCGCACCCGGGCTCATGTGAATGTGTTTGCCTGGATGCCGGTGCTCAGTTTCGCCCTCGATTCGAAGCTGCCCCGCGTCACCCGCTGGGACCCGGAAACCGGCAAGGTCGCCATCGACCCGGACCAGTACCAGCGCCTGTCGCCGTTTGATCCGAAAGTGCGGCAGGTCATCGGTGAGATCTACGAAGACCTGGCCCGCACCAGTGCCATCGACGGCGTGCTGTTCCACGACGACGCGGTGCTGTCGGACTTTGAAGATGCCAGCCCGCTGGCGCTCAAGGCCTACGCCGCCAACGGCCTGCCCGACACCATCGAAGCCCTGCGCGCCGACCCTGCGGTGATGCAGCGCTGGACCCGGTTCAAGAGCCGCTACCTCATCGACTTCACCCATGAGCTGACGGCCAAGGTCCGCACGCTGCGCGGCCCGCAAGTGCAGACCGCACGCAATATCTTCGCCGAGCCGATGCTCAACCCCGGCAGCGAGGCCTGGTTCGCGCAGAACCTCGACGACTTCCTCACCAGCTACGACTGGACCGCGCCGATGGCCATGCCGTTGATGGAAGGCCAGGACCTGAAGGGCTCCAACGCCTGGCTGGAAAAACTCGTGGCCACCGTCAAGGCCCACCCCGGCGCACTGCACCGCACCGTCTTCGAGTTGCAAGCCAAGGACTGGCGCACCCCGGCCGCCCCGGACCTTTCCGGCGCCCAAATGGCCGAGTGGATGGGCGTACTCAAGCGTCAGGGCGTGACCAGTTTTGGCTACTACCCCGACAACTTCCTGGAGAATTCGCCGGATCTGAAAACCGTGCGTCCGGCCCTTTCCAACCAGTGGAATCCTTGACTCATGTTCGACAGAATCCTCGCGCTTATTGTCTTGTCGTTGGTATTGGGTGTGCCCCTGGGCCTGATCTTTCTGGTCACCGGGCAGTTCCTGATGGACTTCGTGTTCTTCTATCCACTGTTCATGTCCGGCTTGTGGATCGCCGGCGGTTTGTACTTCTGGCTGCACTGGGAACGCCACTGGCCGTGGGCTGACGATACCCCGGCGCCGGTATTGGCCGGCGAACCGCTGATCTCGATCCTGATCCCTTGCTACAACGAAGGCGACAACGCCGCCGAGACCATCGGCGCCGCGTTGGCCCAGCAGTACCGCAACATCGAAGTGATCGCGATCAACGACGGCTCCAGCGACAACACCGCCGCCGTGCTCGATGCATTGGCCCTGAAAGAACCGCGCCTGCGGGTGCTGCACCTGGCGCAGAACCAGGGCAAGGCCGTGGCCCTGCGCATGGGCGCGGTGGCGGCGCGCAGTGAATACCTGGTGTGCATCGACGGCGACGCGTTGCTCGCGCCGAACACGGCGGCGTACCTGGTGGCGCCGATGCTCGACAACCCGCGCCTGGGGGCCGTCACCGGCAACCCGCGGATTCGTACGCGTTCGACCTTGATCGGCCGGGTGCAGGTGGGCGAGTTCTCTTCGATCATTGGTTTGATCAAGCGCACCCAACGGGTATTCGGGCGGATCTTCACCGTCTCCGGCGTGGTGGTGGCGTTTCGGCGGGCGGCCCTGGACCGGGTCGACTACTGGAGCACCGACATGATCACCGAAGACATCGACGTCAGCTGGAAGCTGCAATTGGACCACTGGAGCATCTTCTACGAGCCCCGCGCGCTGTGCTGGATCCTGATGCCGGAAACCCTCGGCGGCCTGTGGAAGCAGCGCCTGCGCTGGGCCCAGGGCGGCGCCGAAGTGCTGTTCAAGAACATCCGGGGCATCTGGCAATGGCGTCATCGCTACCTGTGGCCACTGCTGTTCGAATACTGCCTGTCCACCGGCTGGGCCTTCACCTTTTTGCTCTCGGTGATTTTCTGGGCCGTGGGCAAAGTCGTGACACTGCCCGCCGCCATCGCCGTCGACTCGCTGATGCCGCCGGCCTTTACCGGCCTGCTGCTGGCGGTGGTGTGCCTGGTGCAGTTCGCGGTGAGCATCATGATCGACCGGCGCTATGAAAAGGGCCTGTGGAAAACCCTGTTCTGGACCGTCTGGTACCCGCTGGTGTTCTGGCTGGTGAGCCTGTTCACCACGCTGGTCAGCTTCCCCAAAGTGCTGTTCCGCCAACACCAGAAACGCGCGCGCTGGGTCAGCCCGGATCGCGGTATCAAAGCCCCCACCAAGGAACTGCAACCATGAACCTGATCCGTACCCAACAGCGCCCGGTGATGTGGGCAATCGACGTATTTCTGACCCTGCTGGCCTGGGCCGGCCTGATCATCCTGCTGGTGCGCGGGCTGCTACCGATGCTCGACAGCCACGGCGGCCCCCGGGTCGAAGCACCGATTTTTGCGGCGATGGAAACCTTGCAGATCTACCTGTGGATCGCCGTGTTCAACGCGGTGGTGCTGATCAGTTGGGCACGTTACCAGCAGCGACGCGGCAAACGGTTTGCCCAGCGGCGCTCGGCGGCCAAAGCCTTGAGCGACCAACGCCTGAGCCATAGCTTCAGCCTGGGCGAAGGCGACCTGGAGCAACTGCGTCGCCCGGGTGTGCTGGTGATTCATAACGACCACGAAGGCGGGGTGCAGGAGGTGACCGCGCACGTGTCGCGGCATGTCGAGCGGCCAGGATTGAAGCTGGTGACGGGGCAGGAGCGGGTCAAAGAGGCTTCAGGCCGATAAATGGGATCCAATTCACAAAATTAACCCGAACTTTTCTCGTCTTTTGGCTACTAATCAGTCTTGATACAACTTGATGGCTAACTAGTGGCAACTGTAAGTGGCCCGTTAAAGTTGTATCAAAACTGTTACCGCTTGTCGGAATAAAAATTCCAATTGCAAGCGATTAAACGTTGCATGATTTATTTATTGTTAATAATCAGCGACTTATAGGCCTGTTAATCATAGTTTCCAACTAAGCCAGAATCTTGGCCCACCGGAAGTTCGATGTTAGTTTGCCGGCCCCCGCTTTTTCGACGGATCGAACATGTCTTTATTACTGCCACGGACTCGGCTGCTGCTGGGCGTTTGCCTGCTGACTTGCTTCGCACTCAATAGTGCGGTGGCGGCGCCTACGCCTGGCGATCAGGACCTGATCCGCGACCGGCAAAACCGCCTGCTGGAAGAACAGCGCCGGCGCCTTGAAGAACTCAAGGACCTGCCCGGTAAAGAAGCCAAACCCCAGGCGCCTGCCACCCCGGCCGATACCCGTTGCTTCCCGATCAAAGACATCGAGCTCAAGGGCGCCGACAGCCTGCCCGCGACGGACCGCGAGCGCCTGCTCAAGCCTTATATCGGCCAGTGCCTGGGCGTCTCCCAGCTCAATCAAGTGCTCAAGGCGATCACTGACTACTACATCGACAAAGGCATGGTCACCAGCCGTGCCTACCTGCCGCAGCAGGACCTTTCCACGGGCCACCTCCAGGTGTTGGTGGTGGAAGGCAAACTCGAAGGCCTGAAGGGGGCTGACGGCAGCAACCTGTCCCAACGCGAGCTGGCCATGGCGTTTCCCGGCAAGGTCGGCGAGCAGCTCAACCTGCGGGAAATCGAGCAATTGGTGGACCAGTTGAACCGCTTGCCGTCCAAGCAGGCGCAAATGGAACTGACCCCCGGCAGCCAGGTGGGCGGCAGTGAAGTACAGGTCAAGAACGTCCCGCAAAAGCCCTGGCGCGCGAGCCTGTCGCGCAATAACGACGGGCAGAAAAGCACCGGCGAACAGCAATGGGGCGCTGGCCTGGAGTGGGACAGCCCGCTCGGCCTGGCCGATCAACTGGTGTTGCGCGGTGGCCACGACGCCGTCAGCGATCACCAGAAGACCTCGAAAAACACCATGCTCTACTACAACGTGCCGTGGGGCTGGTGGAACTTCAGCTACACCTACAGCGAGAGTGATTACCGCACCTATGGCGTGACCAACGCCTTTAAATTCAAGCAGAACGGCGACAACGAGAACCACCAATTGCGCGCCGAGCGCGTGATCCATCGTGACGACGTGAGCAAGACCTCGGTGAACGTCGGCCTGTCGCACCTGCGCACCAACAACTACATCCTCGACATCCGCACCGAGCCCAGCAGTAACCGCCTCAGCGAACTGCAACTGGGCATCAATCACGGCCGACGCATCGGCAATGCTTTCGTCAACCTCGACCTGGGCATGCAGAACGGTATCGGCGCCTTCGACGCCCAAGCCGAAAACGAGCGCGATCAGTACGGCAATCGCCTGCCCAACGCGCGCTATCGCAAATACACCGCCACCGTCAGCTACTTGCAGCCGTTCACGCTGTGGGGCGAGTCGTTCAGTTTCTCCAGCCTGGCCACCGGCCAACGCAGTGAAGACATCCTGTTCAGCCCGCAGCGCATGAGCCTTGGCGGTTCGGCCTCGGTGCGTGGTTTCAAAGACCAGCAGCTCACCGGCGACAGCGGCGGCTACTGGCGCAACGACGTGCGCTGGGCGCGCCCGGTGACCTGGGACTGGATGCGCCCGGCCTTCGCTGAATATGGCGCCAGCGTCGGCTATGACCAGGGCGTGATCCGCAACGACCGTTACAACGGTGAAGTGCATGGCCGGGTTTCGAGCAACTCCCTGGAGCTGTTCGCCCGTGGCAAATACGTCAGCACCAGCGTGACCTTTGCCCATTCCCTGGAACGCCCGGCAGTGATGAGCGAGCGCGAAGCGCCGATCTACTTCCGCATGGATTTCTTCCTGTAATTCAACGCCCCGTTACATCGAGAATATGACAATGGATGTTCGCCACTTTGCCTTCCTGGCCCGCCAACCTTCTGCTGCGCTGAAACCGCGAGACTCGTTCTTCGGCCTGCCCAAGCGTGGCCTGGTGCTGATCCTGGCCAACGCGCTGTTCTGGCAGCCGCTGCTGGCCCAGGCCGAAGGCATTGTGGTCAGCGCGCCGGGCACCACCGTCGGCCAGGCCGGCAATGGCGTACCGGTGGTGAACATCGCCACCCCCAATGGCAGTGGCTTGTCCCATAACCAATTCAAGGACTACAACGTCGGCCCCAACGGCGTGATCCTCAACAACGCCAACGGCCCCATCACAAACACCCAATTGGGTGGCTACATCGTCGGCAACCCCAACCTCAAGGGCGGCGCGGCCAGCGTTATCCTCAACGAAGTCAACGGCGGCAGCCCCAGCCAACTGCGTGGCTACACCGAAGTGGCGGGCCAGTCGGCCAAGGTCATCGTTGCCAACCCGTATGGCGTTACGTGCAGCGGTTGCGGCTTTATCAACACCCCGAACGTGACCCTCACCACCGGCAAACCGGTGCTCGACGCGAGTGGCCAGTTGCAGCGCTATCAGGTTGACGGCGGCACCGTGACCATCGACGGCCAGGGCCTGAATGCCAGCAACGTCGACCGCTTCGAAATCATCACCCGCTCGGCCAAGATCAATGCGCAGATCAACGCACGGGAATTGACCGTGATCGCCGGGCGTAACGACGTCGATGCCAAAAGTTTGAAAGCCACCGCGCGCGCCGATGACGGCAGCGCCAAGCCCGAGCTGGCCATCGACTCCTCGGCGCTGGGCGGCATGTACGCCGGGGCGATCAAACTGGTGGGCACCGAAGCCGGTGTGGGCGTAAAGCTCGACGGCACACTGGCTGCCAGCGGCGGCGATATCCAGCTCGATGCCAATGGGCACCTCAGCATGGCGCAGACAGCGGCCACCGGTAACCTCAAGGTCACCGCGCAAAGCGTCAACCTGACCGACAAGGTTTACGCCACCGGCAATGTGCAGGTGAGCAGCGCCGAGGAACTGGTCAACCAGAAGAGCCTGGCCGCCGGCCAACGCATCGAACTCAACGCGGTCAAGGTCACCAACCCGGGCATCATCGAGGCGGGGGTGCAGGTAGACAACAGCCGCAATGCCACGGGCGATGTAGTGGTGAACGCGCAAACCGTGAACACCAGCGGCAACCTGCTGGCCAGTCGCGCGTTGGCGATCACCGCCGCGCAGGCGCTGACCAACCAGGGCAGCATCATCCAGGCCAAGACCGTCAGCGTCAGCACCGCCAAGCTGACCAACCAGGGCGCCACCGCGCGCCTGTTCGGCGAGCAGAGCCTGGCGATCAGCGCGCCGGCGATCGTCAACCTGGGCGGGTTGATTCGCTTCGGTGCCGAGCAGGCGGCGACGCTGCAAACCGATTCGCTGGATAACCGTCAGGGCCGTATCCAGGTGGCGGGCGGCAGCTTGACCCTCAACAGCGGCGCGCTGAATAACAACGGCGGGCAGATTGTCGCCGACGCCGTGACGGTGAACGCCGCCAGCCTCGACAACAGTGCCAAGGGCTTGATCAGTGCCGAGAAAGGCGCGCTCAACCTCACCGTCACCAACGCTTTCAACAACAGCCAGGGTCATGCCCAGGCCGGCACTGACGTGAACCTCACCGCCGGCGACCTCGCCAACCAGGACGGCAAGCTGGTGGGTGGGCAACTCACCGCTACCCTCGGCAGCCTCAGCAACAACGACGCAGGTGTACTCAGCGCGGATGCCGGCAAGTTGACCTTGACCGTCGCCCAACAGCTGAACAACGCCAAAGGTCACTTACAGGCCGCCCAGGGCGACATCGAACTGCACGCCGCGAGCCTGGATAACCAGGGCGGCGCCATCATCGGCAAGCAGTTGCTGCTGGATGCGCGAAGCGGGCAGATCGACAACCGCGCCGGGCGTATCGTCGGTGACCAACTGGACGTGCGCGCCGGCAGCCTCGACAACCGCAGTGCCGGGTTGCTGGCCGGTGGTGTGCCGGGTGTGAGCGTGGTGCTGAACGACCAATTGCTCAACACCCAGGGCCGCATTCAAAGTGAGGGTGACCTGCTGCTGACCGGCAACCGCCTGGGCAACAGCGCCGGGATCCTGCTGGGCAAGGCCCTGACTGTCACCGCGCAAGACCTCGACAACAGCAGCAAGGGCGCGCTGGTCAGCAATGACGGCGACATCACCCTCAACATCAGCAACCTGCTGACCAACACCAACGGTGTGATCGACGCCGCCGAACGCAGTGTGCTGGTCAAGGCCTTGACCACCCTCAACAACCAGGGCGGCACCTTGCGGGGCAAGCGCCTGGATATCGCGGCGCAAACCCTCGACAACGACCAGGGCCAACTCCTGGCCGGCAATCAGGGCGTGAGCTACCGCGGCCAGGACCTGAGCAATCGCCAGGGCATGATCCTCAGCGGTGGTGCGGCGGTCGACCTGAGGCTGGGCACCTTGAACAACCAGGGCGGCACCGTGCAAGGCGACAGCTTGACGGTGACAGCCGACAGCGTCGACAACAGCCACGACGGTACCAAGGCCGGCGCGTTGACCGCCTTGAAGAGCGACCTGCAACTGACGGTCGAGGCCTTGACCAACCGGGGCGGCAAACTGTTCGGCAAGGAGCACGTCACCGTCTCCGGCGCCACCCTGGACAACAGCGCCAACGGCCAGATCAGCGGCAATCAGCTCAGCCTGACCTCGCGTGCCCAGCTGACCAACCAGGGCGGCCTGATTGAGTCCAACCAGGGCCTGACCTTCAATGGCGGCAACCTCGACAACAGCGCGGGCGGCCAACTGCGGGCGATCGAAGGCGCCAGCAGCACGCTGACGGTCACCGACCAACTGAATAACCAGAACGGCATTCTTGAATTCGGCAGCCAGGCCTTCAGCCTCAATGCCGGGCATCTGAATAACCAGGCCGGGCAACTGCAGCACGCCGGCGCCGGCGTGTTCAGCCTCAATACCACCAGCCTCACCGGCAGCCAGGGCAGCATCAATGGCCTGGGCACCGCCGACTGGTCGTTTGGCCAAGTCGATGGCCTCGGCCGCGTGCAACTCAATGAAGCCTTGCACTACACCAGCACCCAGGGCCTGAGCCTCAAGGCCGGCGATCGCCTGGCCAGCGCCAAGGGTCTGACCCTGGATGTGGCCAGCCTGGATAACGCGGGCGAGTTGCTCAGCGACGGTGACCTGACTGTCAACCTGACCGGCGACATGACCAACAGTGGCCGCCTTTCGGCCCAGCAAAAACTGAGCGTGGTCGCCAACAACCTCAGCCAGAACGGCGGGCGTTTGGCCGGCGGCACCACCACCCGCATCACCCTGGGCGGTACGCTGGATAACCTCGGCTACCTCACCGCACGCCAGCAACTCGACATTGCCGCCGCACAGATCAACAACCGCGGCACCCTCGGTTCACAAGGCAACGTCAACCTCAGCGCCAGCAATGGCATCAGCAATAGCGCCGACACGCTGCTGTTCAGCGGCGGTGATCTGACCCTGCGCGGGAACAGCTTCAGCAACCTGTACGGCGACGTCTACAGCAAGGGCAACCTGAGTTTCGCGGCGCTCGATGGCGGCATGGCGGCGGGCTTCAGCAACCTTTCCGGTACGGTTGAAAGCGAAGGCAATATCGGCATCAGTGCGCGGAATGTGGAAAACGCCAAGGCTGAATTCGAGTTGGGCCAGACCATCACCACCGGCAGCCTCTATTGGCAGTGCGGCCAGCACTGCGGCGGACACGACTCGTTCAAGCGCGGTCAAATCACCATCAACCAGACCTACCTTGAATCCGCGATCAAGGACTCGGCCTCTGCGCGCCTGGTGGCGGGCAAAGACCTGCTGATCCAGGGCGACAACGTCCAGAACCGCTATAGCCTGCTGGCGGCCAATGGCAACCTGAGCATCACCGCCAACGACCTGCTCAACCAGGGCGCCGCGACCCGCACCGGGCAGAACACCATCCTCATCGGCACCCCGCAGCGCATCGACACCGATGAGTGGGACCGGATGGAATACCTCGACGTACCCGCCTTCAACGCAGCGGTGGCGGCGGGTAATTTTGATAAGGCGCGCTTTGAGGTGCTCAAGGCCCGGTCCAGCGACTGGCGTTTCTCCGAACAAAGCAACGTCACCACCTGGACCGACAACGGCGGCCCGGGCTACACCGCGACGATACAGGCCGGTGGCGCGGTCAACCTCAACGTTGCGCGCACCCTGCAAAATGGCACGTTGCACACCAACACCCTGGAGCAACTGACCGGCACCCTCGGTGACGACCAGACCGGCATCCCCGTCGGCGGCATCAACATCAACCTGAGCAAGCACGTCAACGACGCCACCGCCCAGGCGCCGAGCAGCGTATTGCCGGTGACCAGCATCGCGCCCGACGGCCGCTACGTACCCGTGGACTACACCGGCGAGTCCTTCACCCCGGTCGACCCCACCACCGCGCCCGGCTTCCAGTTGCCCAAGGGCGACTACGGCCTGTTCATCAAAAACGCCGACCCCACCAGTCACTACCTGATCGAGACCAACCCGAACCTCACCACTGTGGCGGGCTTCTTCAGCTCCGACTACATGCTCGGCAAGCTCGGCTACAGCCCCGACAACGCCTGGCGTCGCCTGGGTGACGGGCAATACGAGTCACGGCTGATCCGCGATGCGGTGCTGGCGCAAACCGGGCAACGCTTCCTCGCCGGTGGCCTGACCAGCGACTACGACCAGTTCCGCTACCTGATGGACAACGCCCTGGCCAGCAAGGACGCCTTGCGCCTGAGCGTCGGCGTGTCCCTCACTGACCAGCAAGTCGGCGCCCTGACCCACGACATCGTGTGGATGGAAAACCGCGTGGTCGACGGCCAGACCGTGCTCGTGCCGGTGCTCTACCTGGCCCAGGCCGACTCCCGCAACGTGCGCGGCAACAGCCTGATCCAGGGCCGCGACCTCAACCTGATGACCGGCGGCGACCTGATCAACGTCGGCACCCTGCGCGCCAGCAACAACCTCTCGGTGGCCAGCAGCGGCAGCCTCTACACCGGCGGCCTGATCGAGGCCGGCAACAACCTCAGCCTGCTGGCCCAGGACAGCATCCGCAATTCCATGGCTGGCGAGATACGCGGCACCCAGGTCAGCCTCACCACCCTGAAGGGCGACATCACCAACGACAACACCGCCATCCAGGTGCGCCAGGGCGCCGGCATGCGCACCCTCACCGACAGCAGCGCCGGCACCATCACCGCCCGCGAAAACCTGGCCATCGACGCTGGCCGCGACCTCACCAACCACGGTGCACTCACCGCCGGCGGCGATGCCGACCTGAAAGCCGGGCGCGACCTCAACCTGATCGCCGTCAGCGACACCAGCGAGATCCACGCCTTCAGCGACGGCGGGCACAAATCCACCATCACCACCGACGTGAAAAACCAAGCGGCCACGGTCACGGCCGGCGGCAACCTGAGCATGGTGGCGGGGCAAGACGTCAACATCATCGGCAGCAACGCCTCCGCGGGTAAGGACCTGAACATTCAGGCCGGGCGCGATTTCAACGTGGCGTCTGTCAGCGATGTGCACAACGTCGAAGGCAAGGAAAAAGACGGCAAGAAACGCATCAAGACCGCGGATGAGCAGACCACGCAGTTAGCCAGTGTGTTGACGGCGGGCAGGGACTTTACGAGCCAGGCCGGGCGCGACACTACGCTGGTGGCGAGCAAGATCAGTGCGGGGAATGAGGCTTATCTGTACAGCGGGGATAAGTTGAATTTGCTGGCGGCTGAGAACAGTACGCATACTTTGTATGACATGAAGGAGAACGGTGGCTGGGGCGCGAAGAAAGAGCAGCGAGACGAAGTAACCCGCACCACGAACGTTGGGACCGAGATCAAGACTGGCGGCAACCTCACGTTGATCAGCGAAGGTGACCAGCGTTACCAGGTCGCGAAGCTTGATAGTGGTAATGACATCATTCTTAACAGTGGCGGGGCCATCGCCTTTGAAGGCGTCAAAGACCTTCATGACGAGAGCCATACCAAGAGCAAGGGTGACCTCGCTTGGTTCAGCGCCAAAGGTAAAGGCAACACTGACGAAACGCTGCGCCAGAGTGAAATGATCGCTCAAGGGCAGGTCGTTATCAAAGCTGTCGACGGATTGAAGATTGATGTCAGGCAGATCGATCAGCAAACCGTTAGTCAGACCATCGATACCATGGTCAAAGCCGATCCGAATCTGGCTTGGCTCAAGGATGCTGAGAAGCGCGGTGACGTGGACTGGCGCCAAGTCAAAGAGATCCACGATAGCTTCAAATACAGTAACTCCGGTTTAGGTGCGGGTTCGCAGATTGTAATAGCAATTCTGATGGCCGCATTTGTCGGGCCGTTGGCAATGACTGCGGCTGCAGGTGCTGGAGCGGGCGTCGCTGTCGCGGCAGGTGCGGGAGCCGTAGCGGCAGGCGCTGCGACCAATGCGACGGTTAGTGTCGTTAATAATCGTGGCAACTTAGGGGCAGTGTTCAAGGATGTCACCTCTTCGGATGCTTTGAAGGGGTATACGATTTCCGGTGTGACCGCTGGATTGACCGCAGCTTATTTTGATGGCTGGACCGGAACTCATACTGATCAGGCGACTAAGCAAATAACGGGGCCACAGCTCAACACATGGACTGGTGTAGGGCAGTTTGCCGCGAACCAGACATTGCAAGGCGGTACTTCAACGCTGTTGAGTAAAGCATTGGGGCAGGGCGGCAGTGGGAGTGAGGCGCTGAAAACTGCGCTGTTCAATACCCTGGCAGCGGCCAGCTTCAATGCCGTCGGCGACTACACGAAAAAGTGGAACATCGAAAACGGTTCAATTCCCAAGATCGCGATTCATGCGATGGTCGGTGGCCTCTTGGCCGAAGCAACGGGTGGAGATTTCCGTACAGGCGCATTGGCAGCCGGCGCCAATGAGGCACTGGTCGTACAGCTTAACGACATCGTGAAGGGCGACAAGACATTGTTGTCCATGAGTTCTCAACTGGTCGGTGTTTTAGCTGCGGCCACACAAAAAGATGCAGATGCTAGCAAGTTGGAGAAGGGTGGCTGGGTGGCGAAAAATGCCACGCAGTACAACCACCAGCTTCACAAGTCTCAAGCCGATGCGTTGGATGAACAGCGACGGTTCCATCCGGAAAAGGCTGATCGTTTGAATGCGGCGGCCTGCGCTTTGGTTAGTTGCGCAGAGTCGATCCCGACCAACGATGAAACCTATAAGGACTTCAAGGCACTTCAGGATCGTGGCGCCACTTTTAGTGAGGAGATCGCGTTACTTGAGGCGACCGGCCAGTTTGGTGGGCGTAGTTGGCAGGATTGGAGCGACGATACGCTCAATGCTCACGGCAAGGCGGTGCAGGTCGTAGGAGCAAGCAAAGACACTGCCTTTGGCCTAGTCGGAGGGGCTACTGCATATACCGGGATGGTGATGTCGTCACCCGCATGTGTTGGCGTTGTTACCTGTGCCTTACCCATCGGCTTAGGAGCGCTTGGCACTACCTCGATGGTGGGGGCATGGGATTCTGCTAGCCGGATTACGGCGGATTTTAAATCCAGTGAGCCCGACCGAGTGCTAGCTTCTTTCTTTCCGGAAACCTTTCCAGGAGAGTCGAGCGCAACGTCTGACCTGGCATGGAGCACGGCGAAATCCGCAGCTCAGGCGGCTCTGTTTGGCGGCGCGAGTAAATACTTTAATGGTAAGTTAGCTGGAGAGCTTACCACTGGTGCAAAAGCGACAGCGGAAGCTCCCAAGCCGACTAGCATTACCAAGGTTACGGACGAGATGAAGGCCGATCCTTACCATTCGGATTGGCAACGGTACGCAGGTAATGAGCCCAGAGCAGTCGGGGCGGATGTTGTCAGCGGTGATGTAAAAGGAGGAGCAGCGCTATCTAATGATGTCCTAGTCGAAGCGCGTATCGGGAATGGTACGAAGGGTCAAGGTAGCGGAAATAAAGTAGACCAACTTCCTAACAAACAAGTTGTTGGGGCTGATGGAAAACCAATGCCTGTGTACTCAGAGCTAGAGACGCGCAACGGTCCTTATGCCACCCAAGAGTTCCCATCGACTCCGGTTGCGCATGGTTTTCCCGATATTGTTGATAACTATGCAAACAGCGCGACTAAATTTCCTCTCAATAACGGCTCGTCGATTTACCAAGCATTGGGTAGCTATAATGGTGTGGCGGGTAGATTTGAATGGATTGTAGATCCGAAGTTGGGCGGTGTAACACACAGAATGTTTGTACCAAATGGAACTGTTAACGGCATACCGGTGAAACCATGATTCAAGCAGTCTTTGAACGAATTACCAAACACGGCTTGACTGACTGGGCCGTTTTGCTTCAGGGCGTCTGTGGTATTCCTAGCCTTTTGGGGCGATTGCCAGCGTCTTGTGTAGAGGATTTTGCAAACGCTGAGCTTGAAAAGGTGGCAGGGAATCATCCCTTGCTCGACGTGATTGTTAGCTTGGCTACCGATAGTGATCTGCCTGTATCTGAGCTATTCCCGCAGCTGCAAAAAATGAGCGAGTTTCAAAATGCGGATATGCAACGAGCCAGGAGAATATGGCGAGCGGTTGCATTGGAAGAATTGCTAACGAACCTAGACTCGGATCCGCTCTATGGGTTGATAAATTTGTCTGAGTTTTGGTCAAGTTGGGAGTGGCCGGCTGATGCTCCACTGTCGATGATTCCTGGTGCGGTGAATTTGCCGCAGCATCAATACCATTCTGCGTCGAACTATGAACATGTTGTTCATGAGCATGAGCAATGGTTGAAAGATGAGCTGGCTGCTTTGAACTGTAGAGAAACTTCAACTTGATCTGACAATCTCCGCGCCGGCCTAGCGCCGGTGTTTTTGAATCCCAAACTAAAGGGGATAATAGTTCTGGCCACTATCAGCCACCGGCCACCTTAAAAGGTAACTTGAGGCTTCCAGAAAAAACATTTAATCCAAGAAAGTAGGTTTGATATGGACGCTCGGTTAACGTCACTTTGTAAAGGAATAGTGAAGATGACTTCTGATCAGGCTGCTGCTTGGATAATGAGTGAGTATCCTATCAATTCTGAACATTGGAGTGAGGCTTTGGTGCTTATACCTCACCGATCTTGGAAGAAGTCCGAACAAAGACTCTTAGCGGAGTACTATTTCAAGAATGTCCCTTTTTCAAGTGGAAGAGGCTATGAAGCGTTCGCGTCAATTATGTCTATTAAACTGATGATTGCGTGCCTTAAGGACGCTGTACCGAAGGATCCGGCCAGGTGTGATTTGATGCAGTATTATTTAATTCCGGTGCTGGAGCGTTTTGCGAAAAATGATACGGATCAAATGGCTATAAATGATTTTGTTTGTGCTGTTTCAGCAAGATAAAAAGAAGCGCTTTAGGAAAAGCGGGGGCGGGCCACGATTAATGTGAGGGCGGGTATTGGTGGTCTAGCCCCTGTTTTGCAAAGAGAAGAATTGTGGTCTGACCCCTGTTTCCGCTGTTTCCATGAGGAAAACGAGAGTGAAGAAAGTAAGCAGCATTCTTGGAAAGCACCGACACTGGCTGTCCCGTTCGCCTGTCGTGGTTGCTCAAGAGCTTGAGTTTCTGGACGAGGACTTGGCCAGTGATTCTTTGCTGGGGTTTGACAACGTTTCGGACTCACTGGGAATGCTTGCGGTTCATTATGGCATTCAGGGGGAAGTTGCCATTTTCGACGGCGATGAAACCGGCTGGGAGAACGTCGCCCGTTCGATGATGTATCGCTACTGGGCACTGATGTTAAGAGCCAGGTCCTTCTCCAACACGCGTTTTCTTCAAGGCATCAAGACGGTGCCTGATCTGAGCAATCATCTGAGCCATGCCGCGTGTCTGCTCGCGGCCTTCATGGCGGCAGACCGGCGTGACCTGGCGTCATCGACGGCCGATGTGTTGGCCGGGATGCTGTCTGTGCCGGGCGCCGTTGATGCGCGTTTTATGAAAGCACGCCACTTTGAGCCTTTCATGTTGTGGCTTTACTCCGTTTATTCGCAGCAAGGCGCCGTTGCACAAATCGAGTCGATGAACCTGGGCATTTATCAGTCGGTGATAGACAACTGGAATGACGAGCAACAGTTGGCAGTGGTGCTGGAGGAGCTTGGTCGGTATCACCTGGCCAATGCGCAGGACAATGGCGGCGCCTGGAAACCCGAATTCAAAAGCCCGCCGTTTGATTTGTTGTTGGTGGAGGTTGGCGCGATTTACCGGGCGCGCCAACAGCTTGGCCTGCCATCACCTACCGTGACGAACCCGCTGCTTTACGTGGGAACGGCGGCATTGAGACACTTGGTTTTCTCACCTGACGAACTGGTCGTAAGGGTTGAATCCGCTTACAGGCGTTTTTTTGGTGGAACATGAAAGCAGTCAAAGCCCCGTTTTTATCTCCGCCCTGGCCATCAAGGGGGCGGCGCTACCGCCGCCCGACTTTTACTCAGGAGGGATCGGCAGTGAGCCGGCGACTGATGACATCCGGCAGATCACACCCATCGCGCAGCGGAATCGCCAGCAATTGGGCGAAGTCTTGAAGCACCACGGCATCGCTGCTGAGCGGGTCGCGGAATGCCAGGTTTTCCAGCAGTCGGGTGACGGCGCGAATCCTGTACACAGCGGCGTCGTGGAGGACGTCGAGGGGGGCATGGGTGGGTAAGACCTCATCGCTCAAGGTGGTGGGTGACGATGAGCCGGCCGATGCGCAGATTCAACTGACGGTAGGCGAGTGGGGCTTCAGCAGCGTGGTCTATCCGACGCTCACCGTGGTGGCGCGGATGGACCGTGGCGACGAGATGCTCTGGCTTGCGGTGGCTGATCTCAACGCCGGTGGTTATTGATAGAGCCCGCCGAGCGCCTTGAACATTTTGTATATCCCAGTGTCTTTACCTCGCCCACCCGCAACCGGTCGGGCTGCATGGACTGCAGCGTTTTCAAATGACATTAAGGATTAATGTGAACCTTGCCCCCCAAACCTCTTTTCTGTCACCGCCCGCTGCGGTGCACAGGCGCGCGCCTGCGTTTCAGGAAGGCGCCGCGGGGGAATGCATTCGGATCAATTGATCCTTCTCAGTACACCTACTGCCGCCGGGCCTATTGGCGGCTTTTAATGTAGTTCATGGAGTTTGAAATGAAGCGTAAGCAGTTCCAGAAAAGCCTGTTGGCACTCATGGTCGGCGCAATCAGTTCGCAAGCGCTGGCGGTGGAGTTCGACCTGGGGCAGGGCAAGAACATTTGGGTCGGCGAGACCTTCAATGAGTCATTGACCATCAACGGGACGTTCTCCCAAGTAGTGGTGCCGACCACCACCAACCCTGCCGGACTGGGTGTGGCCAACACCACTATCCAGGGTTCGTTGATCAACCGTGCCGACATCACTCTGGATTCCCAGGGCGCCGCCATCCGAGCGATTGCCCTGGACCCGCTGTTCTGGTCGGGCCCGCAAAATCTGAGCCCGGGAACTGTCAGCGGAGACGTGGTCCAGGCGGGCAACATTCTTATGAAGAATGGGGGTTACGAGGGGCTTGAGATCGGCGCGACGACTATCGGCGGAAGTGTCATCAACTCCGGCACCATCCGTTCCACACTGCCCCTGACGCCGCCTGCTTCACCCTCCTACGTAGATGGCGGTGAAGGCATTTACCTGCATGGCACCACCATCGCCGGCGACGTCTCCAACACCGGCGTAATCGACATGAACGGTGATTACGCCATCGGCCTGATCCTCGACCGCCAGAACAATCTGGGTACCACCGTCGGCGGCAAAATCCTCAACGCCGGCACGCTCAAGGCAACAGGCGAGGGCGCCTGGGGCATCGAGGTGGAAACCGACACCAACCCTCTGCGCATCGAAAACAGCGGCCTGCTTTCTGCCAACGGCAATGACGCCAAGACGGTGATGTTTCTAAACGGTACGGTCGACTACATCCTCAACACCGGCACCCTTGAGGCCTCGGGCACCAACGCCAATGCCTTCGAGTTTGCCGGGGCAACTTTTGCCCAGAACAGCGCAACCGGCGCGCGGGGCATCGTTAACCGCGGCACGATCAGCGCCGATGGCACAGCCATTCACGTGGACGCTGCCGATCAGACTTCGGCGTTTGAGATCAACCAGCAAGCCGGTGAGATCCGCAGTAACGCCGGCATCGCCATCGACGCGGCAAACCTGGCCGCCCTGAACTGGACCGGCGGGAAGATCATCGGCGACGTACTCAACGTCAACGCCGTGAATATCGCTGGCCAGGCAGATTTCACCGGCAGCCGCATCATCGCGCCGGTATCGGTCAACTCAGGCTCGCTGAATCTCTCCGCACCCGGCACTGCGATCACCGGCAACCTCAATGTCGCCAGCGGCGCGGGTATCGACATGCGCCTGTCCGACAGCGTGTTGCCGACCACGCCGTACCTGAACGTTAACGGTGCCGCCAGTTTTGCCCAGGCCTCGAAGTTGACCGTGAGCGCCAAACCTGGCGACTTCGCCACGACCAACAACGGCACGCAGTACACCTTGCTGCAAGCCACCAGCGTGCAAGACAACGGCCTGTCTGTTGCCAGTTCGTCATCGCTGCTGGATGTGCTCAGCTACTCGGCCGACGCGCAAACCGTCAAGGCGGTGGTGGCGGTCAAGGACAACCAGCAAGTGCAGCAAGCGCTGGCTGGCGTGGGCGCCAGCGCAACGGCAGCTACATCAGTGAACACTTTCAAGAACGGCGTACTGAGCCGTCTCAGCCAGGACGACCCGGTATTCCAGTCCCTGGCCAACGCCGGCACCGCACAGCAACTGGCGCAGATCGGTGAGCAGCTAAAGCCGGACGTCAACCGTGGCGCGTTGGATGTGGCACTGTCGGGTCAGACCGTGATCAACGGCGCGATCCTCAACCGCCTCACCGGCCAGCGCGAAAATCGCGAAGCCGCTGGCGTGTGGGTGCAAGGCCTGAGCAGCAACATGGACCAGGACGGCCGTGGCGGTGACAACGGTTACTCGGCCAATAGCAGCGGCATGGCAGTGGGGGCGGACGGTCGGTTGAACGACACCACGATCCTCGGCGTGGCCTACAGCTACCTCAATTCCAATATCCATTCCGACCGGGGCAACAAGACGGAAGTGCAGGGCAACGCGCTGTCGCTGTACGGCAACTGGTCGCTGCAAAACTGGTTTGTCGACGGCAGCCTCAGCTACGGCCATAACGACAACGACAGCAAGCGCCATGTAGCAGGCACCACGGCCAAGGGCAGCTACGGCAGCGATGTGTTGTCGGCAAGTGTGCTCGGTGGCTACACCTTCAAACTCTCGGATGCCGTGTTGATCGAGCCGCGGGTGGCGGCCCGTTATTCCAGCGTGCGCATGGACGGTTTCAACGAGAAGGGCTCTTCTGCGGCGCTGAGCACCGGTTCACAGCGTTATGAAGTGGGCGAGTTGGGTGCAGGCCTGCGCCTGGCGGGCAACCTGCCGTTGTCCACCGGCAGCCTGCAACCGGAGGCCACCTTGATGGCCTACCACGACCTGATGGGCGACCGTGTGGCGCAGACGTCCAGCTTCGTGCAGGGCGGCTCGGCGTTCACCGTCACCGGTGCTTCCGTGGCCCGCGACAGCTACGAAGCCAGTGTGGGCCTGAACTACCAAGTGTCGGCGTTGACCGTGGGTGCCAGTTACACCCGCCAGGCGCGCAGCGGGTTTGATGCCGACGGCGTCATGCTCAAGGCGCGGTACGCGTTTTAAGCATTACAGCCGATAAAAAAATGGCGTCGGGCTACGGATTTCCAGGTAGCCCGACGCCGGATTCTCGTTGTTTTGAAATAGGGAAATAACCCATGAAAAAGACCTCACTCTTGATCCTCGCCCTGGCCTTGGCCGGCTGCCACTCCACTGCCAGGAACTCCTCGCCAAGCCTGCTCACGGACGGCGTTCAGTTGCAGCAAAAAAAGGTCGAGGTGGACGCTGATCACGCCAAGGTCATCATGAAGGCGACCGGTTTTACCTACCCGGTGCAGTTCTCCGTACGCCGTAGTTCCGATGCAGACCAGCGTCCGGAAATTCTCGGGACCGTGGTGGATTCCGGCCGTGGCAAGGTATTTGGCTGGATCGCCAAGATGAGCGAAGTGGGCAACAGCGCCGTCGCCAAACGCTTCCCACAGTTGGAAGTGCAGGCAGACCCGGGGCAGCCCTTTGAAGTGATCGGTGAGTCACGGGTCTACAACGCTAACTACGTCGGCCTCGTCAAAACCTATGTGTATGAATGCGGCCCCATGAGTTCGACCTTCAAGCCTGAGAAGCAAAAGGTTTACCTGGTGGAGTTCGTGATTATCGGGAAGGGCTGTGAGCAGCATGTGTACGACGTGACTGCGCCCAATGAGCGTATCCCGGTGGCGACTGTGGCAGCGGCGACAGGCGCTGCAGGCTGATGCCGATGTAAAGGTGGTTATCGGCGATCAAGTATTTAAGCCCGCAGCGGATACAGCGGTTGAAATGAAGATCACGCGCCGGCGGCTGCCCGGCGCTCAGGGAGTGTTCATGTTCCATTGCCTTAAAGGATGTTCGCGCTGGATTGCCCTGGCGTGGGTATTGGTTGTGTCAGCGGGTTGTGTTTCGTATGTGGATAAAAGCGCTGAGGGTGTACCCGCTTCAGGTATTGCCACGCTTCAGATGTCTCACCCCTCCATTGTCATCGTTGAAGTCGATGGTAAAGACAACCTGTTTTGGCTGGTCAATTACAAGGACTACCAGTTTGCTCCAGGCCGGCACCGCATCAAGGTGGTTGCGCGGATGGGGTCAGGCCTGTCTTTTCCAATCATCAGGGATGTCGACTTGCTGGCGGGGCACGCCTATCTGTTGACCGCAGAGGTCAATTCCAAGGTTTGGAGTCTCGAAGTGCGGGACAAGGCCAGTGGCGAGCGGGTTGATGGTCCAAATTGATGAGTAGCCGTTTAACCAGGACTCGCGCAGGAATACCGGGGTGATGACGTCGTTTCTTTGGGGCTATTGCTTCAAATTGAAGCAGGGCTCGAAAAGCCACGTGCGACTCCGTAAAATGAAGTCAAATTGACATCATTCAGGGAAGAACTCAGACATGCGCGTTTTTGCTTTACTCCTGGCCCTCACCGTTCTGGCGGGCTGCGCCTCCAAGCCGGCTTACTACATTTCCCCCGCCCCGGTTCAGATCCCCAAGACCGCCACCTATTGGCTCGACACCTTCGACGTTGACGTAGTGGGCAAGAACGAGCGCTTCCTGCCGGATGAAAAAGTCCGCGAGCAACTGGGCGTCGACCTGGTCAACCGCCTGCTCAAGGCCAAGCGCTACGCCACCAGTAAGGAAAGCGCTGACTATTTGTTGGATGTGAAGGTCGTCTATGCCCGTCATTTCCAGGATTCGAAGGGCGGGATCGCTACCGTGCTCGTTGACGACAACACGGTCCTGACCAGTGTGGATTTCAACTACCTGGTCAAGGTCAAGAAGGCCGGTGGTGAGGTATTGCACTTTGCCAAGGACCGTGACGGCCTGGTTCCAGCGGGCTTGTTTGGCCAATGGCAGCAATACAAGACGATCGGCGGGATCGTCAGCAATACCGGCAACTCCAGCGTCGAGCCGTTTTATACGGGCGTGCTGAGCCGCTTTATCGTCGATGACTTGCGCGATATTCCTTCGCGCTAAAGTGCGTTAACCCGAATCGCCAGTCCCTTGCGTCTGACCTTGTGAACGGATCATTCATTCACGAGGTTCAGCCCATGTCCCGTCCTCTTCTGCTGTTGCGCCCTGCCGCCCAAGGCTTCACCGTGACCCTGCTGGTGGCGCTTGCCGGGTGTGGGCTTTCTTCATCCCGTGATGTGGCCAAGCCGGTGGAGTCGGCGCCTGTTGCGGAACTGCAAAGCGAACCCGTCCGCGCTGAGGGTGCCATGATCAAGCGGATGGTCGCGCCGGCACCGATGGCCGCGCGGTTGGTCATGAACGACTCGATCGCCATGCAATATCAGGCCGAGCCGCGGGAGCAATATCAGAACCTCCCGGACAATCCGATCCGCAGCGTGGCCGAGACGCCGGTCTCCACCTTCAGCGTCGATGTTGATACCGGCAGCTATGCCAACGTAAGGCGTTTCCTCAACCAAGGCAGCCTGCCGCCCGAAGGGGCTGTGCGACTGGAGGAGATGGTCAATTACTTCCCCTACGACTACGCGCTGCCTATCGACGGCTCGCCCTTTGGCGTGACCACCGAAGTGGCACCGTCCCCGTGGAACCCCCACACCCGATTGCTGCGCATCGGCATCAAGGCCTCGGACCGCGCCGTGGCGGACCTGGCACCGGCCAACCTGGTGTTCCTGGTGGACGTGTCCGGCTCGATGAACCGGCGCGAAGGCCTGCCGCTGGTCAAGAGCACCCTGAAATTACTGGTGGACCAACTGCGTGACCAGGACCGCGTGTCGCTGGTGGTCTACGCCGGTGAATCGCGGGTGGTGCTCAAGCCTACGTCGGGTCGGGACAAAACCACGATCCGCAACGCCATCGACCAGTTGACCGCCGGCGGCTCCACCGCAGGCGCCTCGGGTATCGAAATGGCCTACCAAATGGCCCGCGAAGGATTTATCGACAAAGGCATCAACCGCATCCTGCTGGCCACCGACGGCGACTTCAATGTGGGTGTCAGTGACTTCGACAGCCTGAAGCAAATGGCCGTGGACCAGCGCAAAAGCGGCGTGTCCCTGACCACCCTCGGCTTTGGTGTGGATAACTACAACGAACAGCTGATGGAACAACTGGCCGACGCCGGTGACGGTAACTACGCCTACATCGACAACCTGCGTGAAGCCCGCAAGGTGCTGGTGGACCAACTCAGCTCGACCCTCGCGGTGGTGGCCCGGGATGTGAAACTGCAAGTGGAATTCAACCCGGCACAGGTCAGCGAATACCGACTGCTGGGCTATGAAAACCGCGCCTTGAAGCGAGAGGATTTCAACAACGACAAGGTCGATGCCGGAGAGATCGGTGCAGGGCACACGGTGACCGCGTTGTATGAAATTGTCCCGAAGGGCGCGCAGGGCTGGCTGGAGCCACTGCGCTACGCATCGCCACCCAACGCTGACGGTAAAACCTCCGAATTGGCCATGCTGCGAGTACGCTACAAGCCGGCTGAAGGCGGCAATAGCCGACTGATCGAACACCCGATCAACAACGAGCAGAACGCCAAACCCAGCGACGACCTGCGCTTCTCTGCCGCCGTGGCCGCCTTCGCCCAGCAACTCAAGGGTGATGGCCGCTACACTGGCAGCATGAGCTTCAAGGACACGGCCGCACTGGCCCGCTCCGCCCGGGGCGACGACCCTTTCGGTTTGCGCGGCGAGTTTGTGCAACTGGTTGAATTGGCCCAGAGCCTCCAGGCACCGGCCAAACACTGATCCACCTCAAAGGAGTGCGCCACCTGATGGATTCACCCAGCGACGAAGCCCTGCTGTCCCGCTACCGCAGCGGCGATGGTGCGGCGTTCGAGGCCCTGTATGCGCGGCATCGACAGGGCCTTTACCGTTTCCTCGTGTCCTTGAGCAACAAGGCCGAACTGGCCGAGGAAGTGTTCCAGGACACCTGGCTCAGCCTGATCCGCAGCACCAGCGAGCCACAGGGCCGGGCGAGTTTTCGTACCTGGCTGTTCCAGATTGCCCGCAACCGCCTGATCGACCACTGGCGCAAGCACGGCGTCCACAACCCGTTGCACGACAGCTACGATGAGCAGCTGCACGGCCAGCCCGACGACAGCGCCGGGCCCGAGCAACTGCTGAGCCTGAGCCGCGACCAGGCGCGCCTGGACACCGCACTGCAAGACCTGCCCGAAGACCAGCGCGAAGTGTTCCTGCTGCGCCTGCACGGCGACCTGGAAGTGCCACAAATTGCCGCGCTCACCGGCGCCCCACTGGAAACGGTAAAAAGCCGCTTGCGTTACGCCCAGCAGAAACTGCGCCGACTGCTGGCCGAGGAGGTACCCGCATGACTGACTCCCGACAGACCCCGGATTCAAACGACGACGTGCTGATCGAGCATTTCCGTCAACACACCCGCGGCGAGCCGCCGGCCTCTTTGGATGCTTTCATCCTGGCCACCGCCCACCGCGAAGCCCCGGTGCGCCAGCCCAACCTGTGGCAGCGCTGGTTACAGGCCTGCCAACGGCCGCGCTGGCAGATGGCATTTGCCACCGTGGCCGGTGTGGCACTGATGATTGGTGTGGTGATGCGTTCGCCGGTGCCGCCGCCGGAGTTATCCACAGGTACTTACGCGGCCGCCCCGCAGGAACTGGCCCGCCCGGCCCCGGCAGCCGCGCCGATGGCTCGATTCTCCGTGGCTCCGCAGGCCGACAGTGCGCCGCAGGTGCAGGCCGAAGTCGCCGGTGTGCTGGCGGATGAGTCGGTGGCGAAGATGAGCAAACGCGCGGCTGTTGTGCTGCCGCCATTGGAGCAAGGGCTGCAGGAAATCCTGCGGTTGCGGCAGGCGGGAGAGGCCAGGGCGGCGGATGAGAAGCTGCTGGAGTTGCATAAGCGCTTTCCCAAGGAGGATTTGCCGGCGCGGTTGGAGGCGTTGCGACAACAACACTGAAATGTCCTGTTCAAAAGCCCTGAATCTAATTTGGGGCTTTTGACGGACGCTTTTTGCAACAACCTAGCCGTTCGGCTAGTGCGTCAATTTAGGAGTGGAAAATACCTCGGCTTGGCGCCATTGTTTTGAGTTCGTTAACTCTACAATCGGTACGTGATGGATTACGCCACCCTTGAAAGCCTGCGAATGCATCATCCGGCATGGCGGTTGCTGTGCTCGGACCACGGTTCGCTGGTTGCAAGTTTTTTGCACCGCGTGTTTGTCGCCCCCAACGTGCGAATCATTGCCGCCGCTGACCTGGCGGAGGCGCTGGAAGATGAGTTGTTCGCCTTGCGCAGGCAACTGGACGACAACGCCTTTCCCAAGTCTGCGCTGTATTACCTCAATGATTGGGCCAGCCCGGAAAAGGGCTGGCTGCGCAAGTTTTACCGTCAAGACGACGAGCCACAGTTTGATCTGACGCCGTCTACCGAGAAGGCCATCGCTTGGTTGGCTTCCCTCGTTGAGCGGGGGTTTGTCGGTACCGAGTCCAGGTTGCTGACACTGTTCGAGCTGCTTAAGCAGATGAGCGAGGGCAGTGAAGCGGATCCGGCAAAGCGTGTGGCCGAGTTGCGTAAGCGCCGGGATGAACTGGATGCGGAGATCTCACAGATCCTGGGTGGTGATGTGCCTCTCCTGCACGATACAGCCCTGAAAGATCGCTTCCAGCAATTTACTCAGTTGTCACGGGAGCTGCTCGCCGATTTTCGAGAGGTCGAAGATAACTTTCGCCTGCTGGATCGACATGTACGTGAGCGAATCGCTTTATGGGATGGCGCCAAGGGTGAGCTGCTGGAACAGATCATGGGCGAGCGCGATGCTATTTCAGACTCCGATCAGGGCCGTAGTTTCAGGGCGTTCTGGGGATTCTTGATGTCGTCCAGCCGTCAGGAGGAGCTGACACGGATGCTTGATCATGTGCTTGCCCTGGCGCCGGTGATGGAATTGAAGCCGGATATTCGCACTCGTCGCGTGCATTACGACTGGCTTGAGGCGGGCGAACATACTCAGCGCATGGTCGCGCAACTTTCCCAGCAGTTGCGACGCTTTCTGGATGATCAGGTATGGCTGGAAAACCGCCGAATCATGGACATCCTGCGGGCGGTAGAAGCCAAGACCCTGCGCGTTCGTGAGCATCCCCCCGCGGGCAACTTTATGCTTATGGCCGATGTGGCGGCCCGTATCGAATTGCCCATGGAGCGGCCTTTGCACACACTGACCCTGAAGCCCGACTTTGCCGGCATGAGCGTGCAAGTCGGCGACGATGATCTCGACATGAGTGCCTTGTACAGCGAGCGGATGGTCGACCTTGCGAGGCTCGCTGCTCATATCGATCAGGCACTGCAGACCCGCTCGCAAATCACATTGTGCGAGTTGATCCGATTACAACCGTTGCGCCAAGGGTTGGCCGAGTTGGTGGCCTATCTTCACTTGGCCAGCGAAACATTTACCAGCGTCGTCGATGACAGCCAGAACGAGCCGATTGTGTGGACGGCTACGTCCATTGACGGCCATCCCGTACGAAAGCAGGCACGGCTGGCGCGCGTTATTTTTGTGAGGCACGGATGAGCGAAGAACAACATGCGCCGGACGTGGTTATAGACGTTGCCGCAGCAGATCTGTCGACGCTGCTGGTTTTGCTGCTTAAGGGGGTGATTTATCGTGAAGGTGATGAGCGTCTGTGGGGGACGTTACTCAACTGGCAGACCCAGGTTCGCGGTTACGTGACGGTGCTGGGTCTGGAGTTAATGTTGGATGAGGCCGAAGGCTACGCTTTCCTGCGCAGCCGTGCGGAGGCCGACGAGGATGAACCGCAGGTTCGGGTGCCACGGCTTGTTGCGCGTAGACCGCTGTCATTTCCGGTCAGTCTGCTCTTGGCCTTGCTGCGAAAAAAACTGGCAGAGTTCGACGCCTCTGGCGGTGAAACGAGGCTGGTGCTGACTCGTGATGAAATCGTCGAACTGATTCGCGTTTTTTTGCCCGACAGCAGCAACGAAGCCCGGCTTGTTGACCAGATTGATGCACACATCACCAAGATCATCGAGCTGGGTTTTTTACGCCGCCTCAAGAGTACCGCCGGCCCCTTGAGCTATGAGGTGCGGCGCATCCTCAAGGCGTTTGTAGACGCTCAATGGTTGTCTGACTTCGATAAGCGGCTTGGGGAGTACCAGATGCGTCTTTCGGGAGAAAGCGAGTCAGCGCCTGATGGCGTGCAGGAGATTGAACAATGAGTGAGTCGTTGCTTACGGAGTTGGATTTTATCGGTGATGACAGGCTCTCCGGGTTCCGCCTCAGGCGCCTTGAGGTACTCAACTGGGGGACCTTTGATCAGCGGGTCTGGACGCTGTCGCCCGATGGGAAAAATAGCCTGCTGACGGGGGATATTGGATCTGGCAAGTCTACGTTGGTGGATGCGATCACCACGTTATTGGTGCCCACTCAGCGGATTGCCTACAACAAGGCCGCCGGAGCCGAAAACAAGGAGCGAAGCCTGCGCTCTTACGTGTTGGGGCATTTCAAGTCCGAACGCAGCGAGGTCACCGGAACTGCAAGGCCGGTCGCCCTGCGCGATCACAACAGCTATTCGGTGATTCTGGGGGTATTTCACAACGCAGGCTACGATCAGACGGTGACCCTGGCCCAGGTATTCTGGATAAAGGATGGGCAGGGGCAGCCAGAGCGTTTTTACGTGGGGGCCGAACGTGAGCTTTGTATTGCCACTGACTTTGCTGACTTCGGTACCGACATTGCGCAACTGCGAAAACGGCTGCGTAACGACGGTGTCGATATTCAGGACAGTTTTCCCAAGTACGGTGCATGGTTTCGGCGGCGTCTGGGGATTGATAATGAACAAGCGCTGGAACTGTTTCATCAAACGGTTTCGATGAAGTCTGTCGGAAACCTGACCGAATTTGTTCGTAGCCATATGCTTGAGCCGTTCGATGCTGCGGCCCGTATCACTGCATTGATCGCCCATTTTGACGATTTGAGCCGTGCTCATGAGGCGGTGCTCAAGGCCAAACAGCAGCGCCTGCTGCTGGAGCCATTGGTGGCTGACTGCGACAAATACAAAGGTCTGATTGTTGAGCAGGACGGGTTGCGCGATTGCCGTGAAGCCCTTAAGCCATGGTTTTCGGAGCTCAAACTTGGGTTGCTCGACCGGCGTTTGCAGCTATTGGCCAATGATCAACAGCGCTTGTCTTCTCATAAGGAGCGTCAAGTCGAGCAACGTGACCGCCAACGGTTGGATGTGGACTCCCTCAAGCGGGCGGTGGCCGAGCAGGGCGGTGATCGCCTGGAGCAACTGGCGATCGAGATTCGCAAACAGGACCATGAGCGGGAGCGCCGTCAGCAGCGCGCGCAACGTCACGGGCAATTGCTTGCGGCGGCGGGTGAGTCGCCTGTTGACGATGAGGCAGGGTTTATCCAGCTGGGGCAACTACTGCAGGCTCGTCGCGAACAGTCGAGTACCGAGGAAGCTGATCTGCAAAACCAGATCACCGAGTGGGGCGTTTCATTGCGTGAAGGGCGGCGCGAGCATGATGCGCTTTCCAGCGAAATCAACAGCCTCAGGGCCCGACGCAGCAATATTCCGGAAGTCCAGATTAAGTTACGGGCAGCCATGTGTCTGGCGACTGGATTAGATGACGAACTGATGCCCTTTGTCGGAGAGCTGCTTCAGGTACGCGAAGAGTATCGTCCGTGGGAAGGAGCTATCGAGCGGGTGCTGCACAATTTTGGTCTGGCACTGCTGGTACCGGACGAACACTACGCACAGGTAGCGGCATGGGTTGATCAAACTCACTTGGCGGGGCGTCTCGTGTATTTCAGGGTACGCGCAGCCCGCCAAACCGAGACGCCAGACCTGCACCCCCAGTCGCTGGTGACAAAACTCAGCGTCAAACCCGATTCGCCGTTTTATCCCTGGTTGGCACGTGAGCTTGCTCATCGCTTTAACTACGCCTGCTGCGAGACGGCGGAACAGTTTCGCCGAGAGGTGCGCGCCTTGTCCCTGTCGGGGCAGATCAAGGGCGCGGGGGAGCGGCATGAAAAGGATGATCGGCATCGTTTGGACGACCGCAGTCGTTATGTTTTAGGGTGGAGCAACGCAGAGAAAATCTCGGCGCTTGAGGCGGTAAGACATCGCCTGGAAATGCACGTGGCTGACATAGGCTCAAGTGTCGCCAGTGCCGAAAAACAGCGTGCTCACTTGCGCCGGCAATTGGAGTCACTCGCGGCACTTCATGAGTTTACCGATTACCGAGAAATCGACTGGGCCGAATGCGCCACCCTTGTGGCGCGGTTGCAGGATGAAAAAGCACTGTTGGAGGCCGCGAGTGACACATTGCTGCAACTGACAGTACAACTTCAATCAGTGCAGCAAGCACTTCAGGCAACGGAAGATGAAGTGTCGCGCTTGGACAAGGAGCTGGGTATCGTTGAGGCCAAACACGACGTTGCCAGCACCTTGCGTACCGAAGCTCGTTGTCTGTTGGTCGTTATCGACGAGTCTGTCCGGGTTCAACTGGAAGCCCTGCGTCTTCATGTCTTGGGTGAGCGGATGTTGTCCGTTGAGTCTTGCGACAATGCCGAGCGAGAGGTCCGCGAAGCCCTGCAAGGCAAAATGGACGCCGAGGCCAAGATAATGGAGCGTCTGCGGGACAAAATCATTCGTTCCATGGTGGCGTTCAAGGATGCCTACAAACTGGAGACCAGCGAATTCGACGCCGATCTCAATGCCGCTGATGAGTACGGCAACCTGCTGGACCAACTTAATCGTGACGATCTGCCGCGTTTTGAACAACGTTTCAAGGAGTTGCTCAACGTCAACACGATCAATGAGATCGCTAACTTCAACGGGCAATTGGCTAGGGAACGCGAAACCATCCGGGAGCGGATTGGCCGTATCAATGAATCCCTGGGGCAGATTGACTACAACCCAGGTCGCTACATCGTGCTGGAGTCTCAACTGAGCCCGGATGTGGACATTCGAGATTTCCAGATGCAATTGCGTGCCTGTACCGAGGGCGCTTTGACGGGGTCCGAGGATGCGCAGTATTCGGAAAACAAGTTTCTGCAGGTCAAAACCATCATTGATCGCTTTCGTGGGCGGGAAGGACTATCTGAGCAAGACCGGCGGTGGACCAGCAAAGTCACCGATGTGCGCAATTGGTTCTTGTTTGCCGCCAGTGAGCGCTGGCGTGAGGATGATCGTGAGCATGAGCATTACTCGGATTCGGGCGGTAAGTCCGGCGGGCAAAAAGAAAAGCTGGCCTATACCATTTTGGCAGCGAGCCTGGCCTATCAGTTCGGGCTGGAGTGGGGCGCTGTACGTTCGCGTTCGTTTCGGTTCGTGTTAATCGATGAAGCGTTTGGACGCGGTTCCGATGAATCTGCCGAGTATGGTTTGCGGCTGTTTGAGCAGCTCAACCTGCAGTTGCTGATCGTCACTCCGTTGCAGAAAATCCACATCATCGAACCTTTTGTTTCCAGTGTGGGCTTTGTACAGAACGACGGTGGCAGGGCGTCCCGGCTGCGCAATCTATCCATCGAAGAGTATCGATTGAACCGGCCTGATTTATCGTCATGAAATGGACTTCGGCAGCGGACCTCACACAGCAGGTATTACGGCTCTGGCAGCGGGGCGATCTGCTGCGCCCGCTGGTGACGGAGGAAGCGTGGGAGCCACGACGCCTGATATTGAAGGGGCCGGATACTGCGCAAATGAGTGCTTACTTCGATAGTGTGAGGGCTTGGGTCGCGCAACTAATTACTATCGACGGCATTCGCATCCAGTGGCGGGAAGTCAATCACAGGGTTGTGGGGGCGCAACGCTTGCCCGCTTCTATCTGGGTGGATTCGCTGGAAGATGCCATTGCGTTGATTGGCAAAGAGGGTGAAGCGATGCGCTTCAAGGCCCTGCTTGAACTGACCCGACAGCGTCAGCCTTTGCTGGTCGACTGGATGGGGAGCCAGCCGTTGCAGGCCATAGAACTGGAATGGCAATGGGCCGCGCTTCTGGATGTGGTGACTTGGATGACGCAACATCCTCGGCCCGGCATCTACCTTCGGCAGGTAGACATACCTGGTATTCACAGCAAGTTCATCGAAAGACACAAGGCCGTGCTGAGTGAGCTGTTCGACCAAGTTCTGCCCGAGCTGGCTATTGGGCTGCAACATAAAGGCGCCACACGGTTTTCCGCCCGCTATGGTTTTCTCGATAAACCCGTCGGGATTCGTTTGCGGGTGTTAGATCCAAGTCTGACCCTGCTGCCGGGTCCCATGTTGCCGGATATCACACTGGATGCAGCCAGCTTCGCTCAATTGAATATTGCCGTCAGGCAAGTCTTCGTAACCGAGAACGAAACCAACTTTCTAGCCTTCCCGCTTGTGCCGGACTCCATTGTGGTATTTGGCAAGGGTTACGGCTGGGAAGCGCTAGGGCAAGCGAATTGGCTATCTAATTGTGCAATTTATTACTGGGGCGATATCGATACCCATGGGTTTGCGATTCTTGACCAGTTACGCCGTCGGTTTGGGCATGTAGAGTCACTGTTGATGGATCGCGGCACCCTTGATGCCCACGCACAGTATTGGGGGCGTGAAGATCGTCAAGTCGTGTATGACTTGCCTTATCTCACGTCAGAGGAGCGTTCGGTGTTTGATGAGCTGCGGGACAATCGGCTGGGGGATGGCGTGAGGTTGGAGCAGGAATATGTGGGATATCGGTGCTTGATGGCGGCATTGAAGCAACTCTCCGGAATTTCCGGAGAGTTCGAGCCAAACAACTGAATACATCTTTGCTTGCTGTCGCTTGCACCTAGATCACGGCGCCCGGAAGTATTCGACCAGCTCCCGAGCGCTTGGACACTCTGGGTGTTCAGCCGCATGAGCCACACTGAATCCAAAATGTTTGATCATTTTTTTAGCAAAGGCGGGTTTGTTACCTGGCCCTGAGGTGCCCAGCTCTCGGGCGATTTCTTTGAGACGATCATAGGGCTTGTCGATTGTCCTTTCTGGCTGGGGTTCGTTGTACCCTTGCTTCAGCCATTGACTCATGGCTTGAGTATCTGCAAGAAACCACGCTTCAAGAGCCTTTACGGCTACAAAGACAGTTTCCAATTTTTGGTTCTGTATGCGATTACGGACGATATCAACTGAGTCATCGTCCTCTAAGTCGGTAAGCACGTAGATTTTTTCCACGCCCTTTGCTTCAAGAACCTGAGTGAAGGCCTCGATATTTTGGGGTAAGAGGTTGCCTCCGCCTTTTGCGTCGATTACTGGTGTGACGAGCTCGTATCCAGCATCAGCCAATAATTCTTTGAATTTCGAAGATTCAACTACGATCCGTTCACAATCGCCCTCTACAATAAAACCTACCTTCACCATGGTAGACCCCCGTCAAATAAATTGGTCAGCCAGGCGGTATCAAGGGGGATTTGTTTTTTATCGACTCTTGATTCGGCTGCACACTTGACGTTCGTCCGGCCTTCCAACTTATTGACTAGCCAGAGCTCCTCAGGGTTAAGGTTGCGCACCACAGATTCACTGTGGGTCGTAATGAAGACCGGATGATCTACAGTGGCGTTGTCGCGCATGAGCGCGACCAGCTCACCAATTGCTTTTGGGTGGATGCCCCGTTCAGGCTCCTCGATAATAGTTAAGCCGGCTTGAGAGGTCCGGCTTAACACGGCTGTCATTATGCATAAAGCGTAAATAGTGCCGTCCGAGATTAGGCGTGCAGGGAAATGAGTTCTTGTCCCTTCTTCCTTGAATGTGATGACGGTGGTGCTATCCAGTCGTTGTTTTTCAGTTGAGACATTTTCCATGCCGGGAACAATTAGTTCTATCCATTCCAGTACTTGGGTCCGGAAGTGCTTGTCCTTCTCTAGGATAGACAACATGGTTGCAACGTTTCTGCCATGGCTATCCAGCATGGTTGCATCTGCGGTCGAGTTGTCCGGCTCTTTGGCGGCGATGGGGTCAATACGGTAAACGCGAATATTGGTGAGGAACTTATACAAAGCAGAGTTACTTAACAGCATAAGCGCGGTCATGTCTTGGGGGTATTCCAAGAAGGACTGAAGCGGCGAGTAATCTGTCAGCGTTACTTTTGTTTCGCCATTCTGCTTGCGGTCAATGTATTGAGTACCGTTGATTTTCAGGTTTTCGACTACCTGAGGGATTTTGTCAATCTCAACAATCTTGAGTGAATACTCAAAATTCTCATGATCAATCTGGATTTTTATCTCGAAAGAGATAGTCGTCCTTTTTTGTTTGCGATGTTTGAAACAATGGATTTGTTGAAAACCACCAAAATCACGAATGGCAGTCGAGGCACCTCGTTTTACAATGGCGCCCAAGAAAGCGAGAGCATCGGTAATGTTACTTTTTCCTGCACCGTTTGAGCCGGCCAATGCAGTGAACGGTGATAAGCGCTCTAGCGTCAGGTTCGTGACACTTTTAAATCCATTGATCGTAATCGATTCGATATTCATGGCAATTCCTTCGACCCTCACCGGCGGTCGTCAAGCGGCGCACTCTTCATCGCCTGCAAATTGATCGTCAGAAAATACTAGCCCGCGCATGGTATAGGCGATCAGCCGTCGAGTCACAATCGCAATATCTCCATCCACAAAAAAAGCCCCAGGTCTTTCGACCTGGGGCTTTTTCATCTGTATCTGGTGCACCCGGCGGGATTCGAACCCACGACCCCTGCCTTCGGAGGGCAGTACTCTATCCAGCTGAGCTACGGATGCTTGTGCGGGCGACATCATACCCATGTCGACCATGGGCGTCCATGCCGCTTTTTGGCCGCCTTCCCGTAGGATTACGCGCCGCTGACGCCCTGTGCCGGGCGTTTCGACTGCTTGAGGTGGAACTCGCCTGAAATACGCTGATCAGAAAAATGGAGCAAATGCGCCGTTTTCGTTCTTTTTTTCGAACAGACTATTGCCCTGTACCCCCATTGATCCTAGGATTCGTTTGAGATTTCAAACGCTCTTGTCTGGGTGCTGAACCGCACATTTGTCCTTTCGTGCGCTATTTACGTGCTTCAGCCCAGTGAATGATTTCCCTGACGGCAGCCCTCAAGGCGCCTTTCAACAACTCTAATTCGCTCCGCGCGTGCGCGGTGCTGTTAAGGAAAGCCGACATGCAGCTCAAAGACACCCAGTTGTTCCGCCAGCAAGCCTTTATTGATGGCGCTTGGGTCGATGCGGACAACGGTCAAACGATCAAGGTCAACAACCCCGCTACCGGCGAAATCCTCGGTACCGTGCCAAAAATGGGCGCCGCCGAAACCCGTCGCGCCATTGAAGCCGCTGACAAGGCCCTGCCGGCCTGGCGTGCACTCACCGCCAAGGACCGCGCCAACAAGCTGCGTCGCTGGTTCGAACTGATCATCGAGAACCAGGACGACCTGGCCCGCCTGATGACCCTGGAACAGGGCAAGCCACTGGCCGAAGCCAAGGGCGAAATCGTTTACGCCGCTTCGTTCATCGAGTGGTTCGCCGAAGAAGCCAAGCGTGTCTACGGTGACGTCATCCCCGGCCACCAGCCGGACAAGCGCCTGATCGTGATCAAGCAGCCGATCGGCGTTACCGCCGCCATCACGCCGTGGAACTTCCCGGCCGCGATGATCACCCGTAAAGCCGGCCCGGCCCTGGCCGCCGGTTGCACCATGGTGCTCAAGCCTGCGTCGCAAACCCCGTTCTCCGCGTTCGCCCTGGCTGAGCTGGCCCAGCGTGCCGGCATTCCGAAAGGCGTGTTCAGCGTGGTTTCCGGCAGCGCCGGCGATATCGGCAGCGAGCTGACCAGCAACCCGATCGTGCGTAAATTGTCCTTCACCGGCTCCACCGAAATCGGTCGCCAGCTGATGGCCGAATGCGCCAAGGACATCAAGAAAGTCTCCCTGGAACTGGGCGGCAACGCGCCGTTTATCGTGTTCGACGACGCAGACCTGGATAAGGCCGTCGAAGGCGCGATCATTTCCAAGTACCGCAACAACGGCCAGACCTGCGTCTGCGCCAACCGCCTGTACATTCAGGATTCGGTGTACGACGCGTTCGCCGAGAAACTGAAAGTGGCCGTGGCCAAGCTGAAGATCGGCAACGGTCTGGAAGAAGGCACCACCACTGGCCCGCTGATCGACGAGAAGGCCGTGGCCAAGGTTCAGGAGCACATTGCTGATGCCCTGAGCAAAGGCGCCACCCTGCTGGCCGGCGGTAAGGTCATCGATGGCAACTTCTTCGAGCCGACCATCCTGGTCAACGTGCCGAAAGATGCTGCCGTGGCCAAGGAAGAAACCTTCGGCCCATTGGCGCCGCTGTTCCGCTTCAAAGACGAAGCCGAAGTGATCGCGATGTCCAACGACACCGAGTTCGGCCTGGCGTCCTACTTCTATGCCCGCGACCTGGGCCGTGTGTTCCGTGTGGCGGAAGCCCTGGAATACGGCATGGTCGGCGTCAACACCGGGTTGATCTCCAACGAAGTGGCGCCGTTCGGCGGCATCAAGGCTTCGGGCCTGGGCCGTGAAGGTTCCAAGTACGGGATCGAGGATTACCTGGAAATCAAATACCTCTGCCTGGGCATCTAAGCCCGGCGCGAGATTGCAGTAAACGCAGAGGGCACGAGAGCGCTGTCCCTTTGCGTGTTTCACCCCGTTATTCGTAGTGGCCGGGAAAGCTGTGGCAGTCGATCATCGCATGCTGCCGTAGTTGCCTCCCCGCCACGTATTCCTTGGACCACGCCACCCGATGAGTGGCGAATGAGGACTTTATGAGCAAGACCAACGCATCCCTGATGAAACGCCGCGAAGCCGCTGTACCCCGCGGTGTTGGCCAGATTCACCCGATCTTCGCCGAGTCGGCGAAGAACGCCACCGTGACCGACGTTGAAGGTCGCGAGTTCATCGACTTCGCCGGCGGTATCGCCGTGTTGAACACCGGCCACGTGCACCCGAAAATCATCGCGGCCGTGACCGAGCAACTGAACAAGCTGACTCATACCTGCTTCCAGGTACTGGCCTACGAGCCGTACGTTGAGCTGTGCGAAAAAGTTAACGCCAAGGTCCCGGGTGATTTCGCCAAGAAAACCCTGCTGGTCACCACCGGTTCCGAAGCGGTAGAAAACGCCGTGAAAATTGCGCGTGCCGCCACTGGCCGTGCCGGCGTGATCGCGTTCACCGGCGCCTACCACGGTCGCACCATGATGACCCTGGGCCTCACCGGCAAAGTCGTGCCGTACTCGGCCGGCATGGGCCTGATGCCAGGCGGCGTGTTCCGCGCACTGTTCCCGAACGAACTGCACGGTGTGAGCGACGACGACTCCATCGCCAGCATCGAACGCATCTTCAAGAACGATGCCGAGCCGCGTGATATCGCTGCCATCATCATCGAGCCGGTGCAGGGCGAAGGCGGTTTCTATGTCGCGCCTAAATCCTTCATGAAGCGCCTGCGTGAACTGTGCGACAAGCACGGCATCCTGCTGATCGCCGACGAAGTGCAAACCGGCGCCGGCCGCACCGGTACCTTCTTCGCCATGGAACAGATGGGCGTTGCTGCCGACCTGACCACCTTCGCCAAATCCATCGCAGGCGGCTTCCCGCTGGCCGGTGTGTGCGGCAAGGCTGAATACATGGACGCCATTGCTCCAGGCGGCCTGGGCGGCACCTACGCCGGTAGCCCGATCGCTTGCGCCGCGGCCCTGGCCGTGATGGAAGTGTTCGAAGAAGAGCACCTGCTGGACCGCTGCAAGGCTGTCGGCGAGCGTCTGGTCACCGGCCTGAAAGCTATCCAGGCCAAGTACCCGGTGATCGGCGAAGTGCGTGCCCTGGGCGCGATGATTGCGGTCGAGCTGTTTGAAGGTGGCGACAGCCACAAGCCGAACGCCGCTGCCGTTGCTTCCGTGGTGGCCAAGGCTCGCGACAAGGGCTTGATCCTGCTGTCCTGCGGCACCTACGGCAACGTGTTGCGCGTGCTGGTTCCGCTGACCTCGCCGGACGAGCAACTGGACAAAGGCCTGGCGATCATCGAAGAGTGCTTCTCCGAGCTGTGATCAAAAGTTGACCTGATCGACAAAAAAACCCGCTCAGGCGGGTTTTTTTGTGCCCGATGAACGGTATTCAGCGGTTGTTCATTGTACGCAGGCGGCTCCTTTGTCTAAGGTGCTGGTATTGCCGATGGAGCGTGCTGGATGACTGCTGTTGATTTACCGGCTGTACCCCGTGTGTTGATTGCCGAGGCCGAACCCTGGTCCCGGGATTTGCTCAAGCAGGTGTTGCTGAATGTGCGCTGTGACGCACGGCTGGATGTGTGTGCCGATGGCCAGCGGGCCGCCGAGCTGCTGCGAGAGAAACCCTATGACCTGATCATCGCCGACTGGGAACTGCCTGGCGTCGATGGCCTGAGCCTGTTGCGCAGCGTGCGCCAGCAACGGCGTTCGCCGCTGCTGCCGTTTATCCTGCTGAGCACCCGCAACGACAGCGCCAGCGTGCGCGAAGCCTTGCCCCTGGCGCCGACGGCGTACCTGACCAAACCCCTGAACATGGAAGGCCTGACCCAGCGCCTGCAAGACCTGCTGCTGAATGAAGGCGAGACGGTGTACTGCGAAGTCCCGGCCCTGGCGCCGGGCATGACTTTGCCGGTGTTTCTGGAACGGCGCCGCGAAGCCTCCGATGGCGCGCCGCTGCGGGTCGACGTGCAGGCCGCGGTGCAGCACAGCCTGGAGCCGGAAGGCCTGGACCTCAAGCGCCTGGAAGAGCAGGTGCGCATGGACCCGCAAATCACTGCCGTGCTGATCGCTGCCGCCAACAGCGCCGGCCATCACGGTTCGCCGGTGCAAACCCTGTCCATGGCCCTGCACAAGCTGGCGGCCGGGCAGAGCATGAACCTGATCCTGGGGCTCGCCCTCAAGCACAACGTGGTGCTGAGCGACCCAAGCCTTGTGGATTACGCCGAGCGTCACTGGCAACTGTCTCAACGCACCGCCGACTACGCCCGCAGCCTGGCGCGCATGCTCGACCTGGATCACGAGCGCTGCTACAGCGCCGGCATCCTCCATCGCCTCGGCGACCTGGCCTTGCTGCGGTGCCTGCAAGACTGGCTGCAGGGCGGCGGCGAACTGGATGACGAAGCGATTGGCGAGTCCCTTTACACCTTCGGTGCGGCCTATGGCTCGGCGTTGCGCACCCGTTGGCGCTTGCCGCTGGAGTTGCGCCAGTTGATCGCGGCGATTTATTCGCTGGAAGGCGGGGTGTATTCCCGGGAAGCGCTGGTGATGAACCTGGCGGCGCAACTGGCACGGCTGACCGAGCATGAAGGCGTCGAGGCGCTGGCCAAAGGCAAGACCGCACGCTTGCTCAAGGTGGGTTTGCCGGAATTGGCGCGTATGCGCAAAACCTGACAGGCGATGCGGGCCAGTGTGGGAGCTGGCTTTTGTAGGAGCCGGGCTTGCCCGCGATGCAGGCACCTCGGTGTGTCAGTTGCACCGAGGTGATGCTATCGCAGGCAAGCCAGCTCCCACAGGGAGTCGTGGTGCGTCAGCCCGTGAGCACGCGGTTTTTGCCCTGGCGCTTGGCCTCATACATTGCGGCGTCGGCACGGGCGAACAGGCTGTCTACGTTGGCGTCCTCGGCGGTCAGGCTGGCCAGGCCCTGGCTGACCGTGACCGCGAAGCTCTCACCGTCATGGCTGAAACTCAGTTGCGCAATCTCGTGCCCCAGGCGTTCGGCCACCTGCATTGCCATCTCCGGCGCACAGCCAGGCAGCACGGCGGCGAATTCTTCGCCGCCAATGCGCCCGAACAGGTCGCCACGGCGCAGCACTCCTCGACCGCTCTCGGCGATACGCTGCAACACCTGATCGCCCTCCAGGTGGCCGTAGGTGTCGTTGACCACCTTGAAGTCATCGATGTCCAGCAGCAGGAACGCCAGGGGCGTGCCCTGCAGGCAGGCGCGTTCGAACTCGTGGTGGGCGCACTCGAAGAAGTGCCGGCGGTTGCTGCTGCGGGTCAGCACGTCGGTGGTGGCCAGGCGGTGCAGCTCCAGTTCCAGGTGCTTCTTTTCAGTGATGTCTTCGGCCATGCCCACGACTATCACCGGCTGGCCAGGCTCGGCCTGCTGGTTGATGTAGCACTTGTCGCTGAGCCAGCGGATCTGCCCGTCGGCGGTGATGATGCGGTACTCGCGGTCTTCCACGGCGCCGCTGTGCAGCACCTGGGCCAGGCTGTGTTCGGCGTAGTCGAGGTCTTCGGGGTGAATGCTGTTGCGCCATTCCCGATAGTCGGCGAGCAACATGCCTGCCGTACGTCCGAAAACCCGCTCATAGGCCGGGCTGACATACAGCACGCGGCGGGTGTCCCACTCGATGGCCCAGAGCACGGCGTTCACGCTGACCAGCAGCGAACTCAGCAGTTGCTCGCGTTCACTCAAGCGCTCCACTTCGCCCTGGGCATGCATCAGCGCCAGCAACGTAGCGGCGGCGGCCGGTCGTGGCTGGTCGAGGACGGGTGGGTCGGTGAAGGTCTGTTCGGGGACCATCGGCACAACTCTCTCTGGGCATGCCGCGGGGTTGGGCAGCGGTCACAACAAGGGCCGCCGGGATGGCGAAGTGTTGTTTGAGAGGGGGAATTTGCAGCGAAGTTCCGTTATCAGCGTCGATTTGAGGCGACCAAGAAATGGCGCCAGAAACCTGTAGGAGCGAGCCTGTTGGGGTGAGGGGCTTGATGTGGCGAGGGAGCTGCTGTGGCGAGGGAGCTTGCTCCCGCTGGGCTGCGTAGCGGCCCAAAAATCTTGGGAGCGCTGCGCACTCCAGCGGGAGCAAGCTCCCTCGCCACAGCAGCTCCCTGGCCACAAAAAATCGGCTCGCTACAGCCGTGTCAGACCGCGGCAGGCCGCAGCGAATAGGTTTTCAACTGGTGGGCAAAGTCTCGCAGGGATTGAATCCCGCTGGCCTCGGCCTCGTGTACCCATTCCTTGATCGCCGCCAGCATGTCATGCCCGTTGGTGCTGGTTTTCAGCCAGATCTGTTGCAGCGCCAGGCGCTTTTCGTAGATCACTTTCAGGGCCTGGCTGTGTTCCAGCATGCTTTGGATGCGCACGTGGTGACGGTCATCCAGCAGGCTGGTTTCCCGCGACAACAGGCGCTTGGCGCGATGGAACTGGTGGCGCACCGAGTGATCGACCTTCTCCAGTTCCTGCTTGACCAGCGGGCCAATCACCAACTTGCGGTACTGGGCCATGATCTGGAAACGGTTGTTGAGGATCGCCATGGCGGTGTCCATGTCCAGGTGGCCCTTGCCTTCGACCCGGTGGGCGATCGGCGCGACCCGTTGCACCTTGGCCAGGCGCAGGAAGCTGAACACTTTGATCCAGGCCCAGCCCAGGTCGAACTCCCACTTCTTCACCGACAGCTTGGCGGAGTTGGGGTAGGTGTGGTGGTTGTTATGCAGCTCTTCGCCGCCCACGATGATGCCCCAGGGAATCAGGTTGGTCGCCGCGTCGCGGCATTCGAAATTGCGGTAGCCGATGGCATGGCCCAGGCCGTTGATCACGCCGGCGGCCCAGAACGGAATCCACATCATCTGGATGGCCCAGATGGTGATGCCGATGGTGCCGAACAGCAGCAGGTCGATCACGCCCATGATTGCCACGCCCAGCAGCGGGTACGGGGTGTAGAGCTTGCGTTCGATCCAGTCTTCCGGGCAGTTCTTTCCGTAGATGCGCAGGGTCTCGGGGTTTTCGGCCTCGGCGCGGTACAGCTCGGCGCCTTTGCGCAGAACAGTGGACAGGCCCTTGATCACCGGGCTGTGGGGATCGTCGACGGTTTCGCACTTGGCGTGGTGTTTACGGTGGATAGCGGTCCACTCGCGGGTGTTCTGCGCCGTGGTGAGCCACAGCCAGAAGCGGAAGAAGTGTTTCAGGCCAGCATTGAGCTCCAGGGAGCGGTGGGCTGAATAGCGGTGCAGATAGACCGTGACCCCGACAATGGTCACGTGGGTCATCAACAGAGTGACTGCCACCAGTTGCCAGGCCGACAAGTCAAGAAAACCGTTGTACCACATAGGCTGTATGGCCCTCAGATAAAGAAAAAAACAGCATCCGCATTATCACTCCCTTTGCGGATAAAACCAGTCACCGTTTCAGATAAGACTTACAAGGTGTTTCCTATTCTATAATCCTGACCCTTTGTAGGGCGATTCTGGTTTTTTAGTAAGGATTACTGACCATATGCTGTTTTCATACCGAGGTGCCCTGCGTGCGGGGCTGTTGTACCTGCTGGTTTCCATTGTGTGGATACAGCTCAGCCAGCACCTGTTGATCAAACTTTCCGACGAACCGGCGCAAGTGATCCATTGGCTGGCGCTGCGGGGCTATATCTGGATTGGCCTGAGCGCCCTGGTGATTTATCTGCTTTGCGCCCGTTTTGCCCGGGCAAACCTGATCCAGCAGCCCCTCAAGGAAAACCGCGAGCGGCTGCGCCAGGCCGCCGCTGTGTTCGATTGCACCCGCGAAGGCGTGCTGGTTACCGATGCGCAGGGGCTGATCGTGCACGTCAACCGTGCCTTCATTGAAATCACCGGCTACCAGGGCGAAGACGTGTTGGGCCGCCAGCCGAGCCTGTTCAAGTCCGGGCGCCACTCCGCGAGCTTCTATCAACAGATGTTCCAGACCCTGGAGCGCGAAGGCGAATGGAGCGGCGAAATCTGGAACCGCCGTAAAAGCGGCGAAATTTATCCACAGTGGCAGACCATCCGCGTCATCCGCGATGAGCAGGGCAACATCAGCCACTACGTCGCGGTGTTCTCCGACATCAGTGCCATCAAGCACTCCGAGCACGAACTGGCGCACCTGGCCCACCACGACCCGCTGACCGACCTGCCCAACCGCCTGCTGTTCACCGACCGCGCCGAACAGGCCCTGGCCTCGGCGCAGATCCATAAACGCGGCTGCGCCTTGCTGTTGCTGGACCTGGATCACTTCAAGATCATCAACGACAGCCTTGGCCACAACGTCGGCGACCAGTTGCTCAAGGCCGTCGGCGAACGCCTGCAAGGCCTGTTCGGCCCCGGCGTGACCCTGGCGCGCCTGGGGGGCGACGAGTTCGCGGTGCTGGCGGAAAGTTGTCCACAGGTGGTTCAGGCGGCCGCCCTGGCGCAACGTATTCTCGATGGGATGAAAGAACCGTTCATCTTCGACGGCCATCAGCTATTTATCAGCGCCAGCATTGGCATCAGCCTGTTCCCCAGCGATGCCCTGAGCGCCGAGCAACTGCTGCGCAACGCCGATTCGGCGCTGTTCAAGGCCAAGAGCGCCGGCCGCGAAGGCTACGCCTTGTACACCGAAGAACTCACCGCCCACGCCCAGCACCGTGTCGAAATGGCCGGTGAACTGCGCCGCGCCCTGGACCAGCAAGAGCTGCGGGTTTACTACCAACCGGTGCACGACCTACAGAACAGCCGCCTGATCGGCGTCGAAGCCCTGGTGCGCTGGCAGCACCCGGAGCGCGGGCTGGTGCCGCCGGGGGAATTCATCCCGATTGCCGAGCGTACCGGGCTGATTGCCGATATCGACGCCTGGGTCATGGACCAGGCCTGCCGCCAGATGTGCCAGTGGCTGGCCGGCGGCGCACCGCTTACGTTCCTCGCGGTGAACGTGTCCAGCCGCCTGTTTGCCCGGCGCGAGCTGTATGAGCAAGTGGCCAAGGTGCTGCACGATACGGGGCTGGATCCGGCATTCCTGGAATTGGAAGTCACCGAAAGCGCGGTAATGGAAGACCCGGAAGTCGCCCTTGAACAAATGCACCGCCTGCGGGAGTTGGGCTTGCGCCTGGCCATTGACGACTTTGGCACCGGTTACTCATCGCTGCTGCGGCTCAAGCGGTTGCCGGTACAGAAGCTCAAGATTGATCAGGGCTTTGTCGCCGGGTTGCCGTGGGATGAAGACGACGCGGCGATCGTGCGGGTGGTGATCGCGTTGGCGCAGAGCATGGGCATGCAGGTGCACGCCGAGGGTATCGAGCAGGTCGAGCAGGCGCGGTTTCTGTTGGAGCAGCGGTGTGACCTGGGCCAGGGGTACTGGTTTGGTCGGCCGATGCCGGCCAATGAGCTGGATTGGGCGAGGGCGCCGATCATTCGCTGAACATCATGTGGGTTTTGTGGCGAGGGAGCTTGCTCCCGCTGGGGTGCGCAGCGCCCCCCAAAAATGGGACTGCTACGCAGTCCAGCGGGAGCAAGCTCCCTCGCCACAAATACAGCACTCGTTCTTGCTTCGGTATTTTCAGCCCCCAAACCCCGCGCAACCCCACGTCCCATCAGAAAATTCTTTCTGGTTATATAAACATTCTTAAATAGTATTTTTAAGAATATCCGCGCTTATCTACTATCGCCCTCACGCCGCAAGCAGTGCCGCCACTGCGAGGCACTTCTCATTTCAGGAGCACGACCATGAGCGCATCTCTACGTAGCGTTGACGGCCAGGACGAAGCAGCCATTTTGCGCGAGATCCAGAGCGCCCTGCGCGACCTGCGGTTTGGTGCGGTGGAAATCACTGTACACAACGCCCAGGTAGTACAAATCGAACGCAAAGAGAAATTCCGTTTGCAGAACCCGGGCAACAAACCGAGCTGAGCAAGATCGGCGATTCGATTGCAAGACCCGCAACTATAAGAAAAAAGCCAACACCCAAGAATTTCAGGAGCCTTCTATGTCGTCGATTCGCCGTTATGCCCTGGCAGCACTGGCCAGTGCCGTGTTTGCCGGTTCCGCTGTTGCCAAGGATTACGAACTGCTCAACGTGTCTTACGACCCGACCCGCGAGCTCTACCAGGACTACAACGCTGAATTCACCAGCTTCTGGAAGAAAGAGCACCCGGGCGACAACGTCAAGATCCAGCAGTCCCACGGTGGTTCGGGCAAGCAAGGCCGCGCGGTGATCGACGGCCTGCGTGCCGACGTCGTGACCCTGGCCCTGGCCGGCGACATCGACGAAATCGCAAAACTGGGCAAGACCCTGCCGGAAAACTGGCAAACCCGCCTGCCGGACGCCAGCACCCCGTACACCTCGACCATCGTGTTCCTGGTGCGCAAGGGCAACCCTAAAGGCATCAAGGATTGGGGCGACCTGATCAAGAAAGACGTTTCCGTGATTACCCCGAACCCGAAAACCTCCGGCGGCGCCCGCTGGAACTTCCTCGCCGCGTGGGCCTACGGCCTGAAAGCCGGTGGCAGCGAAGCCAAGGCCCAGGAATACGTGAAAGAGCTGTTCAAGCACGTGCCGATCCTCGACACCGGCGCTCGCGGTTCGACCATCACCTTCGTCAACAACGGTCAGGGTGACGTGTTGCTGGCCTGGGAAAACGAAGCCTTCCTGGCCCTGAAAGAAGACGGCGGCGCCGACAAGTTCGACATCGTTGTGCCTTCGCTGTCGATCCTCGCCGAGCCTCCCGTGGCCGTGGTCGACAAGAACGCCGAGAAAAAGGGCAACACCGAAATCGCCACCGCCTACCTCAAGCACCTGTACAGCCCGGCTGGCCAGGAGATTGCGGCGAAGAACTTCTACCGCCCACGCGATGAGAAAGTCGCCGCCAAATACGCCCAGCAGTTCCCGAAACTGGACCTGGTGACTATCGACAAAGACTTCGGCGGCTGGAAAACTGCCCAACCGAAATTCTTCAATGACGGTGGCGTGTTCGACCAGATTTACTCGGCGCAGTAAGCAAAATCAAACTGTAGGAGCCAGCTTTCTGTGGGAGCCGGGCTTGCCCGCGATAGCATCACCTCGGTGTAACTGATACACCGAGGTGCCGGCATCGCAGGCAAGCCAGCTCCCACAGAAGCTCGCTCCTACAGTGGTATCTACCCGCTAACCAAGGACTCCTATGTCGCGTCGTATCTCCCCCGTCATACCCGGCTTCGGGCTGACGCTGGGCTACACCGTGGTGTACCTCAGCCTGATCGTACTCATCCCGCTGGCGGCGATGTTTGTACATGCCGCTCAACTCACCTGGGATCAGTTCTGGAACATCATCACCGCACCACGCGTGCTGGCGGCGTTGAAACTGAGCTTCGGCACCGCGTTTTGCGCAGCGATCATCAACGGCGTTATCGGCACCCTGCTGGCCTGGGTACTGGTGCGTTATACCTTCCCGGGTCGCAAGATCATCGATGCGATGATCGACCTGCCGTTTGCCTTGCCCACCGCCGTCGCCGGTATTGCGCTCACTGCGCTGTACACGCCGACAGGTCTGGTCGGTCAGTTCGCCGCCGACCTGGGTTTCAAGATCGCCTACACCCCCTTGGGTATTACCCTGGCGCTGACCTTCGTCACGCTGCCCTTCGTGGTGCGTACCGTGCAGCCAGTGCTGGCCGATATCCCCCGCGAAATCGAAGAAGCCGCCGCCTGCCTGGGTGCCAAGCCACTGCAAGTGTTCCGCTACATCCTGGTGCCGGCGCTGTTGCCTGCCTGGTTGACCGGCTTCGCATTGGCGTTCGCCCGAGGCGTGGGTGAGTACGGTTCGGTGATCTTCATCGCCGGCAACATGCCGATGAAAACCGAGATTCTGCCGCTGCTGATCATGGTCAAGCTCGACCAATACGACTACACCGGCGCCACGGCCATCGGCGTGATGATGCTGGTGGTTTCCTTTGTCCTGCTGCTGCTGATCAACTTGCTGCAGCGGCGCATCGAACACCCATAAGGAGGCGCGGAACATGTCCCAATCGTCTATTTCCGCCGCGTCCTCGGCCAACGCTGCCCGCCGTGGCAGTGCGGTGTCCCGACGCATCCTGATCAGCCTCGGCTGGTTGATCTTCGCGCTGTTTCTGCTGCTGCCGCTGTTTATCGTGGTGTCCCAGGGCCTGAAAAATGGCCTGGGGGCGTTCTTCACCGCGATTCTCGAGCCGGACGCGCTGTCGGCGCTGAAACTCACGGTGATCGCCGTGGTGATCTCGGTGCCGCTCAACGTGGTGTTCGGCGTCAGCGCCGCCTGGTGCGTGAGCAAGTACTCGTTCCGTGGCAAAAGTATCCTGGTGACGCTGATCGACCTGCCGTTCTCGGTATCGCCGGTGATCGCCGGTCTGGTGTACGTGTTGATGTTCGGCGCCCAGGGCTTCTTCGGCCCCTGGCTGCAAGACCATGACATCCAGATCGTGTTCGCCTTGCCGGGCATCGTGCTGGCGACGATCTTCGTCACCGTGCCGTTCGTGGCCCGTGAGCTGATCCCGTTGATGCAGGAACAAGGCACCCAGGAAGAAGAGGCCGCGCGCCTGCTGGGCGCCAACGGCTGGCAGATGTTCTGGCATGTCACCGTGCCGAACATCAAGTGGGGCCTGATCTACGGCGTGGTGCTGTGTACGGCGCGGGCGATGGGTGAGTTCGGCGCGGTGTCGGTGGTGTCCGGCCACATTCGCGGCGTGACCAACACCTTGCCGCTGCACGTCGAGATCCTCTACAACGAATACAACCACGTCGCCGCGTTTGCCGTCGCGAGCCTGTTGCTGATCCTGGCGCTCTTCATCCTGCTGCTCAAGCAGTGGAGCGAGAACCGTATCAACCGCCTGCGCAAAAGCGCTGGTGAGGAATAAGTCATGTCGATCGAAGTCCGTAATGTCAGCAAGAACTTCAACGCCTTCAAGGCCCTGAACAGCATCAATCTGGACATCCAGAGTGGCGAGCTGGTGGCGTTGCTGGGCCCGTCCGGCTGCGGCAAGACCACCTTGCTGCGCATCATCGCCGGCCTGGAAACCCCGGATAACGGCAGCATCGTGTTCCACGGTGAAGACGTTTCCGGCCACGACGTGCGTGATCGCAATGTCGGCTTTGTGTTCCAGCACTACGCGCTGTTCCGCCACATGACCGTGTTCGACAACGTCGCGTTCGGCCTGCGCATGAAACCGAAAAACCAGCGCCCGACCGAAAGCCAGATCGCGGTCAAAGTCCACGAGCTGCTGAACATGGTGCAACTCGACTGGTTGTCCGATCGCTACCCGGAACAACTCTCCGGCGGCCAGCGCCAGCGTATCGCCCTGGCTCGCGCCCTGGCGGTAGAACCTAAAGTGCTGCTGCTGGATGAACCGTTCGGCGCCCTGGATGCCAAGGTTCGTAAAGAGCTGCGCCGCTGGCTGGCGCGCCTGCACGAAGACATCAACCTGACCTCGGTGTTCGTGACCCACGACCAGGAAGAAGCCATGGAAGTGGCGGACCGCATCGTGGTGATGAACAAGGGCGTGATCGAGCAGATCGGCTCACCGGGCGAAGTCTACGAAAACCCGGCCAGCGATTTCGTTTATCACTTCCTCGGTGACTCCAACCGTCTGCACTTGGGTGAAGACAAGCACGTGCTGTTCCGCCCGCATGAAGTGTCGTTGTCGCGCCATGAGCTGGAAGACCACCACGCGGCTGAAGTGCGTGATATTCGCCCGCTTGGCGCGACCACCCGGGTAACCCTGAAGGTCGAAGGCCAGAGCGAACTGATCGAAGCTGAAGTGGTGAAAGACCATGACAGCCTGACCGGTTTGGCGCGGGGCGAGACGCTGTTCTTCAAGCCCAAGGTCTGGCAAAAGGCTTAAGACCCGCTGCAAAACCCAATGTGAGGCTATGTAGTGAGCGGGCTTGCCCCGCGCTGGGCTGCGGAGCAGCCCCATCAATCTGCGGTGAACTCGGCGGGGGACAAGCCCCCTCACCACAGCAAGCCCGCTCCCACATTTGGATCTCCAGTGTTGCTCAGGCCGTGGCGTTCTTGTGCCGCACGGCCACCGGCCCCGAGCGCTCTTCAATCTGCTGCTTCAGGTCATGCCGCAGCCCCACCAGAAACGCCAACTCCGCCACCACAAACAACGGCCCTACGATCAGCCCGGACACGTCATCGACAAACGCCGGTTTTTTGCCCTCGTAGTAATGCCCGACAAACTGGATCACCCAGCCCACCACGAACATGCCGATGCCGCTGCTCAGCCACACCAGCGTGCTTTGCGCTGCCAGTACATGCCCGGCCCACACCGACAGGCCCATCAGCACCGTCATCAGCACACCGAGTGCAAATTCCAGGCGCAGGTAGAACCACGCCGAGAGCAGCGCCACCACTACGGCCGGCGAGAGCCAGAGCCCGGCCACCGTCCATTCGGGGCGTGACAGCAACACGGCCACCGCCACCACAATCAGCGGGATGCCGATAAAGTGGCTGGCGATATTGCGCGGGTCACGGTGGTAGGCAGCGTATTGACTGAGATGGTCGACGAGGCTTTTCATTGTTGTTCCTCCTGTAGGATGTTTGATCATGCCCTGTAGGCCTGCGACACACTGTCAGCTGGCCGACAATCTTCGGAGTTCTCATGGATGCAGAGAAATGGCACCCGCGGCTGGCCACCGGTCACTGGTACAGCCATCTGCCTGCTGATTTACAGAATAGCTTGCTGGCCAGCGCCCGGCTGCGGCAGCTGACGGCGGGGCAGTACCTGTTCAAGCGCGGCGACCCACCGTGCGGGTTGTACGCGGTGCTGGAAGGCTCCCTGCGCATCAGCGCGGTGAACGAGCAGGGCAAGGAAGCGGTGTTGAGCCTGGCGGAATTGCCGTACTGGTTCGGCGAGATTTCCCTGTTCGACGGGCTGCCCCGCACCCATGACGCCTGCGCCGTCGGGCCTTGCACGCTGTTGCAGGTGCCGCAGCCGGCGTTGCTGCAAATCCTTGAAGAGGCACCGCGTTATTGGCGCGACATGGCCCTGTTGATGAGCCAGAAGTTGCGCCTGACCTTTATCAACATCGAGCAACTGAGCCTGATGCCGGCCTCGGTGCGGGTGGCGCACCGCCTGCTGATGATCGCCGAAGGCTACGGCGACATCGAACAGGCGCGACAGGTGTTGCAACTGCCCCAGGAAGACCTGGCCGCAATGCTGAGCCTGTCACGCCAGACCACCAATGCGTTGCTCAAGGACCTGCAAGGCCAGGGCATTGTGCGCCTGGGCTATGGCGAGATCGAAATCCTCGACCCGCAGCGTTTGCGCGAGGCGGCGCACGCCTGAGGGTGTTAGCCTGCGTTCACGATTATTCGAGGTGTGTTATGCGCGTCCTGCTAGTGGAACACGAGTCAGAGGCGGCCGAGGCGATGGGCCGCAGTCTTGAGGAGGCCAGCTACACGGTGGAGGTGGCGGCCAATGGCATGGCGGCCCTGCGCTTTGTGGAAAGCACTGAATACGATCTGGTGATCCTGGATGTGATGCTGCCGGGGCTGAATGCCTGGAAGCTGCAACAGGCGATTCGGTTGAAAGGCGAGACGCCGATGTTGTTTCTGACCACGCCCGACGGGATTGAAGATCGGCTGCGTGGGCTGGAATTGCACGAGGATGATTATTTGCTCAAGCCGTTTGAAGCCCGGGCGTTGGTGGCGCGGGTGAAGAAGGTGTTGCGGCGGGACCGGGGGCGCTGACTGCCTTTGGCTTTTGTGGTGGCTGAACCATCGCTATCGCGGGCAAGCCCGGCTCCCACATTTGAACACTGTTGCCCAAGACAACTCGGTCAACTGTGGGAGCCGGGCTTGCCCGCGATGAGGCCCTCACAACCACCGCAATACTCACTACCTTAACCCATCCCTAAACTGCCCCGGCGTCATCCCGGTCCAGCGCTTGAACGCCCGGTTAAAGCTGCTGGTATCGGCAAACCCCAACAAATGACTGATTTCCGCCAGTGAACACTCGGGATCCCGCAAGTGCAGGAGCGCGAGGTTCTCCCGGCACTCATTCAGCAGCGCATCGAACCGGCAACCCTCGTCCGCCAGGTGCCGCTGCAGGCTGCGCAAACTCAAATGCAACGCCTGGGCGATCCGCTCGGCGCTCGGCTCACCGTCGGGCAGTTGCGCTTCGATGGCCGAACGTACTTTGCGCTCCCAGGTCAGCGGTCGCAGTTGCGCCAGGGTGCGCTTGAGCACGGTTTCATTGTGTTCGGCCAACTCCGGATTGGCATCGTCCAGGTGGCTGTCGAAGTCCTGGGCGGCGAATTCCAGCCGGTCTTCCTCGGCGGCAAAAAACACCGGCGCGCGAAACACCGTGTGCCACGGTTTGGGGTCGGCCGGCTCGGGCCGCCGCAGGTACACCGCCAGCGGCGCATACTCGCGGCCCAGCCGATTGCGGCAGGTGCGCACGTAGATCGCGGCGAACGCATCAATTGCCTCAAACGCCGGCGCGGGCGTGCCGGCGGGCTGCTGCAGGCGAAAGCGATAACGTTCGCCCTCCCGGCTAAGCTCCAGGCTCAGGGCGTCGCTGACCACCTGGTGATAGCGCACGATCCGCTCGAACACTTCCCGCAGGCTGCCACTGGCCACCAGCGCATAACCCAGGGCATGAAAGGTGGTGGGGCTGACAAACCGCGACACCCGCAAGCCAATCGCCGGGTCGCCGCTGGCTTGCACCGCCAGTTCCCACAGGCGCGTGGTGGCTGATAGCGGATAGCGTGCATTGGGATCGTCCATCAACTGCGGGTCGAGCCCGGCCTGGGCGCACAGCGCGGCGCTGTCGAGGTCCAGGGCGTCGAGCTGCTTGCGCAGGGCGCGGGTCCAGCTGGCGAGGGAGGTCGGTTCGGTCATGTTGATTGGCGCTTGCGGTCAACAGGTTGGCGTGTGGGGCTAGCGTCCCGCCAGATCGCATAGGGCAGGATGTACGCATCAATAAGACAGAGGATGGAAGCATGGACGGTACTTCTGCAAGCCCCCGGCAGATGAACGCGCAACAGCGTTCAGCGCATATCCGTGAAGTGGTGCTGGCCGAGGGGCAGTTATTGCGCCAGCGCCATCCGTGGCTGCTGCATCAGGACGCGTTGGGCGCGGGCATCCTGGCCTTTGCCCTGGTGGGCATGCTGGGTTCCGCGGCGCTGTACATCACCGGGCATATGGCGTGGTGGGTGTGCCTGTTGCTCAACGCGTTCCTGGCGTCACTGACCCACGAGCTGGAACACGACCTGATCCACAGCATGTACTTTCGCAAGCAACGCCTGCCCCTCAACCTGATGATGGGCCTGGTCTGGCTGGCGCGGCCGAGCACCATCAACCCTTGGGTGCGGCGCCATCTCCACCTCAATCACCACAAGGTATCCGGCAGCGAAACCGACATCGAAGAGCGGGCAATCACCAACGGTGAACCCTGGGGCCTGGCGCGGTTGTTGATGGTCGGCGACAACATCATGTCGGCGCTGATCCGGGTGTTTCGGGCTCCGTCATGGAAGCATAAGCTGGGCATTCTCAAGCGCACGGCGTTGGTCTACGCACCGCTGGCGCTGCTGCATTGGGGCGCGTGGTACGTGTTCCTCGGCTTCCATGCGGCCAATGGCATCGCCAGCCTGCTGGGCGCGCCGATCGACTGGTCGGCCAACACGCTGGCGGTGATGCACGTGATCGATATCGCCGCCGTGGTGATCATCGGCCCCAACGTGCTGCGCACCTTCTGCCTGCACTTTGTCAGCTCCAACATGCACTACTACGGCGACATCGAGCCGGGCAATGTGATCCAGCAAACCCAGGTGCTCAACCCTTGGTGGCTATGGCCGTTGCAGGCGTTCTGCTTCAACTTCGGCAGCACCCACGGGATTCATCATTTCGTGGTCAAGGAGCCGTTCTACATCCGCCAGATGACGGTGAAAACGGCGCACAAAGTGATGGCTGAAATGGGTGTGCGCTTCAACGATTTCGGCACGTTTGCGCGGGCCAATCGGTTCGAGCGCGCCACCCATCCGTCGGTGGCGATCAATCCGGCTGAAACGGCGACGCGCTGAGGATCACCCCGGTTTCTTCGACGTATTGCTGCCAGTGGCCGATCAGGGTCGCCAGTTTTTGCGGGTGGCTCTGAGCAAGGTCATGGATTTCGCCGGGGTCCTGGCCCAGGTCGTACAGCTGCCAGGTAGCGGGCCCCACGGGCCCCGGGATGTACACGGCTTTCCACTGGCCCTGGCGAATCGCCCGGCGGCCAAACAGCTCCCAGCCGGTGACGGTGTGTTCGTCATGCACCTGTTCGGTTTCGCCGGACAGGAACCCCAACCACGACTTGCCACGCAACGGCGCCACCGGCTTGCCGCGCCACTGCTTGCCCGGATGGCGCACGCCGGCGAGGTCGAGAATGGTCGGCGTGATGTCCATCACCGTGCCGAAGCCATGGCTGATCCGGCCCTTGAGGGACAGCTGCGGGTAATGCACCAGCGCCGGCACGCGGATCCCGCCTTCGGTGGTAAACGCCTTGAACAGACGTGACGGCGCGGTCGCCACCTGGGCCCAGGCCGGGCCGTACCACACATAGGAATTGGCGCGGCCGATGTTCTCCAGGCGGTTGTCGTAGTGCTGGTTGAGGTAGGTCAGAAGCTCCGGGCCGAACTTGGGGAATGCTTCCAGCAGGGCACCTTCGGCGCCGTTATCCGACATGAACAGGATAAAGGTGTTGTCCAGTTGCCCCTGTCGGCGCAGGTACTCGACCACCCGCCCGATGTTCCAGTCCATGCGCTCGACCATCGCCGCATACACCTCCATGGCTCGCGCCGAGACCTGGCGTTGCTCCTCGCTCAAGGCCGCCCATTGGGTATTCAGTTCGATCAACGGATGGGGCTCCACATCCGCATCGATCAGCCCCAGCGCCTTGAGTTTTTCCAGGCGTTCCAGGCGCAGCACTTCGGGGCCGGCATCGTAGCGGCCGCGGTATTTTTCGACGATCTCTGCCGGCGCCTGTAACGGCCAGTGCGGGGCGGAAAACGGCAGGTAGGCGAAGAAGGGCCGGCTCTGGTCCCGCTCCTTGAGGTACTGCAGCAGCTTGTCGCCGAAGGCGTCCGAGGAGTAGAAATCCTCCGGCAACTGTTCGACGAAAGTGTCGTCTTCGATGTACAGCGCCGGGGTGGATTTGAGCAGGCCCGGCGTGGTGTCGTCGTAGGTCGGCTCGAAGCCATAGTGGTTGGCCGCCCCCGGCAACAGCGAGAACGAACGCTCGAAACCCCGGGCGTGGGGCGCCAGTTCGGCGGTCAGGCCCAGGTGCCATTTGCCGCTCATCAGGGTCTGGTAACCGGCGTCGCGCAGCAGTTCCGGCAGGGCGACCACTTTGTCGTTGAGGTAACCCTCGTAGCCCGGCTTGCCGATCAGCTCCGGGGTGAGCGCCTCGGCCATGGTGCCGATCCCGGCGATGTGATGGTCGGTGCCGGTGAGCAGCATCGAGCGGGTTGGCGAGCAGGTGGGCGCGGTGTGGAAGTCGGTCAGGCGCAGGCCGTTGAGTGCCAGGGCGTCGAGGTGCGGCGTGGCAATTTCGCCACCGAAGGCGCCCAGGTCGGAGAAGCCCATGTCATCGGCCAGAATCACAAAAAAGTTGGGACGTTGCGGCATCAATACGCTCCTCGTCAGCAGGCAATAAAGGCCAGGGGCAGGTCGCGGATCTGTTCGCGCACCGGTGGCTGGTAGTGGTCATCGCTGATCAGTTCGTGCAGCAGTTCTTCACGCAACTGATGAAAGTCGAAACTGCTGCGCTGGCGTGGATGGGGCAGGGCGATATCCACCACCTGCTTGATCCGCCCCGGTCGGGGCTCCATCACCACCACGCGGTCGGCGAGAAAAATCGCTTCTTCCACGTCGTGGGTCACCAGGATCGTGGTGATTCTGGCCCGCGCGCGGATAGCCAACAGCTCGTCCTGCATTTGCTGGCGGGTCAGGGCGTCGAGGGCGCCGAAGGGCTCGTCCAGCAGCAGGATGCGCGGGCTGGCCACCAGGCCACGGGCGATTGCCACCCGTTGTGCCATGCCGCCAGACAGCTGGTGCGGGTAGGCGCGGGTGAAGTCGGTCAGGCCTACCAGTTCGATAAAATCGCCGACGCGCTGCTGCTTTTCGGCGGCGCTCAGGGGCTCGTTGACCAGCCCCAGGCCGATGTTTTCTTCCACCGTCAGCCAAGGGAACAAACGGTGCTCCTGGAACACGATGCCGCGTTCGCCCCCGATGCCACTGACCGCCTTGCCATCCACGCTGATCTGGCCGCGAAACTGCGTATCCAGGCCCACCAGCAAGCGCAGCAGGGTGGATTTGCCACAGCCGCTGGAGCCGACAATCGCGACGAATTCACCTTCGGCGATGTCCAGGTTGAATTCGCGGATGGCCTCCAGTTCGAAGCCGTCAACGTCAAAGGATTTGCCCACATGGGTGAAGCTGACGATAGGTGCGTTCATGCGTGTCTCCAGCGGGTGGCGCGGGTTTCGATGCGTTGGCCGATCAGGTTGAGGGCGGCGCCGGTGAGGCCCACCAGGAGCATGCCGCTCATGATCAAATCCATGCGCAGCAACTGCTGGGCGCCGATCATCAGGCTGCCGATGCCGCCGTTGGACGGCATGAAATATTCAGCGCCGATGGTGCCCAGCCAGGCGTAGATCAGGCTCAGGCGCAAGCCGGCGAAAATCCCGGCTGCCGCACCCGGCAGCACCAGCCGTCGCAGGCGCTGGCCGAGGCTCAAGCGCAGGACCTGGGCGGCTTCGTTCAGTTGGGGTGACAGGTTCAGCACGCTGCGTTGGGTGGCGATAAACAGCGGGAAAAACGCCGCAAGGGCGATGAATACCCACTTGGCCAATTCACCGAGGCCGAACCAGGCGGTGAGCAGCGGAACCCAGGCGAAAATCGCGATCTGGCGCAGGGCGGCGAGGGTTGGGCCGAGCACGCGTTCACTGGTGCGCGACAGGCCCAGCAGCAAGCCCACGAGGAAGCCCAGGCCGCCGCCCAGCACCAAGCCGCCCAAGGTGCGCCCGAGGCTCAGAGCCAGCGCGTTGACCAGGCTCAAATCGAGCACGCCAGCGGCTGTGGTTTGCAGCACGGCCCATGGGCTGACCAGGATGTTCGGATCCACCCAGGCCTGCTGCGTTGCCAGTTGCCACAGTGCCAACAAACCCAGCGGCAGCAGCCACGGCTGCAAGCGTTGCCAGCCCTGGTAGCGCGGGCCACGGCGAATCTGTGCGGTGGCCGGGTGCGGCCAGTGCACCCACTTGCGGTCCAGCCAGCCGACGCCACGGTCCATGACCACCCCCAGCACGCCGATCACCACGATGCACACGAAGACGATATCCAGCATGAACAGCTGCCGCGCCCACACCATCAGGTAGCCGATGCCTTCGCTGGAGGCCAGCAGCTCCACCGCCAGCAACGAGGTCCAGCCGGCGGCCAGGGCCAGGCGCACACCGGCCATGAACGCCGGCAGTGCGGCGGGCAGAATCAGGCGCCGGATCAACAGGTGAGACGGCAGGCGCAGCACCCGTGCGGCTTCGCGCAGGCCGGGCTGGGCATCGCGCACGCCCACCAGCGTATGCAGGGTGACCGGCACCACAATGGCCTTGACCAGCACCACCAGTTTCAAGGTTTCGCCAATCCCGAAAAACACCATGAACAACGGGATCCACGCCAGCGTCGGGACCTGTGACAGCGCGCTGAACGTCGGGAACACCAGGCGCTCGGCCCGGGGACTGAAACCCAAAAGGGCGCCCAGCACGGCGCCGGCACTGACGCCCGCCAACAAGCCCCAGAACAGTCGTCGCAGGCTGATCGCCAAGTGGCTCCACAACTCGCCGCCAGCCAGTTCCACGGCGCTGCTCCACACCAGCGACGGGGCGGGCAGAATCTGTTCGCTCATCCAGTGATTGCGGCTGGCCAGCCACCACAGGGCAAACAATGCCAGCGGCAGCAGCCAGGGCAACAGGCGCTCGCCCAGGTGCGGCCAACGTGGCTGCCGCCCTTGGGCAGGGGCCGCCAGTGGCAGGCTCAACAGCGAGATTCGGGCCATGGATGACCTCCGTTGTCCGGTGGGCTTTATGTTTTTTTGATCTTATAAACAAACAATCAAGACGATTGAGGGATAAGAAAAACCATTTAAAGCCGCCACCCGACACGCATCCAATGCATTTGAAGAATATTTTCCATGCTGTTGTTGCATAACCCTCTGGAGCCTGCGTTTGGCCGGCTATAGACCCGAAAGCTATTAAATTGTGAATTTATAGTATTTATAGTTTTGACTCGCTTGTGCCTACTTTCTGCTCCCCAGGCAACCGCCGCCCACAGGAGCAACACCCATGAAGCTGCCCTTCAAACGCTTGATCACATTGGTCGCCGGTACGGCGTTGGCCGGGCTGGTGCAGGCTGCCGACCTCAAGGAAATCAGGATTGCCGTGCCCGACCTCAGCGCCGGTACCCAGCACAGCGGCGGCGGGGTGGTGGACGTGCTGCGCGAACAGCAGATCTTCGAAAAAGCCTTCGCCGAGCAGGGCATCAAGATCCAGTGGAATTTCTTCAAGGGCGCAGGCCCGGTGATCAACGAAGCCTTTGCCAATGGCCAGGTGGACCTTGCCTACCTGGGCGACCTGGCAGCGATCATCGGCAAGTCCAACGGCCTCGACACGCGCCTGCTGAGTGCCAGTGCCCGAGGCGTGAAACATTATCTGGGAGTGGTGCCCGGTTCGAGCATCAAGACCTTGCAAGACCTCAAGGGCAAGCGCGTTGCGGTGTTCCGTGGCACCGCCAGCCAGCTGTCGTTCGACAGCGCATTGGCCAGCCAGGGCTTGAGTGAGAAGGATCTGAAAGTCATCAACCTGGACTTCAACGCCGCCGTCGCCGCACTGGCTGCCAAGCAGATTGACGCGACCTGGGGCAGCTCGGGCCTGAGTGCGCTGCAAGCCAAGGGCCTGGCCGAGATACCGCTGAGCACCAAGGATTTGGGCGACGCCGGCAGTATCCAGGGTGTGCTGGTGGGCAGTGGCACGTTTGTCGATGAGCACCCTGAAGCCGTGGCCACGCTGCTCAAGGCACAACAGCAGGCGGTGCAATGGTTGACCGATGACAACAACAAACAGGCCTACATCCAGCTGGTATCGGGGCTGGCGAGTTATCCACCGGTGATCCTGACCAACGACTTGAAAGACCAGAAACTCAGCGAGATTTTCCCGTCGACCCTCGACCCGGTGTTCCTCGCCAAACTGCAGGACAAGGTGGACCTGGCGTCCCAGCAGCGGTTGATCCGCAAGCCGTTCCAGGTGAGTGATTGGGTAGCGCCGAAGCTGGCAGCAGCCGGAATCTGAAGCGAGGGGGCGGTTCTCAAACCGCCACACTCACCTCCTGCTGATCCACCGCCACCAGCGTCTCGATCATCGCCTTCGCCGCCGGCGACAAGCGAAAACCGGTGCGGCTGACGATCCCGCAACGCGCATTCAGGCTCTCCAGGTTCTGCGGCAGGTTGCGCCAGTGCAGCAGCACCAGCTCACCTTTGGCAACGTCCTCGGCGAACGCTTCCTCGGTGCCCACGCCAATGGCATTGGACTGCAACACGATCTTCACCAAGGCCGGGAAGTGCTCGGTGTGAATGCTCGGTGAAAAATCCATGCGCCCGCTGAGGTTCGCCAGCAGTTTGCGAATGCCCTGGGAAATCAGCGGCGCGGCCAACGGGTAATCGAACATGTCGTTGGTGGACAGGCTGTCCTTGGCCAACAGCGGGTGCCCCGGCCGGCAGAAAAACACCCCGCGCTTGGGCGTCAGTGGCCGGGTCTGAAAGTTCGGGTCGGACTCGAACTGGCGGATGTCGGCGATAAAGAATTCGATCTCTTCGCGGCTCAGGCTGCGGCTGAGTTTTTCCCAGTTATCCACCTGGAAACTGGTGCGGATTTTCGGGTGGGCGGTGATAAAGCGCGCCACCGCGTCCGGTACCAGTTTCACCGCCGGCGCCGGGCCGCAACCGAAGCGCAGTTCGCCGGCATCGAGCTTGGTCATGCGCGTGACTTCGCTGCTCAGCAACGCGGCGCCGTGCACCAGGGTCAGGGCGTGCTGCAGCACCACCTGGCCTTCGGGTGTGGGGCGCAGGTCCTTGTTGCCACGGTCGACCAGAACGCAGCCGAACTCCTGCTCCAGCCCCTGGATGCTGCGGCTGAACGCCGGTTGGGTGATGCCCATGGCGTCGGCGGCACGCACAAAACTGCGGTGTTCGTTGAGGGCAATGAAGTAGCGCAGTTGGCGAAGATCCATATGCTTTCCTGGCATCTGAAAAATAGGTCGAAGGCATTTGCGACCGGGGGAGCTGAGGTTTTAAATGCAAGCTCTTATTCCGTCAACGAAGCATTCGTTCATTTGCTAGACCTAAAATGCATATGAATAGAGCGTTGTTGCACGCTACTCCCAACCGAAAGCTGGCACATGAGGGTCATCACCATGAGCAACGCCGCACTAGCTGTTCAACCCGTCGCCCAGGCGCTGGATATCCACCCGGTGGCCGGACGCATTGGCGCCGAGATCCGTGGCATCACGTTATCCGGCGGGCTGGATGCCGCCACGGTCGAAGCCATCCAGCAGGCGCTGGTGCAGTACAAGGTGATCTTCTTCCGCGAGCAGACCCACCTTGATGACCAGAGCCAGGAAGCCTTCGCCCATTTGCTCGGTGAGCCGATTGCCCACCCCACCGTACCGGTGCGCGACGGCACCCGGTTCCTGCTGGAACTGGACGGCGCCCGTGGCCAGCGCGCCAACTCGTGGCACACCGACGTGACCTTCGTCGACGCTTACCCGAAAGCCTCGATCCTGCGTTCAGTGCTGGCGCCGGCTTCGGGGGGTGACACCGTCTGGGCCAACACCGCTGCCGCCTACAACGACCTGAATGCCGAACTGCGTGAGCTGGCCGACAAGCTTTGGGCCGTGCACAGCAATGAATACGACTACGCCGCGCGCAAGCCGGACGTGTCGCCGGAGAAGTTGGAGGAGTACCGCAAGGTCTTCACCTCGACGGTCTACGAGACCGAACATCCGGTGGTGCGCGTGCACCCGGTCAGCGGCGAAAAAACCTTGCTGCTGGGGCACTTCGTCAAACGCCTGAAGGGCTATTCACAGGTGGATTCGGCGCACCTGTTCAACCTGCTGCAAAGCTACGTCACACGCCTGGAAAACACCGTGCGCTGGCGCTGGAACACCGGCGACGTGGCGATCTGGGACAACCGCGCCACCCAGCATTACGCGGTGGATGACTACGGCACCCAGGAGCGCATCGTGCGCCGGGTGACGCTCAAGGGCGATGTGCCGGTGAGCGTGCAGGGGCAGCGCAGCCAGACCACCCGCGGCCTATAAAACCACCGCAATATTCGTGGCTAGGGGGCTTGCTGTGGCGAGGGGGCTTGTCCCCCGTTGGGCTGCGAAGCGGCCCCAGGAACTGCCAACGTCATTGTATCTGGCAGACCGCATGTACCTTATTGGGGCTGCTTCGCAGCCCAACGGGGGACAAGCCCCCTCGCCACAAAAGCGGGTTTCGGCGTCACCAGACGCCGATCTGCACCACCTTCTCTGCCTCCGGCTCGCCATACCGAAACCGTTGGCCACGCAAATCGATCTCGGCGTGGCTGATGGTGGTGCGCCGCTTCAAGCCCCGCAGCCATTCGAACAGATAACCCCGATGCGCCTCGCGCACATCGGCATGCGCCGGGTCGGTGCCCAGGTCATGCAGTTCCTGCGGGTCATTCTGCAAGTCGAACAACTGCGCGCGGTAACCGTCGTAGGCCAGGTATTTCCAGCGCTCGCTGCGCACCATCGTCATGCGGCAGCGGTCGATGGGCTGCTCCAGGCGTTCGCGTGCCGGGGCCTGGAACGCATAGTCGTATTCGGCGATGGCGTAGCGGCGCCAGTCGATGTCTTCGCCGTGCAGCAGCGGAATCAACGAGCGGCCCTCAAGGCGATGCTCGGCACCTGGTAATCCCAAGGCTTGCAGGAACGTCGGCAAGGTATCGATGGTTTCCACCAGGCGCTCATCCACCGTGCCTCGGCTGATATCGGCGGCGGCACGCGGGTCGCGCACGATCAGTGGAATGCCTACCGCCGGCTCCAGCAGGAATTCCTTTTCACCCAGGAAATGATCACCGAGGAAGTCACCGTGATCGCTGGTAAACACGATCAGCGTGTCGTCCCAGCGGCCATTGCTTTCGAGGAAATCAAACAGCCGGCCGAGTTGATCGTCGACCTGCTTGATCAGGCCCATGTAGGTCGGAATCACGTTAAGCCGCACTGCGTCCCGGGAGAAATTCAGGCTCTCCTGGTGCTGCCGGAAGGCGTGGTACACCGGGTGATCGCTGGCCTTTCCGGGAGCGGGTCGGATCGGTGCCTGCACCTGCTCGGCGGCGTACAGCGCGTGGTACGGCGCCGGGGCGATGTAGGGCCAGTGTGGCTTGATGTACGACAGGTGCAGGCACCACGGCTGCTCGCCCTGTTCGGTGATGAAGTCGATGGCGCGATCGGTGGTGTAGACGGTTTCCGAGTGCTGCTCGTCCACCCGCGCCGGCAGGTGAGCGTTACGCATGTGCCAGCCGCTGAGGATCTCCCCGGATTCGCCGGCCGCCGCATTCGCCCATTCGTGCCACGGGTTGGCGCTGTCGTAGCCCTGCTCGCGCAGGTAGTGGGTGTAGGGCGCGGACTCGCGTTTTTCGGTGAACAGCGGGCTGTCGGGGAAGATTCCGTCGTGCCGGAAATACGCCTCGAAGCCCACTTCGTTCAGCGGCTGTGCCTGGGCACTGTCGGGGTCGATCTCCAGGCGTTGCAAGGCCTCGAGATTGGGCGTGGCGTGGGTCTTGCCCACCAGCGCGGTACGGATGCCGTGGGGCCGCAGGTAGTCGCCGATCGTCAGTTCTTCCAGGGGCAGCGGCACCGCGTTCCAGGCCACCTGGTGGCTGCTGACGTAGCGCCCGGTGTAGGCCGACATCCGCGACGGGCCGCAAATCGTGCCTTGGGTGTAGGCCCGGCTGAAGCGCACGCCGGCGGCGGCCAGGCGGTCGATATGGGGGGTGTGCAAATGGGCGTGGCCATAGCACGAGAGGTAATCGCGGCGCAGTTGGTCGCACATGATGTAGAGCACGTTGCGCACAGGTTTGGGGTGGGACATGAGGCTTCACCGAGCGGAGGACAGGCGAACGATTTCGCCGCTTGGCAGGCGTTGAAGCAAGTGCATTCGGGGAATGGGTTTCATGCAGTGGGCGCATGGGTGTGGCGACCGGTGCTATCGCGGGCAAGCCAGCTCCCACCTTTGAAATGCATTCCCCTGTGGGAGCTGGCTTGCCTGCGATAGCGGTCGCTCAGACAGCAAAATTTTCCAGCGCACACACCTCTTCATCCTGCTCATCGATCACCTTGATCTGCTCGATCATCGCCTCGGCCAGCGGTGACAGGCGATACCCTGCGCGGCTGACAATCCCGTAGCGGGTGTAGCGCTCCTCCAGGTCTTCGGCCAGGCCTTCAATGCGCAGGCACACCAGTTCGCCACGGGCCATGTGCAGCACGTCGCTGTTGGCGCTGACGATGCCGATGGCGTCCGAACGCAGCACCACGCCCAGGAGGCTATAGCCGTTTTCGCATTCGACGTTGGGCGTGTAGTCGGGCCGGCCACTGAGGTCGACGATGACCTTGCGCAGGTTCGGCGGGCGGATGGTCACCGCCAGCGGATAACTCATCAACTCTGCGCCGGTCACGCTTTCCCGGGTTGCCAACGGGTGCCCGGCACGGCAGCAGAAATACCATTTGCGCGGGCGCAGCCGGTGGGTCTGGTAGTCCGGGTTGGCTTCGAAGTGCCGGGTGTCGGCGACGAAAAATTCGAACTCTTCGCTGAGCAGGCGCTTGCTCAGGCTTTGCCAGTCGTCCACCTGGAACTGCACCCGGGCCTTGGGATAGCGCCCGATGAAACTGCCGATGGCTTTCGGGATCAGCCCGGCAGCGGGCGCCGGGCCGCAACCGAAACGTAACTCTCCGGCCTCCAGCCCGTTGAATTGGCTGATTTCATTGGCCAGTTGCTGGGCGCCACTGACCAGCCGCCGTGCATGTTCGAGCAGCACCTGGCCTTGTTTGGTCGGCGCCAGGTCCTTGCGGCCACGGTCCACCAACTGGCACCCGGCGCTGAGTTCCAGCGCCTGGATGCTGCGGCTGAAGGCCGATTGCGACAGGTTCACGGTCACCGCCGCCGCGACAAAACTGCGTTGCTCGGCAAGGGCGATGAAGTGGCGAAGTTGGCGCAGGTCGATATGCATTTTTCACATTGAAAATATCGGGGAAATGCATTGGCTATGCATTAGGTCGACTCCTTATAAAGGCTATCTCTTATGCAGTAAATGTTTGTAAAAACATAAATAAATAGCCTTTAGGAATATGCGATCCAGCGTATTTCCTGACACTGGAGCCGCTTATGAGCCTGTTGAGTCGCGCTGTCCCTCCCTCTTCCTGGCGGCTGAAACGCTTGCCCGTGGCGCTGTTGCTGGCGGGCAGTGCCAGTTGGTCCAGCAGCCAGGCGGCCGAGGAGCCCGCGCCTGCGCCCAAGGGTGAGAGCGCCAGCGGGCAACTGGAAACGGTCACGGTGACGGCGCGGCGGCGTACCGAAAGTGCCCAGGACGTGCCCACGCCCATGAGCGTGATCGGCGGCCAGGCCCTGGAGAGCCAGCGGGTCTACCGGATTCAGGATTTGCAGCAACTGGTGCCCAGCGTCAACGTCGCCTACATGCATGCGCGCCAGTCCAGCGTGTCGATTCGCGGGCTGGGGAATAACCCGGCCAGTGACGGCCTGGAAGGCAGCGTGGGGCTGTACATCGACAACGTGTATCTGGGCCGGCCGGGGATGGCCGTGTTCGACCTCATGGACATCGAACAGCTTGAGGTACTTCGCGGTCCCCAAGGCACGCTGTTCGGCAAGAACACCACCGCCGGGGTGATCAATATCAGTACCCGCGCGCCGAGTTTTACCCCGGAGCGCAGCATTGAAACGTCACTGGGCGAGGACGGTTATTTCCAGACCAAGGGCACGATTTCCGGCCCGCTGACCGAGGACCTGGCGGGACGGTTTTCCGCGTATCGCACCCGCAGCGACGGCGACATCAAGAACGAGTACAACGGCCACGACCTCAACGGCGGCTCACGCCAGGGCTTTCGCGGGCAACTGCTGTACAAGCCCAGCGATACGTTCAACCTGCGCTGGATCGGCGACTACAACGAAGAAGACTCCAGCGCCGGCACCCGCGTGCTGTACAGCACCGGGCCGACCATCAACGGCACCAACCTGTATCAATCGCGGGCCGCAGCGGCGGGGGCGACCCTGGTCGACGGCACACACCGCAAGGTCAACCTCGACAGCGACCAGCACGTCACCGTGTTCCAGGGCGGCACCTCGCTGGAAGCCAACTGGACCCTGCCCAGCGACTTTACCCTGACCTCGGTCAGTTCCTACCGCTGGTGGAATTTCACCCCGCGCAACGACGACGGCCTCAACGTACCGGCGTCCTACAACGCCGGCGTGTCGGTGGAAGACAAGCAGTGGTCCCAGGAATTTCGCCTGGCTTCGCCCACCGGCGGCTTTTTCGATTACGTGCTCGGCGCCTACTACTTCGGCTCCGACCTGGACAACAAATCCTTCGCCTATTACGGGCCCAAGGCCGACATCTGGAACGGCACGCCCACGGGCGCCCTGAACAACGTCAGCAGCGTGGGCAACGGGCATATCCGCACCGACAGTTTTGCGCTGTTCGCCCAAGGCACCTGGCACCTCACCGAACGCCTGGATTTCACCGCCGGCCTGCGTGGCACCTATGAACAGAAAAGCGCCTGGGTAACCCGTAACGCGCCCATTGGCGGCGACGCAGTCACCGGTGCGGCGGCCACTGCGCGACGCGGGCGAGCAGGGGCTTACGACTCCGGCGACCTCAACCAATACAGCACCAGCCCGTCCGGCTTGTTGAACCTGAGCTATCGCTTCAACGACAACGTGTTGGGTTACGCCACCTTGTCCCATGGCGAGAAATCCGGTGGGGTTAACCTGGCGGTAGGCTCCGCGCCCACGGCCGGGCCGGACTCGCTGTTGATCGGCACCGAGCGCGCGAACAACGCGGAGTTGGGGTTCAAGAGCACCCTGTGGGACCGCCGGCTGCAGCTCAACGCCAACCTGTTCTGGACCCAGGTCAACGGCTACCAGACCAATGCCTACGACGACAACAACCGCGTGCAGTACCTGACCAACGCCGGCTCGGTGCGCTCACGGGGCGTGGAGGTGGAGAGCACGCTGATCCCGATCAAGGGCCTCACGCTCAACCTCAACGGCTCGTACAACGACGTGCAATACCTCTCGTATAAGGATGCGCCGTGCCCGCCGGAAGTCAGCCTGCGGCCAGGTGCGCCGGCCTCATGCGACCTGAGTGGTCACCAGGTGGTGGGCGCTTCGAAGTGGATTGCCAACGCCAATGGCGAATACAAGTGGAACCTCGATAACGGCTTCGAACCCTACGTCACCGCCAGCTATGCGTTCCGCTCCAAGGCGGTGGGCACGGTGGAAGATTCCGATTACGGGCAGATCCCGGCCTACGCGGTGGTCAACCTGTCCACCGGCCTGCGGGGCAACTACCAGCAAGGGCAGTGGGACGTGTCGCTGTGGCTGAAGAACGCCTTCGACAAGACCTACTACACCACCTTGTGGACCGGTGGTAACGGTGGGTATGAAGGGCTGCTGGGCACCCCGCGCACGCTTGGGGTGACCGGTCGCTACGACTTCTAGGCCACAGCCGGTGCGGTGCGATAAGTCGCCGGGCTGAACACCCGGGTGAGTATCAGCATCGCCACCACGGTCAGCGTCAGCACCATCCAGGCGCTGACGAAACTGCCGGTCAGTTCCCGCAGCCAGCCGGTCAGCCACGGCGAAATGGCGTTGATCAAAAAGCCCACGCCCTGGACGAACGCAGCCAACTGGCCGGCTTCCCGAGGGTCGCGGCGGTGATCCAGGGTCAGTAGCAGGCTCAGGGCAAAACACGCCCCCAGGCCGAAGCCGATCAGCGCCACCCACAGGTGCGGGAATTGCAGCGGCGCCGTCAGCAAGCCGATATAGCCCACGGTCTGGGCCAGCAGGCTGATGCTCAGCAGCGGTCGACGATCGATGCCGCGTTGCGCCAATGCGGGCATCAACAGCGCGGCGATGACCTGGAAGATCGTCATGAACGCCAGCAGCGAGCCACTGGGCAATACGTCCCAACCCAGTTGCTGGTAGTAGGCCGGCAACCACGCGACCATGCTCATGTAGCCGCAATTCACCAAACCGAAATACAGCGCCAGCAGCCATGCGCGACGGTTGCGCAGGCCCTGGAACGGCGCCGTCACCTGCGGGTTTTTTGCCGCGCCCAACGGCAGCCAGGCCCACAGCAACAACGCGCCCAGCGCCGGTAGCAACCAGATCCCAAGCCCCGCCTGCCACTGCTGGAAGTGCCCAGCCACCAGCGGGCTGAGCAGCGCCGCCAAGCCACCGCCGCCCATCAGCGACGCCGAGTAAACCCCCATCGCCAACGGCACGCGCTGGTGAAACTGGCGCTTGATCATCGCCGGCACCAACGCCTGGATCAGCGCCACACCCGCGCCACCGAACAGCGCCGTGGCCAGCAGTGCCGGCGCCTGGCCAAACAGCCAGCGCGCCAGGCACGCCAGCAGAATCATCATCAGGCCGAGGGCGATCCCGCGACGCTCCCCCAGCTTGGCCTCCAGGCGCACACCCACCAATGCCACCAGGCCCATGCAGATCACCGGCAGGCTGGTGAGCAAGGCACTGCTCTGGAAACTCAGGCCGGTGGCCAGGCGGATTTCCCCCAGCAACGGGCTGATGGAGCTGAGGATGGGTCGCAGGTTCAGCCCCAGCACCACCAGCAAGCCCCAGCCGGCGAGTTTGCCTGCGAACGAATTATTCAGCGTCATGCAGGGCCTTCCATTGCGCGTAAAGGGCCTGCATCGCCGCCTGCGGCAGGTGCTGTACGGGCAACTTTTGCTCCGCCAGCGGCAGCGACAGTTGCTGGTAGATCGCGGTTGTGGACAGGCCAAAGGGCGCCGCCACTTCGTTGCTGGCGGCGAATACCACGCGGGATATCCCGCACAGGTACATCGCACTCAGGCACATCGGGCAGGGCTGGCCGCTGGCGTAGATCACGCAGCCTTCCAGGCGCGGGCCGAGTTGTTGGCTGGCGGCGCGGATGGCGAGCATCTCGGCGTGGGCGGTGGGGTCCTGGCTCAAGTGGATTTCGTTGACCGCTTCCACCAGCACCTCGCCGTCGCGCACCAGCACGGCGCCAAATGGGCGGCCACCGGCGGCTACGTTGGCCTGGGCCAGTTGCACCGCGTGGTGCAGGTGCCGTTGATCGTCAGTCATGCAAAACCCCTCGTGCGCATTGAGGCGTGAAGTATGGGCAGCCGCAGGGGTATTCTGAAATTAAATATAACCATGCCAATCAGTGGCAAATGGAATGGTGAGCCCATGTTCGATCCCGTGTTATTGCGCAGTTTTGTCGCCGTGGTTGATTGCGGCAATTTCACCCGCGCGGCCGAGCGCCTGCATTTGACTCAATCCACGGTCAGCCAACAGATCCGCCGCCTGGAAGAGGCGTTGGGCAGCCAGGTGCTCGACCGGGATCAGCGCCGCGTGGTGGCCACGGTGGAGGGCGAGCGGTTGCTGGCGTATGCGCGGCGCATCCTGGCGCTGCACGAAGAGGCGGCCGACGTGCTGATCAACCAGCAGAGCGACGGTGTGCTGCGCCTGGCGGTGCCCGAGGATTTTGCGGCCGAGCGCCTGATGCCGTTGTTGTCGGCGTTTGTGCAGGCTTATCCACGGGTGCGGCTGGAGGTCACCAGCGGCTTGGGGCCCGAGTTGCTGCGGGCTTATCGCGGCGGTGAATTTGACGTGCTGCTGGTCAAGCAAATGGGCGACAGCGATGACTGCCTGGCGTCCTGGCCGGAGCCGTTGTGCTGGGTCGACAGCCGCAGTGCGCCGTCCCTGGTGCGTGACCCGCTGCCGCTGGTGGCATTTCCCGCAGGCGGTCTGTACCGCAATGAAATGCTGCATCACCTGGAGGTGGGCGGCTGGCGCTGGCGCATCGGTTATTCCAGCGCGAGCCTGGCCAGCGTGTGCTCGGCGGTGGCGGCGGGGCTGGGGATCAGCCTGCTGCCGGTGCGGGTGGTGCAGCCCGGGCATGTGGTGTTGGGCGCGGACAGCGGTTTGCCGGCCGTGCAAGGCGTGCGGCTGGCGCTGTATGGCCGTAACGGCCTGGGTGCGGCGGGGCAGGCATTGTTGAGCCAACTGCTGGATTTATGTGCCAGTAACCCGCGCTGAGCCATGCCTTTAGGGAATATTTTGTATGCCTCAAAAGCATTCAGATTTGGCCCCTCGGCGCCAGGCCGCGCAGGCCGTGGCTTCGGCGTATCCGGATGTTTCGGTTATTCACTTTAGATCTATCCATAACTTTAAAGATTACTTTAAGAGATAAGCGTCTGCCCCCGATGATTCACCCCTCGACGGCCGCCAAGGCAGGCCCGTCGGTTTTTTTGCTTAAGACCGCAGGGGAGTTAATCAATGGGCAATGTCCAGACCGCCGCCAGTGCACAAGAGGCGCAGTGGCGCCACGCACCGGGTGGTGAGTTGGTCGACCTTGGCCGGCCGCATCGCGCGCCGTTGGGGCAGTTGCGTACGCAGAAAACCCCCAAGGGTGTGTTGAGTCGGCGTGAAGCGATCCTGTTGGGGATTCTCGCGCTGGCCTTGCATGGCGCGGTGATCTATTGGGTCAGCCAGAAGCCAACCCCGGTGCTGCCGATTGTGCCGCCGGAAATTCCGCCGATGACGATCGAATTTTCCCAGCCGGCGCCGCCGGTTGTGGAGCCGCCACCGCCAGTGCCGCCACCGCCGCCGCCACCGGTTGTCGAGCCACCGCCACCGGTGGTCGATGAGCTGGCCGCCAAGCCGGCGCCGAAAAAGATTCCGAAACCCAAGCCGGTACCAAAGCCCGCACCGAAACCGGTGGCGGAGCAGCCGCCCGCGCCGCCCGTACCTGCGCCACCGGCTCCAGCCCCGGCACCGCCTGCGCCAGCGCCGGTAACGCCGGCCTCGGCCAACGCCGCGTACCTGAAGAACCCGGCGCCCGAATACCCGTCACTGGCCCAGCGCCGGGGTTGGGAAGGCACGGTGTTGTTGCGGGTGCATGTATTGGCTACCGGCAAACCGGGTGAGATCCAGATCCAGAAGAGCAGTGGTCGCCAGCAACTCGACGAAGCCGCACTGGCTGCCGTGAAGCGCTGGAGTTTTGTACCGGCCAAGCAGGGCGATGTGGCCCAGGACGGCTGGGTCAGCGTACCGATCGATTTCAAGATTCATTAATTATTGGGATGCGGTGTGTTGGACACATCGCGACCTGCACAGAGGGAAAACATCATGGCATTAGCATCTCCAACTGAATCCATCGAAAGCGCGGTTATCTGGCTGCTGGTGGTCTTTTCGGTCGCCACCTGGGGCCTGGCCTTGCTCAAGGGCGTCCAGTTCGGCCGCCTCAAGTCCCAGGATCGCAAATTCCACAAACAGTTCTGGGCGGCATCGAGTCTTGATTCGGCCGCAGAACTCGCCGAAACCAAACCCGGCGCCGCTGCCCGCGTGGCCCAGGCAGGTTACGCCGCGATCCAGGTCGGTGAGGCGCCACACGCTGCGGACTTGAGCCAGGCGATCAACCATCAGGACCGCCTCGAACGTGCCCTGCGCCAACAAATCGTGCGTGAGCGCCGCTCCCTGGAAACCGGCCTGGCCGTGGTCGCGAGTATCGGCAGCACCTCGCCGTTCATCGGCCTGTTCGGCACCGTGTGGGGCATCATGGAAGCCTTGAAAGGCATCAGCGCCGCCGGTTCCGCCAGCCTCGAAACCGTGGCCGGCCCGATCGGTGCCGCCCTGGTTGCCACCGGCGTGGGTATCGCCGTCGCGGTGCCAGCAGTGCTGGTCTACAACTACTTCCTGCGTCGCCTGAAACTCACCGCCGCCGACCTGGATGACTTCGCCCACGACTTCTACAGCCTGGCGCAGAAGAACTCCTTCCGCGTGCTGCTGCACCCGACGCTGAGCAAGGCTGGTGGTGCTCAGGGCGGCGCGCAAAAAGTGAAGGAGGCGTCCTGAGATGGCCTTTTCCACGCAAGACAGTGATGAGGTGCTGAGCGAGATCAACGTCACCCCGCTGGTGGACGTGATGCTGGTGCTGCTGGTGGTGTTTATCGTCACCGCGCCGCTGTTGACCAACGCGATTCCGATCAACCTGCCCAAGACGGAGGCTGTGGCCCCGGTGGAGCAGAAAGATCCGCTGGTGGTGAGCATTGATGCGGCCGGCAAACTGTTTATCAACAAGGATGAAATCCAGCCGGACCTGCTGGAATTCAACCTGCAGTCGGCCAAGGCCAAGGACCCGGACGTTCGGGTGCAACTGCAGGCTGATGATGGAGTGAACTACGGCGAAGTGGCGCGAGCCATGGCGTCTATCGAGCGCGCGGGGATTACCAAGCTGTCGGTGATTACTGCACGTTAGTTTCAAATGCCTCGACAATTTTTTTGGCCGTCTCCTTGGCAGGGTGCGGCCTTTTTTTTGCCTTTGGTTTGGGTTGGTGTGTATATCCGTTATTTAGGTAATGGCGGCTATGGGTTCCGCTCTTACAGCGGCTCACTTTTGAACAGCGCAAAAGTAAGCAAAACGCTCTTGCCCCACCACTCGGCACCTCGCTAATGCTCGGTGTGCCCTCACTCCGGCTTTGGACCGTGGGCCGCCGCGATGGGCCATCCTTGGCCCAGCGCGGCTAACCCGGCGTCCTGCCGGGTTACCCACGCTCCAAAGCCTGCGTTCGGCCAGCGTGGTTTAACGGGGCGCCTAGGATCAAGATCAAAAGCAGATCAACAGCACAGCGGCCTACAGGCCGGCTTGAGTGGTGTGAAGCAAAGGCAACATCAAAATCTACAGTGGGCACGGTCCAACTGTAGGAGCTGGCTTGCCTGCGATAGCATCGCCTCGGTGTACCTGAGAGACCGAGTTGTCTGCATCGCAGGCAAGCCAGCTCCCACAGAAAAGCAGAGCTGCATCAGTTTCAGATTTGGTTTTCGCTTTGGCTTTCGCTCTGGCTTTGGCTTTGGCTTTTGATCTGGCTTCTACCACTCAAGCCGGCCTGTAGGCCGCTGTGCTCTTGCTTTTGATCTTGATCTGGCTCTGACTGCCCCAATAAGCCCGAGGCCGAACGTAGGTATTGAGGAGCGGGTAAACCGGCAGGACGCCGGTTTAGCCGCGACGGGGCAGGGACGCCCCGTCGCGGCGGCCCGCGGAGCAATGCCGGAGTGAGGGAACACCGAGCCACAGCGAGGCGCCGACAGGCGGGGCAGAGCCCTTTGCTTACTTTGGGGCTTTTCCAAAGTGAGTCGCTGTAAGAGCGAAACCATAAGCCGCCGTTACCTGAATAACGGATATGTACCCTCAACCCCTAAACCCCCACACCACCCTCAATCCAACATTTTGGTTATTAATAAATAGCTTCTTATTCCTTAACGAATATATACCTCGTGCCTATACTGACCCACAACGTTAAACGCTGCAGGAGGGCACACCCATGCACAGCGAGTCGATTCGTTATCTGATCGTGCCGGGCTGGCAAGGATCGCCAGAAGATCATTGGCAAAGTCATTGGCAGAACAGCCTGCCCAACAGCGCACGCGTGGAGCAGGCCGACTGGCTCACCCCGCGTCGCGAAGACTGGGTGGCAGCACTGGCCGAAGCCATTGCCGCCGACAGCACCCCGGTGATTCTGATTGCCCACAGCCTGGGCTGCATCACCGTTGCCCATTGGGCGGCCACCGCACCGGTGCAGTTTCTGCGTCAGGTACGCGGCGCCCTGCTGGTGGCCCCGGCCGATGTCGAACGTCCCGCCTGCGCACCCGCCCTGCGTAACTTTGCGCCAATCCCCAGCGACCTGTTGCCGTTCCCCAGCCAAGTGGTCAGTTCCGACAACGACAGCGCCGTCAGCGCCACCCGCGCCCTTGAACTGGCGCGTAACTGGGGCGCCGAAGCGGGGATTCTCGCGGGCGCCGGGCACATCAATGTGAAGTCCGGACATCAACGCTGGGAACAGGGCTTCGCCTACCTCTATCGCCTGCAAAATCGCCTGGAACATCACTCCCGGCGCCGTGCATAAAATTTTTTAAACGCCCCTTCCCCTTCGTGGATGGGGCGGGAGTCTGCCATGAGCCTGCATGAAACCTTCGGTCAGCCACTGCTGACCTTCCCCGACGCCGAAAAAAGCCCCCTGAGCATCCGGGCCAAGGCGCTGGTGTTTGTCGACCCGCGTTCGCGCCAATTGCGTGAAGACCTCGAAAACCTCGCCCCCCGTGCCTTGCCCGTGCTGATCCGCGGTGAAACCGGCAGCGGCAAGGAATTGCTCGCGCGCCACATCCACCGTGGCAGCGACCGCACCGGTTTGTTTGTCTCGGTCAATTGCGGCGCCATCAGCCCGACGTACGCCGACGCCGAATTATTCGGCTATGCCGCCGGCAGCCACAGCGGCGCGGCCAGCAGCCGGGCCGGCTGGTTTGGCTCGGCCAACGGCGGCACCTTGTACCTGGATGAAATCGGCGACTTGCCGTTGCCGATCCAGGTCAAGTTGCTGGCGGCGCTGGAAAACCACGAAGTCACCCGCGTCGGTGCCCATCAGCCAAGCCCGGTGGATGTGCGCCTGGTGGCGGCCACCAGCATCGACCTCGCCCAGGCCGTGGCGGCCGGCAAGTTCCACGAGCGCTTGTTCCATTACCTCAGCGAAGGCCAGTTGGAGTTGCCGGCACTGCGCGAGCGGGTGGGCGACATCCTGTCGCTGGCAGAGTATTTCCTCGGCATCTACAGCCAGCGTCTCGACCTGCCGGTGCCGCTGATCAGCGACGAAGCCCAGCGCGTGCTGGAGCATCACAGCTGGCCCGGCAACACCCGGGAGTTGGAGAACGTGATTCACTTTGCCCTGCTGGTCAGCAGTGGCGACGAGATTCTGCCTGAGCATTTGAACCTGCCCGTGGCGGGTTCGCCTGTGGAGCAGGTGCGGCGAATTCTTGGCCACGCCAGCGCCGCCGAGGTTGAAGCCCTGAAAAGCTATCTGAAAGAACACGCTGTTTTGTAGGAGCCCGGCTTGCCGGCGATGGCGTCCTCAGGAGCATCGCAAGGCTCAAGACCGACATCGCCGGCAAGCCGGGCTCCTGCATGAACAAAATGGAATATCAAAGTGAATAAAAAGTATTGTTCTGGAATAAAAAACCTCGGTATTGTCCGCTCCACGCCGCGATAGCACTTCGCTGGCATCCACTAAAAAAGCGGCCGTCACAGACGACCCGGATTTTCGATAAGGACACTGCATGAAAAAGGTTCTGTTGTTTACCGCACTGGCGGCTGCCCTGACTGCAAGCTTCGCCCAGGCCAACGAGAAACTGGTGGTTGCCGCTACCCCGATCCCCCACGCCGAGATCCTTGAGCTGGTCAAACCGACCCTGGCCAAAGAAGGCGTGGACCTGGAAATCAAAGTCTTCACCGACTACGTACAGCCGAACGTACAGGTGGCCGAGAAGCGTCTGGACGCCAACTACTTCCAGACCCTGCCGTACCTGGAAAACTTCAACAAGGGTAAAGGCACCAACCTGGTCACCGTGATCGGTGTGCACGTCGAACCTTTCGGCGGTTACTCGAAAAAGATCAAAAACATCTCTGAGCTCAAAGATGGCGCCACCGTGGCCATCCCGAACGAAGGCAGCAACTCCGGCCGTGCCCTGCTGCTGCTGCAAAAGGCTGGCGTGATCACCCTGAAAGACCCGACCAACGCCCTGGCCACGCCGAAAGACATCGCCAGCAACCCGAAAAACCTGAAATTCAAAGAGCTGGAATCGGCCTTGCTGCCACGCGTTCTGGACCAGGTTGACCTGGACCTGATCAACACCAACTACGCCCTGGAAGCCGGCCTGAACCCGGCCAAGGACGCGCTGATCATCGAAGACGCCAAGTCGCCGTACGTGAACTTCCTGGTTGCCCGCCCGGACAACAAGGACAGCGATGCGATCCAGAAGCTGGCCAAAGCCCTGACCAGTCCTGAAGTGAAAGCCTTCATCGAGAAGAAATACAACGGCGCTGTTGTGCCGGCGTTCTGATCGAGCCCCAAAACCTCCTTCAAGGTTTAAACGCCGACGGCTTTTATAGCGTCGGCGTTTTTTATGGTTGGAGTGCGGTCAAAACTGTGGGAGCTGGCTTGCTGTGGTGAGGGGGCTTGTCCACCGTCGGGTTCACCGCAGATTGATGGGGCTGCTTCGCAGCCCAGCGCGGGGCAAGCCCGCTCACCACAGCAAGCCCCTCACCACAGTAAGGCCGCTCCCACATTTGGTACTGCGTCAGGTCAGACATTCCGGCTGTTAATGGCCCTGCGCAACGCCACCAGCCATTTCACCAGTTCCTGCGGGTCAATCGGTTTTGCCTCGGTCATCGCTCATTCCCTCGCCTGTTGATAGGCCATCAGTCTGGCCAGGCGCTGCCTATCCCTGAAGTGCGGCGCCGATAAAAAGACCCTTCCTACTTCCACGGGAACAGTAGCTGTCATCCGCCTGCACCGCGAATCCGCAGGTTATCTATTTGGGTGATATCAATATGCTATTTCGGTATTTAAATTTTACTTTTTATACCTTTAAAGTCGGCGCTACTCAGCGTTACCCACGCTGAACCGGACCGCACCAACGCCGCATTACCCCTGTGGCGTCAGGGATTTCAGATGACCTTCGATTACGCATTTATCCTCAGCACGCTGCCGGCGTTTCTCAAGGCCGTGGGCGTGACCTTGCAAGTCGGCCTGATCGCCATCGGCACCTCCATGCTGGTGGCTTTGCTCAACGCCGCGCTGCTGGTATTTCGCACCCCTTACGTGTGGCGCCTGGTGGCGCTGTACGTCGAGCTGGCGCGCAACACACCGCTGCTGATCCAACTGTTTTTTGTCTACTTCGCGTTGCCGGCCCTGGGGCTGAATATCTCCGGGTTCTGGGCGGCGATCATCACCATGACTTTTCTGGGCGGCGCTTACCTGACCGAAGTGCTGCGCGCGGGTGTGGAGGCGGTACCGCTGGCACAGATCGAGTCGGGCAAGTCCATCGGCCTGTCCCACTGGCAACTGCTGCGCCATGTGATCCTGCCCCAGGCCGGGATCCTCAGCCTGCCGGCGCTGTTTGCGAACTTCATTTTCCTGCTCAAGGAAACCACGATCGTTTCAGCCGTGGCGGTGCCGGAGATTCTCTACACCACCAAAAGCTATATCGCCCTCTACTACAAAACCTACGAAATGCTCGCGGTGCTCACACTGATCTGCGTGCTGTTATTTCTGCCGCTGTCGCTGCTGCTCAGCCGCCTTGAAAGGAGGCTCCAGCATGGCCAGTTCGGGTCTTGAATTACTCTGGGTGTCGTTGCCTCAACTGGGCAAGGGCGCTGCGCAAACCCTGTCGATCTCATTCTTGAGCATCGCCTTCAGCACGGTCGGCGGTGTGTTGTATGGCGTGCTGCGCACCCTGAACTCGAAAGCGATCAACCTGGTGCTGCGGGTTTACCTGGAGCTGTTCCGCGCCATCCCGGTGCTGGTATGGCTGTATTTGCTGTTCTTCGGTCTGCCGATTTTCTTTGGCCTGAGCATCCCGAGCTTCTGGTGCGCGGTGCTGGTCTTGTCGCTGTGGGGCGCCAGTGAAGTCGGCGAAGTGGTGCGCGGTGCCTTGCATTCGTTGCCCCGCGGCCAGCGCGAAGCCGGTCTGTCGATTGGCCTGTCGGACCCGCAGCTGTACGGCTACGTGTTGCTGCCCCAGGCCCTGAAACGCATGACCCCGCCGACCATCAACGTCTATACCCGCATCATCAAGACCAGCTCCCTCGCGGTGCTGATCGGCGTGGTGGACGTGATCAAGGTCGGCCAGCAAATCATCGAGCGCACCTACGAGTCGGTGTTGATCTACGGCGCGCTGTTCCTGTTTTTCTTCTTTATCTGCTACCCGTTGTCGGCCGCCTCCAAGGTGCTGGAACGGCGCTGGGCCCAAGCATGAGCGCATTGATCGAGTTCCAGGGTTTCAACAAATACTTCGGCGAGCAGCAGGTGCTCAAGGGCATCGACCTGAGCGTCGAAAGCGGCGAAGTGGTGGTGATCCTCGGCCCCAGCGGTTGCGGCAAAAGCACGCTGCTGCGGTGCCTCAATGGCCTGGAAGTGGCCCACAGCGGCAGCCTGCGGTTTGCCGGCAAGGAGCTGCTGGACAAGGCCACTGACTGGCGCCAGGTGCGCCAGGACGTGGGCATGGTGTTCCAGAGTTATCACCTGTTCCCGCACATGAGCGTGCTCGACAACATCTTGCTCGGCCCGCTCAAAGTGCAAAAACGCGACCCCCGCGAAGCCCGCGCCCAGGCTGAAAAACTGCTGGAACGGGTGGGCCTGGCGGATAAACGCGATGCCTACCCGCGCCAGCTCTCGGGCGGCCAGCAGCAACGCATCGCCATCGTGCGTTCGTTGTGCATGAACCCGCAGGTCATGCTGTTTGATGAAGTCACCGCCGCCCTCGACCCGGAAATGGTCAAGGAAGTGCTGGAAGTAATCCAGGGCCTGGCCCGGGATGGCATGACCCTACTGATCGTCACCCATGAAATGGCCTTCGCCCGCGCGGTCGCCGACCGCGTGGTGTTTATGGAGGCCGGCCGCATCCTCGAACAAAACACCCCCGAGGCATTCTTTACGAACCCGCAAACCGCACGCGCGCAGCAGTTCCTGGAGAAGTTCTCCTTCGTTTCAACACTGCCCAAAAGAACCAAGGAACTGGAGCTGTTATGAAAACTGCCAAGTTGTTATTCCCCCTGTTCGGCCTCGCTCTGCTGGCCGGCTGCAATAAATCCGAAGAGCCCGCCAAGACGGCTGCTGCGGCCACCCCGGCACCGGCGGCGGTGAGCTACATCGACAAGATCAAGGCGCGGGACAAGCTGATCGTCGGTGTATTCACCGACAAACCACCGTTTGGTTTTGTGGATGAGTCCGGCCGCTACGTCGGCTTTGATACCGACATTGGCCGCCGCTTCGCCAAGGACCTGCTGGGCGACGAGAACAAGGTCGAATTCGTCGCCGTGGAACCGGCGAGCCGCATTCCGTTCCTGCAAAGCGACAAGGTGGACCTGATCCTTGCCAACATGACCGTGACCCCTGAGCGCAAGGAAGCGGTGGACTTCACCAACCCAAACCTGAAAGTGGCGGTGCAGGCGCTGGTGGCCAACGGCAGCCCGGTGAAAAGCCTGGACGACCTGGCGACCCGCACCACGATCGTCACCACCGGCACTACCGCTGATATCTGGCTGACCAAGAACCACCCGGACTGGAAACTGCTGAAGTTCGAGAAAAACTCCGAGTCGCTGCAAGCGTTGTCGGCAGGCCGTGGTGATGCGTACGCGCAGGACAACCTGGTGCTGTTCAGCTGGGCCAAGCAGAACCCGGGCTACCGTGTGCTGGAGCAGAAGCTGGGCGATGAAGCGCCGATTGCGCCGGCGGTGAAGAAGGGCAACATCGAACTGCGCGATTGGGTGAATGCCGAACTGGCCAAGCTGGGCGAGGAGAAATATTTGCTCAAGCTGTATGACCAGTATGTTCGCAAGGAACTGAGCGATGACACCAAGCCGGAAAGCGTGATTGTTGAAGGCGGGAAGTGGCAGGGCTGATCAGGTAGGCCGCGATCGCCGGCAAGCCGGCTCCTACAGAGGAATACGATCAACTGTAGGAGCCGGCTTGCCGGCGATTGGCCCTGTCAGGCACCGCCTAGCTGGGCCAATGCCACGCCGGCTCATCCAGCACCCGCTGCCCCACCACCTGCGTCTGCCCCATCACCTTCTCCAGCACAATCGAATTACACCCTTCATCTTGCTGCAACGCCGCAATCAAGCGGCTGGCATGGGAAACCACCCACACCTGGCACTGCTGCGAAACCTGGATGATCAACCGCGCCAGCGCCGGCAACAGGTCCGGGTGCAAACTGGTTTCCGGCTCGTTCAGCACCATCATCGTCGGCGGCCTCGGTGTCAGCAGCGCCGCCACCAGCAACAAATAACGCAAGGTCCCGTCCGACAACTCCGCCGCCGACAAGGGCCGCAGCAACCCTTCCTGATAAAACTCGATGGCAAAACGACCGCCCTGCAACGGCTCGATATTCAACCGCGCCCCGGGAAACGCATCGCTGATCGCCCGCTGCAAAGCCTCGGGGTCGCCGATCTCGCGGATGGTCTGCAACGCCGCCGCCAAGTCCCGACCGTCGTGATGCAGCACCGGTGTACGCGTGCCCAGTTGTGGCTGGCGCACCGGGGCGTCGATGTCGCTGCGAAAGTGGTCATAAAAGCGCCACCCGCGAATGCTTTCGCGTAACAGCAGCACCTCCGGCGAACCCCGCAGGCTGCCGACCTGATCGAACAGGCTGTGGTAGTTCGGCGTGTGCTGGGCCAATACATCCCAGGCGCGGCCATCCCGGGCGCGCACCATCGGGCCGGAACGTTGCACCAGCAGGCTTGCCGGGCGGTACACGTGGCCGGCCCAGATGCATTCCTTCTTGATCTCAGGGTCCAGGGAGAAATACGACTGGCTTGGCTCAGGCAAGCCCAGGGAGATCGCGTAGCTGAAGTCCTCGGCGGCAAACCCCAGGCGCAGGCGCTTGGCGCCCTGACGCACGTTCGGCTCTACCGCGACTTCACCGTTGAGCATGCGCCGGCTGATGTTTTCCGGGCCGGCCCAGAAGGTCGAGTCCAGCCCGCCCTCGCGGGCCAGTGCGTTGATCACCCCGCCCTGGGCCGTCTCCGCCAGCAGCCGCAGGGCGCGGTACAGGTTGGACTTGCCGCTGCCATTGGGGCCGGTGATCAGGTTCAACCGATCCAGCGGCACCACCAATTTGTTGATCGAGCGGTAATTGGCCACCGCTAGGGTCTTGAGCATGAGAAAAATTATCGGCGTGGGAACCCCCGGAGTATGGGATTCTCCATGCAGATAAGGAACCCTGTTCTAAGCTCACAGTCGCATAGACACTGGCATGGCGGCATCACGCAAAAGGAGCCTGCATGGGCGGTCCCACCTCGACATTTATCTTCGGCCTTGGCCTGCTGGCGCTGTTGAGCGGTTGCGGCCAGGAAAAAGCCGAACCCAAGGAACATTCCCGGGTGTTTGTGCAGACCGTGAAGTCCACCGACTTTGCCGCCGCCGTCACCTTGACCGGCGATATCCAGGCGCGGGTGCAGACCGATCTGTCGTTCCGCGTCGGCGGCAAGATCATCCAGCGCATGGTGGATGTCGGTGACCGGGTCAGTGCCAAGCAGGTGCTGGCCAAGCTCGACCCGAAAGATTTGCAGACCAACGTCGACTCCGCCCAGGCCCAGGTGGTCGCCGAGCAGGCGCGGGTCAAACAGACCGCCGCCGCGTTTGTGCGCCAGGAAAAACTCCTGCCCAAGGGCTACACCAGTCGCAGCGAATACGACTCCGCCCAGGCCGCGCTACGCAGCAGTCAGAGCGCGTTGACCGCCGCCCAGGCGCAGTTGGCCAACGCCCGCGAGCAGTTGGGCTACACCTCGCTGATCGCCGACGCGCCGGGCATCATCACCGCGCGCCAGGCCGAGGTGGGCCAGGTGGTGCAAGCCACCGTGCCGATTTTCAGCCTGGCCCGGGACGGCGAGCGCGACGCGGTGTTCAACGTCTATGAATCGTTACTGGTGGAGCCGCCACCGGACAAACCGATTACCGTCAGCCTGCTGGAAAACCCGCAGATTACTGCCGTGGGCAAGGTCCGCGAAGTCACCCCGGCGGTGGCTGCGAATACCGGCACCGTGCAAGTCAAAATCGCCCTCGACGCGCTGCCCAAGGGCATGCAGTTGGGCTCGGTGGTCAGCGCCACCGCGAACGGGCCGGCCAAGGCCAGCATCGAGTTGCCTTGGGCCGCGCTGACCAAAGACATCAGCGCGCCGGCGGTCTGGCTGATTGACGACGACGGCAAGGCGCAACTGCACAAGGTTACGGTCGCGCGCTACCTCACCGGCAAGGTGATCATCAGCGACGGCCTCAAGGGCGGCGAAAAAGTCGTGGTGGCCGGCGGGCAATTGCTGCATCCCGGCATGATCGTGGAAATCGCCCAGCCGCCGGATCAGGCCCAGGCCCAGGCCCAGGGAGTGCAGCCATGAAGCGGCTGACGGTATTACTCGCCGCCAGCCTGCTGTTGGTGGCGTGCTCCAAGGAAGAACCGGCGCCGGAACCGGTGCGCCCGGTGTTGTCGATTGAAGTGAAATCCGAAGACCAGGAAAACCTCGGCCGCTTTGCCGGTACGATCCAGGCCCGCTACGAAAGCAATCTCGGTTTCCGTGTGCCCGGCCGCATCGCCCGGCGCGCGGTCGACGTGGGTGCTGAGGTGGAGCAGGGTGCATTGCTGGCCGTGCTCGACCCCACCGATCAGCAGAACCAGCTTCGTGCTGCCCAGGGCGACCTGGCCCGCGTCCAGGCGCAGTGGATCAACGCCCAGGCCAACGCACGCCGCCAGCAGGAATTGTTCAACCGTGGCGTCGGCGCCCAGGCCCAACTGGACATCGCCCAGACTGATCTGAAAACTACCCAGGCCTCCCTCGATCAAGCCAGGGCCTCGGTCAACCAGGCCAAGGACCAGCTCAACTACGCCGAACTGCGCACCGACCACGCGGGCATCGTCACCGCCTGGAATGCCGAGGCCGGCCAAGTAGTGAGTGCCGGGCAGCAAGTGGTGACCCTGGCGCGTCCCGACATCAAGGAGGCCGTCATCGACCTGCCCGCCGGCCTTGCCGAGCGCCTGCCGCCGGACGTGGTGTTTCTGGTGGCCGGGCAAATGGACCCGAGCGTCAGCACCACCGCCACCGTGCGTGAGATCGAACCCCAGGCCCAAAGCGCCACCCGCACCCGTCGCGCGCGCCTGACCCTGGCCGAAACGCCGCCCGCATTTCGCCTTGGCACCGCCATCAGCGTAACCCTCAGTTCCGCCATCGCCCCGCGTATCGAACTGCCCCTCAGCGCCGTGCAGGAGGCTGACGGCAAGACCCGCATCTGGGTCATCGACACCCAAAGCCAGACCGTGCAGCCCCGTGACGTCACCATCGTCAGCCGTGACGCCGACAGCGCCTTGCTCAACGCCGGCGTCAAACCCGGCGAACGCGTGGTGAGTGCCGGCGTGAACAGCCTGAAGCCCGGGCAAAAAGTCAAAATCGACGAGGACAGCCCGCGATGAAAGGGAGCTTCAACTTATCCGACTGGGCCCTCAAGCATCAGTCCTTCGTGTGGTACCTGATGTTCGTCGCGCTGCTGATGGGCGTGTTCTCGTACATGAACCTGGGCCGTGAGGAAGACCCGTCGTTCACCATCAAGACCATGGTGATCCAGACCCGCTGGCCGGGCGCGACCCAGGAAGAAACCCTCAAGCAGGTCACTGACCGCATCGAGAAAAAACTCGAAGAGCTGGACTCCCTCGACTACGTGAAAAGCTACACCCGGCCCGGGGAATCCACGGTGTTTGTGTTCCTGCGGGACACCACCAGCGCCAAGGACATCCCGGAGATCTGGTACCAGGTTCGCAAGAAGATCGACGACATTCGCGGCAGTTTCCCCCAGGGCTTGCAGGGGCCGGCGTTCAACGACGAGTTCGGTGATGTATTCGGCTCGGTGTATGCGTTTACCGCCGATGGCCTGTCGATGCGCCAACTGCGCGATTACGTGGAGCAGGTGCGCGCCGAAATTCGCTCGGTGCCGGGGCTGGGCAAGGTCGAGATGATCGGCCAGCAGGACGAAGTGATTTACCTGAATTTCTCCACCCGCAAACTCGCGGCCCTGGGGATTGACCAGCGCCAGGTGGTGCAGAGCCTGCAATCGCAGAACGCGGTGACCCCGGCCGGGGTGATCGAGGCCGGGCCCGAGCGGATTTCGGTGCGTACCTCCGGGCAGTTCGCCTCGGAGAAGGACCTGGCCAACGTCAACCTGCGGCTCAATGACCGTTTCTATCGGCTGGCCGATGTGGCGGAAATCACCCGCGGCTATGTCGACCCGTCGACGCCGATGTTCCGCTTCAACGGCAAGCCCGCCATCGGTTTGGCCATCGCCATGCAGAAGGGCGGCAACATCCAGGACTTCGGCAAGGCCCTGCACCAGCGTATGGACGACCTGACGGCCGACCTGCCGGTGGGGGTGGGCGTGCACAAGGTTTCCGACCAGGCAGAAGTGGTGGAGGAGGCCGTCGGCGGCTTCACCAGCGCGCTGTTTGAAGCGGTGATCATCGTGCTGGTGGTGAGTTTTATCAGCCTTGGCGTGCGCGCCGGGTTGGTGGTGGCCTGCTCGATTCCGCTGGTGCTGGCGCTGGTGTTTGTGTTCATGGAATACAGCGGCATCACCATGCAGCGGGTGTCGCTGGGCGCCTTGATCATCGCCCTCGGCCTGTTGGTGGACGACGCGATGATCACCGTGGAGATGATGATCACGCGCCTGGAAAAAGGCGAAACCAAGGAGCAGGCGGCAACCTTTGCCTACACCTCCACCGCGTTCCCGATGTTGACCGGCACCCTGGTGACCGTCGCCGGGTTTGTGCCGATCGGCCTCAACGCCAGTTCGGCGGGCGAGTACACCTTCACCTTGTTCGCGGTGATTGCGGTGGCGATGCTGGTGTCGTGGGTGGTCGCGGTGTTGTTCGCGCCGGTGCTGGGCGTGCATATCCTCAGCAGCAAGGTAAAACCTCATAACGCCGAGCCGGGCCGGGTGGGCCGGGCGTTCAACGGCGGCATGCTGTGGGCCATGCGCAATCGCTGGTGGGCCATCGGCATCACCGTGCTGTTGTTTGTGGCATCGGTGTTTTCCATGCAGTTCGTGCAGAACCAGTTTTTCCCGTCCTCGGACCGTCCGGAAATTCTCGTCGACCTCAACCTGCCGCAAAACGCTTCGATCAATGAAACCCGCAAGGCCGTCGACCGCCTTGAAGCCATCATCAAGGACGACCCGGACATCGCCCGCTGGAGCACCTACATCGGCCAGGGCGCGATCCGTTTCTACCTGCCGCTGGACCAGCAACTGGAGAACCCGTACTACGCGCAGTTGGTGATTGTGAGCAAGGGCCTGGAAGAGCGCGGCGCGCTGATTGCCCGCCTGCAAAAACGCCTGCGGGAAGATTTTGTCGGCGTGGGCAGCTTTGTGCAGCCGCTGGAAATGGGCCCGCCGGTAGGGCGTCCGATCCAGTACCGGGTGTCTGGCAAGGACATCGACCAGGTGCGCAAACATGCGATCGAACTGGCGACCATGCTCGATAAAAATACCCACATGGGCGAGATCATCTACGACTGGAACGAGCCGGGCAAAGTCCTGCGGGTGGACATCGCCCAGGACAAGGCGCGGCAACTGGGGCTGTCGTCGGAAGACGTGGCGCAGTTGATGAACAGCGTGGTCAGCGGTGCGTCGGTGACCCAGGTGCACGATGATATCTACCTGATCAACGTGGTCGGCCGCGCCGAAGACGCCGAGCGCGGTACACCGGAGACCTTGCAGAACCTGCAGATCGTCACGCCCAACGGCACCTCGATTCCGCTGCTGGCGTTTGCCACCGTGCGCTATGAACTTGAGCAGCCGCTGGTGTGGCGTCGCGACCGCAAGCCGACCATTACGATCAAGGCGGCGGTGCGCGATGACATGCAGCCGACCGACCTGGTGAAACAGCTCAAGCCGGAAATCGACAAGTTCAGCGCTGCGTTGCCGGTGGGTTACAAGGTCGCTACCGGCGGCACCGTGGAAGAAAGCGGCAAGGCCCAGGGCCCGATTGCCAAGGTGGTGCCGCTGATGTTGTTCTTGATGGCGACCTTCCTGATGATCCAGCTGCACAGCGTGCAGAAGATGTTCCTGGTGGCCAGCGTTGCGCCGCTGGGGTTGATTGGCGTGGTGCTGGCGCTGATTCCCACGGGCACGCCCATGGGCTTTGTGGCGATCCTCGGGATTCTTGCGTTGATCGGTATCATCATCCGTAACTCGGTGATCCTGGTGACGCAGATCGACGCCTACGAACGCGACGGCTACACGCCGTGGGACGCGGTGGTGGAAGCCACCGAGCACCGGCGCCGGCCAATTCTGCTGACCGCAGCGGCGGCCAGCCTGGGCATGATCCCCATCGCCCGGGAAGTGTTCTGGGGGCCAATGGCTTACGCGATGATCGGCGGGATTATTATCGCCACCTTGCTCACGCTGCTGTTTTTGCCGGCGCTGTATGTGGCCTGGTACAAGATTCGCGAGCCGAAGAAAGAACAAGCCTGACAGCCACTGCGATGACATTCCTACACGGACGTGGGAATGTTCTCTGAAACATTTTTTTGCCCTTCGCACCTGGCCAATTGTTTTACCCTCCGGGCCTGATCCTGTTTGCAAAGGCCTGCGCCATGCGTCATTTCCTGCTGGTTTGTTCGTTGTTGCTGTCACCTGTGGCCCTTGCGGGCACGGTGCTGGAGAACGCCCTGTGGCGAGTTGAGCTTGACCCGGCGACCCTCGCGATCCACGTTATCCCCAGCGACCAGCGCGCCGTGCAGGTTTCAAGCGGAGTACCTGCGCACACGGTCAACCCGCTTTCCCAAAGCGCCAGCCAGGCCATCTGGGAATGGGACAACGGCGCCTACCGCTTGAGCGCCACCCTCGATCAACGTGATCTCGCGCTGACGATTACTGCCCGTGATGCCGGTGAGTTGGCCATCTTGCGGCAACCCGCCAGTGCCATGGGCAACGGCCTGATCTGGCCCCTGGCCGAAGGGCACTACGTGCCGGCGGGCAATGCCGTGTGGCAAAAATTCCTGCTGGAGCAGGGCGACGTCAACACCACCCAAGACCTCAGCCTGCCGTTGTGGGGTGTGGACCACGGTGCGTTCACCCTCAACTGGCTGATGACCAATCCCTACAACAACCGCTTGCACTGGCAGGCCGACGGTAAGGGACTCGCGTTGTCGGCCTCCCATGAGTTCACAACGCTGCATCCCGCGACGCCGATGACGCTGCTGCTGCACCTCGGCGAGAGCGACCCGCTCGCCGGCGCCAAGCGTTATCGCCAGTGGCTGGTGGAGCAGGGACGTTATGAGCCGTTGGCAGACAAACTGCGGCAAACCCCGGAAGCGGAAAAACTGCTGGGTGCCAGCCATATCTACCTGTGGGGCAATGACCTGCTGGGCCCGGGTGATGTGCGCGACTGGCCGCAGCTGCTCAAGCTGCTGCGCAGCGGCAAAGGCTTGGCGGCTGAATTGAATGGTTTGCTCGATAAGGAGTCGGCTCAGGTTCGACAGGTCAAGCAGCCGTATGAGCAGGCCGTGCTCCTGCGGGGCTTGAATGCTGCGATCAACAAAAAAGCTCGGCAGAATTGGCAGCCCTCCGCCGAGCCGGACATGACCCAACTCGCTGAGGGTTATGGCGCACTGCGCCGCGAATTGGCGGTGGCCTTTGCCGGGGCCTTGAGCGCTACGCCCGAGACCTGGGGTAACACCTTGTCGGTCACCCACGCGCTGAAAGGCGCGGGTCTCAAACGCCTGCTGGTGACCCAGGGCGAAGGCTGGGAAGGCGGGCTCTGGCACCCTGAAGCGGTCACGTCCGGGGTCGACGCCGGTTACCTGATGGCGCCTTACGACTCTTATGAAACCGCCTTGTCCGCCACCGAAAACCCTGACTGGACCACCGCGCACCTGGGCAGCAAGGCCTGGCGCGAATGCGCGATCGTGTTGAAGGGCGGCGAGTTCAAGACCGGCTTCCAGAAGTCCGGCCACTACACCGACCCGCATTGCGTGCGGCCATTGTTGGAGGCGCGGATCAAGGCGGTGCAGGTCAGGTCCGGGTTCAACGCCTGGTTCCTCGACGCCTACGCCACCAGCATGCTGTTCGACAGCTATCGCACCGGCGCGAGCATGACCCAGGCACAGAATGCCGAAGGCAATATCGACGCGTCCCGCTGGATCAGCACCGTGCTCAAGCTGCCGGCAGGGTCCGAGGACGGCAACGCGATTACCGCCCAAGGCATTGTGTTTGCCCACGGCATGCAAACGCCGGTGCTGGGCTGGGGAGACAAGGAGATGACCCGGGACAAGCAGTCGCCGTATTACGTAGGCGCCTGGTACCCGCCGGAACAGCCGGCGGTGTTCTTCAAACCGGTGCCGTTGAAGGCGCCGTTTCGCACGGTCTACTTTGACCCGGCAATGCGCCTGCCGCTGTATCAGGCGGTGTTCCATGGCTCTGTGATCACCACGCACCATTGGCTGTTCGACAGCCTGAAACTGAGCAATGTGCGGCGGGAGAACGAGCTGACGCAACTGCTCTACAACGTGCCGCCGCTGTATCACCTGAGTGCGGCGACGGTGAAGCAGCGCTTGCCGGTGATTCAGCGCCAGGACGAATTTTTCCGTCCGCTGCATGAACGGCTGGCGACTCAGGCCATGACGGATTTCCGCTGGTTGACGGCAGACAGGCAGGTGCAGCAGACCACGTTTGCGGATGGGACGCGGTTGGTGGCGAATTTTGCTGAGGGGCGTATTAAGGCGTTTGTGCCGGGTGCGCAGGCGGTGGTGTATCAGGTGGATCAGGGGGGGCTGTGAGTCCATCGCAGGCAAGCCAGCTCCCACATTTGACCACGTTGCCAGCGCTTGCACCGATCAAATGTGGGAGCCGGGCTTGCCCGCGATGAGGCCAGTTCAGGCAATGCAGCTCTAAACTTTCTTCCACACACTCGCCAGCCACGGCTGCTGTTCCCGAGGCAACCCCGCCGGCCGGAAGTAATGCTCCAACTCCACAAAGCCTGCCGCCGTCAGCAGTTCCTGCCAGGCCTGCAAGTCGTGGTACGAGCCATACCGCGGCCCGTTCCAACCTTCCTGGTTTTCACCCCGAGGGTTCGAACTGAACAACACGCCACCGACCTTCAACGCCCCATGCAACTGCCCGAGCACCCGCGGCAGTTCCTGCTTGGGAATATGAAACAGCACCGCATTGGCGAAGATCCCGTCAAAACGGCCGGCGGGCAAATCCAGCTTCAGAAAGTCCTGCTGCAGCACTTCACAGCCGCTGTCTTCCCGGGCCATTTGCGCGAAGCGCTCCGAGCCATCAAGCCCCACCGCGATATGGCCCATGCGGGTAAACGTCTGCAAATCCCGGCCCGGGCCGCAGCCGAAATCCAGCACGGTAAACGGCGCGTCGCCGTGGATATGCCGCAGCAACGCATCGATGTTCTGGCTCACGTCGTGATCGCGGGTGCCTTCACGAAAATCCTCGGCCACCTTGTTGTAGTGGCCGAGGGTGGTGGCGGTGATCTGGTGGAGGTCGTCGGGGGCGAGTTTCATGGCGGGTCATACCGGGCGCTGAGATTGCCCGACTATACCTCACCTCTTGTTCAGAACCCTGGCCAACCGATCGCCGCCCAATTGAATCACCGCCACCAGGATCACCAGCAGCACGATCACGGTGAGCATGATCTGGGTATCAAAGCGCTGATATCCATAGCGATAGGCAATATCCCCCAGGCCACCGGCACCAATCGCCCCGGCCATGGCCGAGGAGTTGATCATGGTCACCAGGGTAATCGTGAACCCGCCGACAATCCCCGGCAGCGCCTCGGGCAACAGCACGTGCCAGACGATATGCCAGCGCCGGCAACCCATGGCTTGCGCCGCCTCGATCAGGCCGTGATCGACTTCCCGCAGGCTGACCTCGGCGATCCGCGCAAAGAACGGCGTGGCTGCAATGGTCAGCGGCACCACGGCCGCCCACACGCCATAGGTGGTGCCGACGATCAGCCGGGTGAACGGAATCAGCGCCACCATCAAAATCAAAAACGGAATCGAGCGGAACAGGTTAACGAACGCCCCCAGCACCCGATTCAACGCGGGCGCCTGATAGATGCCGCCCTTGTCGCTGGTCACCAGGAACACCGCCAGGGGAATGCCCACCAGCAACGCGATCAGTGACGACACACCCACCATCAACAGCGTGTCGATGGCGCCCTGCAATAAACGATCAAACCACATAACCCAGCACCTCCACCTGTTGTGCCCAGCGCCTGGCGCGGGTGCGCAGTTCTTCGGCGGTCAGGGCCGAACCGCTCACCGCCAGCAGCAATTGCCCCAAGGCGTGGCCCTGGATGCGTTCCACACCGCCTTGCAGCAAGCGCACGCGCCCGCCGAGGGCGCTGAACAACGCAGCAAGATCGGGTTCGTCTTCGGCACTGCCAGTCAGTTGCAAGCGCAGCACCACGGCGGCGTCCTTTGAGGTCGGATTGGCCTGCAGGCGGCTTTGCAACTCTTCAGGCAGGCCATGTTGCAGCGGCGCCAGCAGGGTTTTACTGACCTCATGCTGCGGGTTGCCGAACACTTCCCACACCGGACCTTGCTCGACCACATGGCCGTGTTCCAGCACCACCACGCGGTCGCAGATTTCGCGAATAACGGCCATTTCGTGGGTGATCAGCACAATGGTCAGGCCCAGGCGTTTGTTGATCTCCCGCAGCAGGCCGAGGATGGATTGCGTGGTCTCAGGGTCGAGCGCCGAAGTGGCTTCATCGCACAACAGAATCTGTGGGTCATGCACCAGTGAGCGGGCGATGCCCACCCGCTGTTTCTGCCCGCCGGACAGCTGCGCCGGGTAAGCCTTGTGCTTATCCTGCAAGCCGACCAATTCCAGCAGTTCACGAACCTTCTTCTCGCGCTGCTCCTTGGGCACGCCCGCGACTTTCAACGGCAGTTCGACGTTCTGCCACACGGTCTTGGCCGACATCAGGTTGAAGTGCTGGAAGATCATGCCGATGCGTCGGCGCAGGGCGACCAGGCGGTCTTCGTCGAAGTCGCCGATGTCCACCTGGTCAATCAATACCCGGCCGCTGCTCGGTTGTTCCAGGCGGTTGATGGTGCGGATCAGCGACGACTTGCCGGCGCCGCTGCGGCCGATGATGCCGAAGACTTCGCCGCGCTGGATCGCCAGGTCGATGCCTTGCAGGGCGGGCACGGATTGGCCGTCATAGGTCTTGCCCAGGTTGATAAAGCGCACGTGCGCGCGGTTCAGATCCGGGTGCAGTTCTGTCTGCTCGGCGTCCCTGGGTGGCAGGCCCAGGTCGCGCAGTTGAGAGTGGGCGGCGGTCATTTTTTATCTTCCCAGCCCACTTGGTAGAGCTTGCCAAGGGATTTATCCAACGCGGCGCGCACCACCGGCGAGTGCTGGTAGATGTCGACGAACTTGATCACACGCGGGTCGGTTTTGCTCTTGGGCTGGATCACGAACTGGATCACGTATTCCGGGTGGTCGAGGCCGTCGAACAGCAGCGCCGACTCGGCATCGAAGGTCTTGGACAGGCGGATATACGCCGGGTAGCCCTGCACCAGGTCGGCGTCGTCATAAGCGCGCACCAGTTGCACGGCTTCGACTTGCAGGATCTTGATCTTCTTCGGGTTGGTGACGATGTCTTCTTCAGTGGCCTTGTAGCCCACGCCCGGCTTGAGCGTGATCAAGCCGGCCTTGGCCAGCAGTTGCAAGCCGCGACCGCTGTTGATCGGGTCGTTGGCAATCGCCACGCTGGCGCCCTGGGGCAGGTCGTTGATGCTCTTGTACTTCTTCGAATACAGCCCGACGTTGTTGATGATGCCCGGCGCGTACGGCACCAGGTCAAAGCCTGCAGCGGCCTTGGCGTTTTCCAAAAACGGGATGTGCTGGAAGTAGTTCACGTCGATATCGCCGGCCGCCAGGCTGACATTGGGTGCGATCCAATCGGTGAACTCCACCAGTTCGACTTTCAAACCCTGTTTGCCGGCCTCTTCGACGGCGGCCTCCAGGGGAATGGCGAAGGCGGCGGTGGTGCCGACTTTCAAGGGAGCGTCAGCGGCGAATACCGCCGAGCTGAACAATCCGAGGGCGAGAGCCAGTGCTTTGACTGGGTGGCTGAGCAATGTTTTTTTCATAGTGGATTTCCAGTCATAAGGTATTTGTGTGAGCAACTCGGTCAACTGTGGGAGCTGGCTTGCCTGCGATAGCGGTGGGTCAGCGACATTTCTTCAACTGACACTCCGCAATCGCAGGCAAGCCAGCTCCCACATTTTGGTTCAGTGGCGGTAGGTGGAACCGGTGTGTTGTTCAGGTAAGTGCGCCGAGTGGTGGAAGACTTTTTCCCGCAACGTCCCGGTCTCATACGCGGTCTTGTACGAGCCCCGGCGCTGCAGTTCCGGCACCACCAGTTCGATGAAGTCGACGTAGCTTTCCGGGGTGACGATGCGCGTCAGGTTGAAGCCATCCAGGCCGGTTTCGCTGATCCATGACTCCAGCTCGTCAGCCACCTGCGCAGGCGAGCCCACCAGGGTGATGTAGCGGCCGCCGAGGGCGTGTTGTTCGAGCAACTTGCGCCGTGTCCAGTCGTTGTTTTGCAGGTTCTTGGTCGCCGACTGGATGGCGTTGCTCTTCACGTACTGGATCGGTTCATCCAGTTCGTATTGGGAAAAATCAATCGCGGTGGAGGCCGAGAAATGCGCCACGCCGGCTTCCGCACTGGCGTAGCTCAGGTACTCGGCGTGCTTGGCCCACGCCGCTTCTTCGGTGGCGCCGACAATCACGTTCAGGCCCATGAACACCTTGATATCGTCCGGGTTGCGCCCGGCTTCCACGGCGCTGGCGCGCACCTTGTCCACTTGGATCTTGGTCGAGGCCTTGTTCTGCCCGCTGATGAACACGCACTCGGCGTGACGCCCGGCAAACAGCAGCCCACGGTCCGAACTGCCCGCCTGGAACAGCACTGGCGTGCGTTGCGGCGACGGCTCGCACAGGTGATAACCCTCCACCTGATAGAACTCGCCCTTGTGCTCGACCTTGTGCACTTTTTCCGGCTGGGCATACACCCGCGCGTGCGGGTCGTTGATCACCGCGTCGTTTTCCCAACTGCCTTCCCAGAGTTTGTAGAGCACTTCCAGGTATTCGTCGGCCTGGTCGTAGCGCCGGTCATGCTCGACCTGCTCGGTGAGGCCCATGGCCTTGGCGGCGCTGTCGAGGTAGCCGGTGACGATGTTCCAGCCCACCCGGCCACGGCTCAGGTGATCGAGCGTGGACATGCGCCGGGCGAACAGATACGGCGGTTCGTAGGTGAGGTTGGCGGTGAGGCCGAAGCCGAGGTTTTTGGTGACGGCGGCCATGGCCGAGACCAGCAGCAACGGGTCGTTGACCGGCAGCTGGATCGCCTCTTTGAGCGGCACGTCCACCGAGTTCTGGTAGACGTCATACACCCCGACGATGTCGGCGATGAACAGGCCGTCAAACAGCCCGCGTTCCAGCAACTGCGCCAGTTCGGTCCAGTACTCGATGGTTTTGTACTGGGTCGAGTTGTCCCGTGGATGGGTCCACAGGCCGTGGTTGATATGCCCGATGCAGTTCATGTTGAAGGCATTGAGCAGGATCTTTTTCTTCGCCATCAGATAGTCCCCCGCAGTGGCGGGTTTTCATCGTTGAGGTAGTAGTTGCCCACAGCAAAGTATTTCCAGCGCACCGGGTCGTGCAGGGTGTGCACCCGGGCGTTGCGCCAGTGGCGGTCCAGGCCGTGTTCGGCGAGGGTTGCCTGGCTGCCGGCGAGTTCGAACAGGGTGCTGCCGGCGGCCAGGGAAATCTCCGTGCTCAGGGCGCGCACTTCGGCGACCGCGATGGATGCGGCGGCGACGGTGTCGGCGTTGCTGTCGGCCTGGGCGCGGTCGAGGAACTCACCGGAGCGTTCCAGCAATGCCTCGGTGGCGTGCAGGCGGATGCTCAGGTGGCCGAAGCTTTTCAGGGTCAGTGGGTCTTCCGTTGCCTTGTCGCTGGTGGCGTCGATCCATGGCCGGGTTTTGGTGCGCACGAAGTGCAGGGCATCTTCATAGGCGGCGCGGGCGATGCCGGTGTCGATGGCGGCGTGAAGGATCTGCGCCAGCGGGCCGACGGTGGTCGGGCGTTCAAAGGCGCTCTGGAACGGGATGACGTCCTGGGCCGCGACCCACACGTTATCGAACACCACCGAACCGCTGCCGGTGGTGCGCTGGCCGAAGCCGCTCCAGTCGTCGATCACGCTCAGGCCCTCGCTGTCACGGGTGACAAAGGCCAGTTGCTGCACACCGTTTTCGTCCACCACGGAAGTGGGAATACGTTGGGCGTAGATCGCGCCGGTCGAGTAGAACTTGCGGCCGGTGATACGGAAACCGTCACCGTCGCGGGTAATCGTGGTTACACGGTCGTGGGCAGTCTTGGTGCCCAGTTCGGCCAGGGCATTGCCGAAGCGTTGGCCGGCGAGCACTTCGGCGTACAGGCGTTTTTGCTGCGCCGGGCTGCCGTTCACCCGCAGCACTTCGAGGGCATAAAAGTGGTTCTGCGGGATCTGCCCCAGGGACGCATCCGCCTGGGCAATCAATGCCGTGACCTTGGCCAGGGTGACGTTGGAAACCCCAGCGCCGCCGAATTCCCTCGGTACGCTGATGCCCCACAGGCCGGAGCGGGAAAACACGTCCAGTTCAGGCAAGGGCAGGCGGCGTTCACGGTCACGCAAGGCGCTGTCGCGGCGGAAGTCTTCGGCCAGGTCGCTGGCGACAATAAGGGCTTGTTCATCGCTGGTAATAACCGCGACGTGATGAGAAAGGGTCATGCGTATTCTCCAGAGGTCTGGTCGGTTAAATCCAGGAATGTCGGGCAGGTAAAGTGCCGTTGAGGTGGTAAGCGCCCACCGCGTGATACTTCCAGCGCACCGGGTCGTGCAGGGTGTGCACCCGCGCGTTGCGCCAGTGGCGGTCGAGGTTGAATTCGGCGAGGGTCGCGCGGCTGCCGGCCAGTTCGAATAATTTCTCGCTCGCGAGCAATGAAATCTCGGTGGTCAGCACCTTGGCTTCGGCCACGGCAATCGAGGCCCGAGCCGCGGACTGCGCGGTGATCGGCGCGGCACTGACTTGGTCCAGCACCTGGCCCGCCTTGCGCAACAGCGCTTCGGCCGCGTGCAGTTCGATTTTCAGCTTGCCGATATCGGCGATCACATACAGGTCATCGCTGGCCCGTTCGACCTTGGCGTCGATCCAGGGCCGCGAGCGTTCGCGTACAAAGCTGATGGTGTCGTCGATTGCGCCACGGGCGATGCCGGCGTCGATGGCCGCCTGGATCAATTGCGACACCGCGCCCTGGATACCCGGCGATTCGCCGAGGCGCCAGGTCTCCACCACCAGTTCGGCGTCCACCGCCACCTGATCCAGCAGCACCGTGCCGCTGGCCGTGGTGCGTTGGCCAAAGCCCGACCAGTCATCAACGATGCGCAGGCCTTCGGTGCCACGCCGCACGAACGCCATGACGACTTTGCCGTCATCGTCCAACGCCTTGACCGCCACCCAGTGGGCGAACAGCGCACCGGTGGAGTAGAACTTCTGGCCGCTGATGACGTAGCCGTCGTCCTTGGCGGTAATGCGCGCCTTGAGGTCCAGGGTGTGTTTGGTGCCGCGTTCCGGGCCACCGTTACCGATGCGCCAACCCTCGAGCACGCTCTGGAACAGCTGCTTTTTCTGGCGCTCGCTGGCCGCCCCTTGCAGCACGTGCAGGATGCCGAAATGGTTCTGCGGGATTTGCCCCAGCGCCGGGTCGGCCGCGCTGATGATCGCGAACACCTCGGCCAGGGTCACGAAGGACACTTGCGGGCCGCCGTACTCACGGGGAATGGAAATGCTGCCCAGGCCGCTGCGGGTGAAATGCTCGATTTCAGCCCAGGGCAGTTTGCGTTGCTGATCGCGCCTGGCCGCTTGCAGGCGTGCAGCCTGTGCCAGCTCATGAGCAGCGCTTAGGGCCTCGGCGTCGTTGCGCAGCACCTTGGCGGGCAACAACAGCGGGGCGACGTCCAGATCACTCTGGGGGGGTGTTTGTGCCAAGTTAGACATCAGCGCCGCTCCTTGGCTGCACGCAATGCCCTGGCGTTACGCACCGGGGTAATTTTGACCATACCTACCTCACATCCGTTGAAAAGATAAAAAAATCAGGAATGTCCGGTGGTCCGGTGCATATACCCTAAGCGTGTTAAATTTTTTAATAAACTAACTTTTAGGAATATGCATAGAAGGTCTGTCACCCGGGTTCACAAGGCGAGCCGGGGCGGCGGGGTTGGTAGACCAGCGGAGCCTTGGCGGGGCTGGTCGGGGCCTGGGGAACGAGCGCAGCGATGCGCAGGGTGCGGGTTGGCGCCCAGCGCGAATTGTTGCCGACCCGGTCGAGAATGCAGTAGGTCACTTCGAGGCGATGGTCATCTCCGGCCTCAATGATGATCGCCGACGGCACCCAGACCTGCACCGCCTTGCCCACATCGCCGGCCTGGATCTTCGGCAGGTCCAGGCGCACGTCACCCCAGCGCAGGGTGATTTCGTCATCGGTCGCCATGTTCAGGTACGGCTCGATGGTCAACGGTACGCCACGACGGATCTGGCTGCTGTTGACGCCGTGGCGGCGAATGGTCTCGGGCAGGCCGACGGCGGCCAGGTTCTGGTTTTCGTCGTTACTCAATGCAGAAGGGTGGCCGCCGGGATAATCAGTCTTGACCTGCACCCGGGTGGTCGCCGAACGCGCCGGGCCGTGGCCGACTTGCATGACCCGGTAATGAATCCGTGCCTCGCCATCCAGCACAAAGCTTTCCGGCACCCGCAGGCGGGTGGGCATGCCGATTTTGCCGGCGGTGATGCGTCGGGAAGCCGCAAAGCAGTTGTTCCAGAACAACTCGATCAGGTCGCCCTCGTCCATGCCATCGTAAGGCGCGATATCGACCTGCAGGTGGGTGGCGGCGAGGGCATTGATACCCTCTCGATGGGCCTCAGGCAAGGTCGGGGCAGTGAGCAGCGCGGGGGGGGAAATACGCGTCATAAATAATCTCCTTGATGCAGCCAGCAGCAATCGTTCCGGACATTAAGCGCGGGCGGGCGACGTAGTCCGAAAGGAACGATTTAATGAAAAACCAGAATGGATCCAATCCTCTGGGCGTTAGATAAGAGGCTCGGTTAGTTGGCGTCAAGAGGCTGGGCGGGGCAAACAGGGGGTTATGGATTATTCAGAAGGGTCTGACTGGCGGGGCGCTGCAAGTGCGTGTTTCGAGGTGACTTTTACCCAGTGAATAAAGGGCTTTTCCCAAAAAACACTAAAGAGGCGAGTTGCCTTTCGGCAACTCTATAAAGCGAAGTTTCTTACAAGCGATGGGCGCACGTTAGTTGTTGATGAACTTGCTGAGAAACTGCCGGGTACGTTCTTCTTTCGGGTTGGCGAACAGTGCCTTGGCTTCGCCCTGTTCAACGATCACCCCCTTGTCGAAGAAGATCACCCGGTTGGCCACGTCCCGCGCAAAACTCATCTCGTGGGTCACGATGACCATGGTGCGGTTTTCTTCAGCGAGGCTGCGAATGGTCGCCAGCACTTCGCCTACCAGCTCCGGGTCCAGGGCCGAGGTCGGTTCATCGAACAGGATCACCTCCGGCTCCATCGCCAATGCCCGGGCAATCGCTACCCGTTGCTGCTGCCCGCCGGACAGGCGCCGTGGGTAGGCGTCTTCCTTGCCCGCCAGGCCAACCCTGGCCAATAGCTTGCGGCCGAGGGCATCTGCGGCGGCCCGGGGCATCTTCTTGACCACGATCGGGCCTTCGATGACGTTCTCCAGGGCGGTGCGGTGGGGGAACAGGTTGAAGTTCTGGAACACAAAACCCACGTGCTGGCGCAGGCGCCGCACCAGGTTTTGCTGCTGGTTGAGCGGGCGGCTGCTGTCGATCTCGATGTCACCGACCTTGATCCGGCCACTGGTGGGTTCTTCGAGGAAATTCAGGCAGCGCAGCAAGGTGGTCTTGCCGGAACCGCTGGGGCCGATGATGGCGACGACTTCGCCTTCCTTGACCTCAAGGTCGATCCCGTTAAGCACCACCTGACCCTTGAATTGTTTGGTCAGTTTTTCAACCACGATCATGCTTCAAGACTCCAGGTCATGCCGGTTGACTCGTGCTTCCAGGCGGTTTTGCACGTGCGCCAGAACGCTGGCAAGAATCCAGTAGATCAAGGCGGCGGACAGATACATGGTGAAAATTTCGAAGGTACGGGCCGAGACCAGTTGCGCCTGGCGGAACAACTCCGGCACCTGGATGGTGGCGGCCAGGGCGGTGTCCTTGACCAGGGAAATAAAGCTGTTGCCCAACGGCGGCAAGGCCGTGCGCATGGCCTGTGGCAGGATGGCCCGGCGCAGGGTCTGCGCACGGGTCATGCCGATACTGGCCGCAGCTTCCCACTGGCCGCGCTCGATGGAACCGATGGCGGCACGCAGGATTTCACAGGCATAAGCGGCCATGTTCAGCGAGAAGCCGATCATGGCCGCCGGGATCGGATCCAGCTCGATGCCCACTTGCGGCAAGCCGTAGTAGATCAGGAACAGCTGTACCAGCAAGGGCGTGCCGCGAAAGAACGACACATAGACCCGGGCGATCCAGCTCAGCAACTTGAAGCGCGACAGGCGCATCAAGGCCAGGCCAAAGCCCAGCAGCAAGCCGAAAAACATCCCGCCAAGGCTAAGAATTACCGTGAAATACGCGCCCTTGAGCAGAAAGGGCGCGGAGTCCAGCGCGAGTTGGAAACCTGCTTCCATTATTGAGTAACGTCAGCGTTGAAGTACTTCTCGGACAGCTTCTTCAAGGTACCGTCGGCACGCAGTTCGTCGAGGGCCTTGTTCACCGCAGCCAGCAGTTCAGGCTCGCCTTTGCGCAGGGCAATGCCGGCTTCCTGGCGGGAGAACGCAGCGCCTGCAGCGGCGGTGTCCTTGGCTTTCTTGGCGTATTCCAGCGCGGCCAGGCGGTCGATCAGGATGGCGTCGACACGGCCGATGCGCAGGTCCTGGAACTTGGTTGGGTCATCGTTGTAGGTTTTGACGATGGCTTTCGGTTGGTTTTCCTTGAGCCATTGTTCGTAGTTGGTGCCCAGGCCCACACCGATTTTCTTGCCGGCCAGGTCGTCGGCGGTCTTGATGGTGTCGACGTTCTTCGCCAGGGTCAGCGCCTGAATACCGGAGACGGTGTACGGCGTGGAGAAATCATACTTTGCCTTGCGCGCGTCGGAGATGGTCACCTGGTTGACGACCGCGTCCAGGCGCTTGGACTCCAGAGCGGCGAGAATGCCATCCCACGGAGTGGCTTGCAGCTTGACCTTGACGCCCAGCTTCTTGGCCAGGGCTTCAGACAACTCGACCTCGAAACCGCTGAGCTTGCCGCTTTCATCGACGAAGCTGAACGGCGGGTAGGTGCCTTCCAGGCCAATCTTGATTTCGCCGGCTTTCTTGATGTTATCCAACTGCTCGCCGGCCACTGCCTGACCGAGCCACCCGGCGCCTAGCGCCAGCCCCAACGTGCCAACCAGTAACGTGCGACGGAATACAGAAATAGTCATGAAGAGCCCCTGTGTTTTTTATGTTGAGCGATGCAGGTGACGCGGTAGTCGTATCCTGCCTTAAAGCGAGATGCGCGTCTTCGCCTACGGCGCGACTATAAAGCCGGTTTTTAAGACTTGAAAATAATATAAAATCAGATTGATATTCTTTTATGGAATATCAAAAGCTTGAATCATACGCAAACAACGCCGGTGCACCGCCGGTATGCAGGAAGATGATCGGCCCCTCTTCAAAGCGCTGGCGACCAATGCCATCCAGCAAGCCGGCCATGGCCTTGCCAGTGTAGACCGGGTCCAGCAGCAGGCCTTCCTGACTGGCCACCAGCTTGATCGCCGCCAGCGTGCCGGCACTCGGCTCGCCATAACGGGGGGCGAAGTACTCATCCCACAGGATTACCTTGAACGCGTCCGGTACCGGCGCGCCGAGCAATTCGGCCGTGCGCTCGGCCAGGCCTTGCACCTTGGGGCGCTGGGCTTCGTCGGTACGGGACACGGTGACGCCAATCACTTGCAGGTCCGGCAGTACTTCGCTCAGCGCCAATGCCAGGCCGCTGTGGGTGCCGGCGCTGCCGGAAGCCAGCACCACGGTGGAGAACTTGATACCGCTGTCTTCGATCTGCCCGGCCAGTTCCAGCCCGGCGCGTACATAACCCAGGGCGCCGAGGGCGTTGGAGCCGCCAATGGGCACCAGGTACGGCTTCTTGCCGTTGCTGCGCAGGCGGTCGGCGAGGGCGTTGAGTTGGTCGTCGACGTTGTCCAGGTTCTCCACCAACTCGACCTTGGCGTCGAACAGTTCCAGCAACAGGCGGTTGCCGTTGGCCAGGTAGTTGGGGTCTTCGGTGCCTGTCGGGTTTTCCAGCAGGGCAACGCAGCCCAGGCCGAGCTTGGCCGCCAGCGCGGCGGTTTGGCGGACGTGGTTGGACTGGATCGCGCCGGCGGTCACCAGGGTATCGGCGCCTTGGGCAATCGCATCGGCGGCAAGGTATTCGAGTTTGCGCAGCTTGTTGCCGCCCAGGGCCAACGGCGTGGTGTCGTCGCGTTTGACGTAGATATCACGCCCCAGCCAGGCCGACAGCCGCTCGAGTTTTTCCAGGGCGGTGGCGCCGCCCAGCAGTTCCAGACGGTTAAAGCGGTCGAGCTGTTGTTTGATCATGGCTACGCACGGGTGGTCAGAGATGCACCGACTATAGGCAGGCACTTTTGCGTGGGCAACCGTCAATCGCTTATGTCGATGGGTTATTAGCATTGCACTATTGGTTCTTAAGGGCGCTCAGGTGCCTTGCCGTAAAGTGATGGGCATTTCGTCAGGAGTGAAGACCGTGAGTGAGCGTTCCAGTCATTGGCAATTACAGACCATCGTCAGCCAGCTGCGCAGCGCCCGGGACCAGTGGCGCACCCGCAACGGCCGGGTCAGCGGCGAGCAGGGCGGGCGCGAGCTGCCTTCACGGGAAGCCGTGGCGCAGATTCTCGAGGCGTTGTGCGGTGCACTGTTCCCCATGCGCCTGGGGCCGGTGGATTTGCGTGAAGAGAGTGAAGACTTCTACGTCGGCCACACCCTGGATGTGGCGCTGAATGCGTTGCTCGCCCAGGCGCGGCTGGAGTTGCGTTACGCCGCGCGACAAGGTGGCCAGGATGACAGCGAGGTGGACGCCCATGCGATCCACCTGATCCAGGATTTCGCCCTGGCGTTGCCCGCCTTGCGCAGCCTGCTGGATACCGACGTACTCGCCGCCTATCACGGCGACCCGGCGGCCCGCAGCGTGGATGAAGTGCTGTTGTGCTACCCGGGCATCCTGGCGGTGATTCACCATCGGCTGGCTCACCACCTGTACCGTGCGGGCTTGCCGTTGCTGGCGCGCATCAGTGCGGAAATCGCGCATTCGGCGACCGGGATTGATATCCACCCCGGCGCGCAGATCGGCCCGAGCTTCTTTATTGACCACGGGACGGGTGTGGTGATTGGCGAGACCGCGATCATCGGCGAGCGGGTGCGGATCTACCAGGCCGTGACCCTGGGCGCCAAGCGCTTCCCGGCGGATGAAGACGGGCAGTTGCAGAAGGGTCATCCGCGGCACCCGATTGTTGAGGATGATGTGGTGATCTACGCCGGGGCGACGATCCTGGGGCGGATCACGATTGGCAAGGGTTCGACCATTGGCGGCAACGTGTGGCTGACGCGCAGCGTGCCGGCGGGGGCGAACCTGACCCAGGCGAACCTGCAGCATGATGACGGGACGCAGAAGTAAAACACTGCTCTCTCTAACGATCACACAGATCAAATGTGGGAGCTGGCTTGCCTGCGATAGCGGTGTATCAGCAACAGATGTATGGCTGACCCACCGCAATCGCAGGCAAGCCAGCTCCCACAATGGATCGCATTCCAGTCTCGGCCAGTATTTCGCTCAGCAATCGCTGAACGTTTTGTCATCCCCGCACGTCATACCTATCCTTGAGCTAGTGTAGGAAACACCTACCACTCGGCCCTGCGATTAGTCCTCAAACCCCTATCCATGTTTAACTTGACTGTTCGTTCAAGTTAAATCGGTGGTTCGCTGCCCGCTCACAACAGGAGGCTTACCTTTGCTGAGTCTGTTTTTCACAGCCACATCCCACACCCTTGAGGTGCGCCCTACATGAGTGCATCGTCCACACCTTCCAGCGGTCTGGTCCGCATGAACCCGCCGGTGTTTTACTTCGCCGCGAGCTTCATCCTGCTGTTCGGCCTGACCGTCATCGCGATTCCCGAACAAGCCGGCGCCTGGCTGCTGGCGGCACAAAACTGGGCGGCCAATACGGTCGGCTGGTATTACATGCTGGCGATGACCCTGTATCTGGTCTTCGTGGTGGTCACCGCGTTATCGGGCTACGGCAAGATCAAACTCGGTGCCGACCACGACGAGCCCGAATTCAGTTACCTGTCCTGGGCCGGCATGCTGTTCGCCGCCGGCATCAGCATCACGCTGTTTTTCTTCTGCGTTTCCGAGCCATTGACGCACCTGGTGCAACCGCCCCAGGGCGAAGCCTTGAACGGTGACGCTGCGCGCCAGGCCATGCAGATCCTGTTTCTGCATTGGGGCCTGCATGGCTGGGGCGTGTTCGCCTTCGTCGGCATGGCCCTGGCGTATTTCGCCTACCGGCACAACCTGCCGCTGGCGTTGCGCTCGGCGCTGTACCCGCTGATCGGCAAGCGCATCAACGGCCCCATCGGCTACGCGGTGGACGGCTTCGGCATCATCGCCACGGTGTTCGGCCTCGGCGCCGACATGGGCTTCGGTGTGTTGCACCTCAACTCCGGGCTCGACTACCTGTTCGGCGTGGCCCACACCCAGTGGATCCAGGTCGGCCTTATCACCTTGATGATGGGCGCAGCGATCCTGGTGGCCGTTTCCGGCGTCGACAAGGGCGTGCGGGTGATGTCCGACATCAACATGCTGCTGGCCTGTGCGCTGCTGCTGTTCGTGTTGTTCGCCGGGCCCACTCAGCACTTGCTGAACACGCTGATCCAAAACATTGGCGACTACCTGGGCGCGTTGCCGACCAAGAGTTTCGACCTTTACGCCTATGACAAACCCAGCGACTGGCTGGGCGGCTGGACCGTGTTCTATTGGGCCTGGTGGATCGCATGGTCGCCGTTCGTGGGCCTGTTTATCGCGCGTATTTCCCGCGGTCGTACCATCCGCGAATTCGTCTTCGGCGTGCTGTTGATCCCGTTGGGTTTCACCCTGGCGTGGATGTCGATCTTCGGCAACAGTGCCATCGACCAGGTGCTCAACCACGGCCTCACGGCGCTGGGGCAGTCGGCCATTGATGATCCATCGATGAGCCTGTACCTGCTGCTGGAAACCTACCCGTGGAGCAAGACGGTCATCGCGGTCACGGTGTTTATCAGCTTCGTGTTCTTCGTCACCTCGGCCGACTCCGGCACTGTGGTGCTCTCGACCTTGTCGGCCAAAGGCGGCAACGCCGATGAAGACGGGCCGAAGTGGCTGCGGGTGTTCTGGGGCGCGATGACGGCGTTGGTCACCAGTGCGCTGTTGTTCGCCGGCAGTATCGACTCGCTCAAATCGGCCGTGGTGCTGACCTCGCTGCCGTTCTCGATGATTTTGCTGCTGATGATGTGGGGGCTGCACAAGGCGTTCTACCTTGAGTCGCAGAAGCAGATCGCGCAGATGCATTCCCTTGCACCGGTGTCGGGCTCGCGTAAAGGCACAGGCGGTTGGCGCCAGCGCTTGAGCCAGGCGGTGCATTTCCCGTCACGGGATGAGGTGTATCGCTTCCTTGAGACCACGGTGCGTCCGGCGATCGAAGAAGTGACGGCGGTGTTTGTCGAGAAGGGCCTGAATGTGGTCACCCAGCCCGACCCGGCCAACGACAGCGTCAGCCTGGAAATCGGTCATGGTGAACAGCATCCGTTCGTGTACCAGGTGCAAATGCGCGGCTATTTCACGCCGTCATTCGCACGGGGCGGCATGGGTTCCAAGCAACTCAACAACCGCCGCTACTACCGCGCGGAAGTGCACTTGAGTGAGGGCAGCCAGGACTACGACCTGGTGGGCTACACCAAGGAGCAGATCATCAACGACATCCTCGACCAGTACGAACGGCACATGCAGTTCCTGCACCTGGTTCGCTGAGGCTCAGGCCCTGATAAACAGGGCCAGTGCCACCAACGGCGCACCAAACACCACACTGCCGATCACCAGCTCCGAGACCAGGGGCTGGCCGGCAGTGACCACGCCTACCGCGCCGTTTACCACCGCCACCACCAGCCAGACCCCGACAAAGCTGTAGGCCAGAATGTGCCGGCTGACGCCAAGCTTTTGGCCGATAAACAGCATCAACACGAGCAGGATCAGGCCGGAGGTGATGACGAGTGCGGTGTGCATGGCTGAAGTCTCCTGATACCCGCTGATTCACAGTGAACACCAAATCTGTGGCGAGGCAGCTTGCTCCCGTTGGGCTGCGAAGCGGCCCCAAAATCTTGGGAGGGCTACGCACTCCAGCGGGAGCAAGCTCCCTCGCCACAATATTAGTGCGTCGTAGAGTGAGTGGTTGTGTGGTTTCAGACCAGGCCGCCATTGGCCCGCAGGATTTGCCCGTTTACCCAGGCACCGGCCGGGCTCACCAGGAACGACACCACGCGGGCGATATCTTCGGGTTGGCCAAGGCGTTCCAGTGGCGCCATCTTGGCCAGGCCCTGGATCTGCTCTTCGCTTTTGCCATGCAGGAACAGCTCGGTAGCCACCGGGCCGGGGGCCACGGCGTTGACGGTGATGCGACGGCCGCGCATTTCCTTGGCGAACACTTGGGTCAGGGATTCCACGGCTGCCTTGCTGGCGATGTACACCGCGTAGCCGGGGAAATTGAGGCCGACGGTGCTGCTGGAAAAGTTGACGATGCGCCCGCCGTCGTTCAGGCGGGTCGCCGCTTCACGCAGGGCGTTGAAGGTGCCACGGGTGTGGATATCGAAGTTCTGGTTGTAGAGCTCATCGCTGTGCTGGGCCAGCGGCAGTACCTTGAGAATCCCGGCGTTGTTGATCAGCACATCGACCTTGCCCAGTTGGGCTTCGGTCTCGTCGAACAGGCGCTTGACGTCGGCGGCGCTGGCCACGTCGCCCTGGATCGCTATGGCTTGGTGCCCGGCCTGGCGCAACTCCACCACCAGTTTCGACGCTTCAGTGGCGCTGCTGGCGTAGTTGATCGCGACGGCATAACCGTCGGCGGCCAGTTGTTTGGCAATCACGGCGCCGATGCCACGGGAGGCGCCGGTAATGATAGCAACTTGAGTGGTCATGATCAGGTTTCCTTGGGAGAGTGGCTGGGTGTGGAAGCAGATTCACATGTTTACCCAAGCCGATAAATGCGCCAGAGTTGCCTTGACTGTTCAAAAATCGCCAACAATGGAGACTCAACGTGGACCAGGTCAAAGCGATGAAGGTGTTCGTACGAATCTACGAGCGCAGCAGCTTCACGCTCGCCGCGGATGACCTGAACCTGCCGCGCGCGACCCTGACCCACACCCTCAACCAGTTCGAAGCCTGGCTGGGCACGCGGTTGCTGGAGCGCAGCACCCGCCGCGTGCGCCCAACGCTCGATGGCGAGGCCTATTACCTGCGTTGTGTGCAGCTGCTGGCCGAGCTGGAGGAGGCGGAACTGGCGTTCCGTTCGGTAGCGCCCAAGGGCCGCCTGCGCGTGGATTTGCACGGCACCCTGGCCAAGTACTTCGTGATCCCGGCACTCCCGCAATTCATGGCGCGCTACCCGGAAATCGAACTGTCCATCAGCGAGGCAGACCGCTTCGTCGACTTGATCGCCGAAGGCGTGGATTGCGTGCTGCGGGCAGGCACCCTGGGGGATTCGGCGTTGATCGGCAGGCGTGTTGCGACGCTGCGCCAGGTGACCTGCGCGAGCCCGGCGTACCTGCGCAAATACGGCGAGCCGAAAAGCCTCGCCGACCTGGGTGAGCACCGGGCGGTGAACTACGTTTCGCGCACCACCGCCAAGCTGTTCCCGTTCGAATTCATGGTCGACGGCCACGTGCAGGAAGTCACGATCGAGGGGGCGCTGTCGGTGTTCGGCGCAGAGATTTATTCCGCCAGCGCGGTGGCCGGACTGGGCATTATCCAGTGCCCGCACTACCGCATGGCCGAGCTGATTTCCCAGGGCGTGATGCAGGAAATCCTCGCCGATACACCGCCGCCCTTGATGCCGGTGTCGGTGCTTTACCCGCAGAACCGACACATGTCGCCGAGGGTGCGAGTGTTCGTCGATTGGCTCGCCGAAATCTTCGCCACTGCCCGCTAACCCGCGTACTTACTGGGTTTCTTAAATTTAATTTCATCCGGGTAAAGGGTGTTTTGACTCCGAACTGTCACATGGCCATCGCCTAATTGTGTGAAGCGTTTGACGCTTTCATTTCAGAACAGTGACGGAGACCGGTACCAATGAAGACGTTATTAAGCCCCATGGTGGGTGCCGCCATGGCGAGCTTTATGCTGTCCGCCCACGCCGATTTTATCGATGACAGCCACGCCGACGTGACCCTGCTCAACCGCTACCTCAATCAGCAGGGGCGCGATGTGGTGAACAGCAATAACAAGGCCCACAGCATTCGTGACTGGGGTCAGGGTTTTGAATTCAACTTCAAGTCGGGCTACACCGAAGGCACCGTAGGTTTTGGTCTGGACCTGCAGGCGTTCTACGGTTTGAAACTGGACTCCGGTGGCGACCTCAACGACAAGGATCACCAGGGCCGCTACCCCGGCAGTATGTTCCCGCTGGATGACGGCAAATCGGCCGACCAGTTCGGCGTGCTCAGCCCGACCTTCAAGATGCGTTTCGCCCAGGATGAATTGCGCGTCGGTACGCTCTACGGCAACAACCCGGTCCTGGCCAACACCGACGGCCGCCTGTACCAGCAGACCAACACCGGCGTGCAGTTGGTTTCCAAAGACTTGACCGACTTCACCTTTACCGCCGGTGACATCCTCAAGACCAAGATCCGCAACGAAACCGGCGACCAGGGCATGATCACCGCCGGCGGCACCAAAGAGAGTGATCGCTTCCTCTACGGCGGTGCGGACTACAAAGGCTTGCCGGACACCACCGTCAGCCTGTGGTACTCGAACCTTGAGGATTACTACCAGCAGTTCTTCCTCGGTGCCAAGCGCCATGACGCCTTGCCTGTCGGCGCGATCGACACCGACGTGCGCCTGTACCGCAGCCTGGGTGTGGGGGAAAACGCCGCCGGCGACAAAGACTATTCCGCCGCCGGCCTCTACGGTGACGGCACCTCCAAGGGCCGCATCAACCAGTCCACCGTCAGCCTGCTGGAAAGCTACAGCCTGGACGGCCATACCGTCGGCCTGGGCATCCAGAAAAACAGCGGCGACAGCGACTTCCCGTACCTGGATTCCGGCCTGAACAGCGGTGCCAGCAACCAGGGCCCGGGTTCGGGTGCCGACACCCCGGCACTCACCAACATGCAACTGAACAAGTTCCAGCACGCCGGCGAGCGCACTTGGTTGGCCCAGTACAAATATGACTTCGGCAAGCTCGGCCTCAATGGCCTGACCTTCGCCACGTCCTACGCACACGGTGATGACATCCGCACCACCCAAGGCACCACCAGCGAATGGGAACGTAACGTCACCGTGGCATACCAAGTGCCCACCGGCACCCTCAAGGGCCTCGGCGTAACCTGGCGAAATGCCCACGCCAGCCCGGATATCACCGGTGCCACCGTGCAAGATGAAAACCGCTTCTATGTGAGCTACGTCGTTCCACTCTGGTAGGAAATTGCTGTACAAAGAGCAAGCACACTTAAGCGATTCAGCTGCTTAAAAGGCCTGGGAATATCCTTATTCCCAGGCCTTATTTGCTCATAAGACCAGAGAGGATTCGATGACTTACATTGCTGCCGAAAACCGCTATGAATCTATTCCTTACCGCCGCGTAGGTCGCAGTGGACTGGTGCTGCCGGCACTGTCCCTGGGGCTGTGGCACAACTTTGGCGACAGCACCCCCATCGACACCCAGCGCGCCTTGCTGCGCACCGCGTTCGACCTGGGTATCAACCACTTCGACCTGGCCAACAACTACGGCCCTCCGTACGGCAGCGCCGAGATCAACTTTGGCCGTTTGCTGCGCGAAGACTTCAAGCACTACCGTGATGAACTGATCATCTCCAGCAAGGCCGGCTGGGACATGTGGCCGGGCCCTTACGGCCAGGGCGGCGGTTCGCGCAAATACGTACTGGCGAGCCTCGACCAGAGCCTGCAACGCCTGGGCGTCGACTACGTGGACATTTTCTATTCCCACCGTTTTGATGCCGACACCCCACTGGAAGAAACCGCCAGTGCACTGGCCACCGCCGTGCAACAGGGCAAGGCGTTGTACATCGGGATTTCGTCCTATTCCGGGGTAAAAACCCGCGAGATCGCAGCGCTGCTTCAGGAGTGGAAAGTTCCGCTGCTGATCCACCAGCCGGCCTACAACCTGCTCAACCGCTGGGTGGAAAAAGACCTGCTGGACGTCACCGAAGAACTCGGCGCCGGCGTGATTGCGTTCACCCCGTTGGCCCAGGGTTTGCTGACCGACAAATACCTCAACGGCGTACCGGCGGATGCGCGGGTGAATCGTCCGGGTGGTGGTTCATTGCAGGCCAAGCACTTGTCCGAGGCCAACATTGCCCATGCGCGTGCGTTGAATGAAATCGCCAAGCGCCGTGGCCAGAGCCTGGCGCAGATGGCGTTGGCGTGGACATTGCGTGATCCGCGGGTCACCAGCGCCCTGATCGGTGCGAGCCGGCCGGAGCAGATCATCGAAAACGTCGGCGCGTTGCAGAACCTGAGCTTCAGTGCGCAAGAGCTGGCGGAGATTGACCGGTTCGCCCAGGAAGGCGGGATTAACTTGTGGGAGAAGCCGTCTACGGCGGAATAAGCGGCAGAGCTCGATTTCTGCATCAACACCAACCCAATGTGGGAGCGGGCTTGCTCGCGAATGCGGGGTGTCAGTCACCGAATTTATTACTGATCCACCGCATTCGCGAGCAAGCCCGCTCCCACATTTGATGCGTGGTGTGCCTGTTAAAACGGCACATCTCCAAGAATCGTCGCCCGATGCATCACCCGCCGTTGCGGCCGGTAGTCATCCACGGCGTAGTGCTGGGTCACGCGGTTATCCCAAAACGCCACGTCATTTTCCTGCCAGCGCCAGCGAATGGTGAACTCCGGCCGGGTGGCATGGGCAAACAACAGCTTCAGCACCGCTTCGCTTTCCGCCGGCTCCAGTTCGTTGATCTTGCTGGTGAACCCCTCACTGACGAACAGCGATTTGCGCCCGCTCACCGGGTGCGTACGAATCACCGGATGGGACAGTGGCGGGTTCTTGCGCCGGGCTTCTTCCCAGCGCGCCAGGTCTTGCGGCGTGTTGCCGTAGCGTTCCAGCGGGAAGGAGCGCGTGAAATCGTGGGTCGCGGTCAAGCCGTCCAGCAGTTTTTTGAACGGCTCGGACAACGCCTCATACGCGGCAATCCCACTGGCCCACAATGTGTCGCCGCCGAACTCCGGCAGCAGCTTGGCGCTGAGTACTGCGCCGAGGGCCGGGGTGGGCAGGAAGGTCACGTCGGTGTGCCAGATGGCGTTGTCGCGCACGTCGGTCACGGCGGTGTCGAGGATCAGCACTTCAGGCTGTTCCGGCACGTTGGGGTAGATCGGGTGAATGTGCAGGTCGCCGAAATGTGCCGCGAACCGCGCCTGTTGCTGCGGGTCGATTGGCTGGTTGCGGAAGAACAGCACCGAATGCTTGAGCAGCGCCTGTTCGATGGCGTCGCGGTGTTCGAGGGTCAGCGGTTGGGTGATGTCGACGCCACTGATCTGGGCGCCAAGGGCGGTGCTGAGAGGCGTTACGGTCAGGCTGCTCATGGGGTTCTCGTCGAAGATGTGCTTAGTGTGCCTGGCCATGCCAAGGCACCAGTTTGCGCTGCAGGGCACGCAAGCCCATTTCCATGGCGAAGGCGATCAGTGCGATCACCAGAATCCCCAGCACCACCACATCGGTGACCAGGAACTGCGCGGCGGATTGCACCATGAAGCCCAGGCCGCTGGTGGCGGCGATCAGCTCGGCGGCGACCAACGTCGACCAACCCACACCGAGGCCAATCCGCACGCCGGTGAGGATGTCGGGCAGTGCGCTCGGCAGGATCACATGGCGAATCAACTGGGCCCGGGTGGCGCCCAACGACTGCGCGGCGCGCAATTTGGCCGGGTCGACCGTGCGCACGCCGGTGGCGGTAGCGATGGCGATCGGCGCAAAAATCGCCAGGTAGATCAGCAGCACCTTGGACAGCTCGCCGATGCCGCACCAGATCACGATCAGCGGCAGGTAAGCCAAGGGTGGAATCGGCCGGTAGAACTCGATCAGCGGGTCCAGAATGCCTCGGGCGACGCGATTGGAGCCGATGGCAATGCCCACCGGCACGGCGGTCAGCACGGCAAAACCGAGGCCCAGGCCGATGCGCTTGAGGCTCGCGCCCAAGTGCTGCCACAGGGTGGAGTCCATGTAGCCGGTAGTTGCCAGCAGCCAGCCTTTTTGCAGCACGGCAGAAGGCGGTGGCAGGAACAGCGGTTCGATCAGCCCGCTGGCGGTCACGGCCCACCAGATGGCAACCAGCGTCACCAGGGTCAGCACGCTGATCCAGCGGGTGCTCAGGCTGCGGCGTACAGGGACCACGGGTTTGGTCACCGGTTTGGCGGCCGTGGCCGGTAATTCGTAACTGCTCATGCGGACACCTGCCGTTGGGAGAACACCTTGCCCAGCACGTGTTCGCGGGTTTCGATAAAGCGCGGGTCGGATTTGATCGCCCGTGCCGACTCACCGGCGGCATAGCGCTGGCCGAAATCCAGGCTCAGGCGCTCGACGATCTGCCCGGGGTTGGGCGCCAGCAGGATCAGGTCCGTGGCGAGGAACACCGCTTCTTCGATGTCGTGGGTAATCAGGAATACGGGTTTGGCCGTACGCCGCCAGACTTGCAGCAACAGCTCCTGCATCTGCTCGCGGGTGAAGGCATCGAGGGCGCCGAAGGGTTCGTCCATCAGCAATACGCGTGGGTCGGCGGCCAATGCGCGGGCCAGGCCGACACGTTGCTTCTGGCCACCGGAGAGTTGCCAGATACGACGGCTGTCGAAACCGGCGAGGTCCACCAGGGCAAGCATTTCCCGGGCGCGGATTTCGCGCTGGGCCTTGGGCACGCCCGCCAGCTCCAGGCCGAAGCCGACGTTGGCCAGCACGTCCTGCCAGGGCAGCAGGGCGTCGTCCTGGAACACCACGCCACGCTCGGCGCTGGGGCCTTTTACCGGCACACCGTCAAGGGTGATGCGCCCGGCACTGGGTTCGACAAAACCGGCAATCAGGTTCAACAGCGAAGTCTTGCCACTGCCGGAAGGGCCGAGGGCCACCAGCAATTGCTGGGGCCCAAGGCTCAGGGAAATATCTGCCAGTACTGGCTCCGGGCTGCCTGGGTACTGTGCGCTGATGCGCTCCAGTTGTAGCAAGGCCATCGCGGTTAACTCCTGGTATCAGTTGGTGATGAACTTCGGGCTGACGTACGGGGCGTAGTCCGGCAGTACGGCGTCGACCTTGCCTTGTTCCTTGAGGAACGCGGCGGTGTCGGTGACGGCCTTGGTGGTCGGTGCGCCGAGCAGGGTGACCTGGTCAGCCGCCAGCGGGTAGACGTTGCCTTGCAGCAGCAGCGGAATGTCGCTGGCCTTGGCCCCGGAGAGCTTCACCAGTTTGTCGACGTTGCCTTTGTCAGCCAGCCAGGCTTGTGGGTCTTTGCGGTAAGCGGCGTAAGCATCCAGGGTGACCTTGGCAAAAGCCGTGACGATTTCCGGGTGCTTCTCGGCGAAATCCTTACGCACGATCCAGGCATCGAAGGTCGGCGCGCCGAACTTGGCCAGTTCGCCGGAGGTGATCAACACCTTGCCGTTTTCCTTGGCGACGCCCAGGGCCGGGTCCCACACGTAGGTGGCGTCGATATCACCACGCTTCCAGGCGGCGATGATGGCCGGCGGGGCGAGGTTGAGGATGGTCACTTTCGAAGGGTCGATGTTCCAGTGCTTCAACGCGGCCAGCAGGCTGTAGTGGCCGGTGGAAACAAACGGCACGGCGACTTTCTTGCCGATCAGGTCCTGCGGGCTGTTGATCCCGGAGCCGTTGCGCGCCACCAGGGCTTCGGCACCGCCGATCTGGGTCGCGATCAGGAAGGTTTCCACCGGGACCTTGCGGGTAACCGCAGCGGTCAGCGGGCTGGAACCGAGGTAGCCGATCTGCACGTCGCCGGAAGCGATGGCGGCGATGATGTCGGCACCGTTGTCGAATTTGCGCCAGTCGATCTTGGCGTTGGTGGCTTTTTCATAGGCGCCGTCGGCCTGGGCGACTTTCGCCGGGTCAACGGTGGTCTGGTAAGCGATGGTCACGTCGGCGGCCTGGGCAAACAGGCTGGCACCGGCCAGGGACAAGGCCGCCAGGAGGCGAAGGGGAAAATGCAGTTTCAAGGGAGGAGTCCTCATCAGGCGGCCGGAGGTCGGCGTATGAGAAGACTAAATGATCTAAGAATCCGAAAATAAATAACATTTTCGAATTAGCTTATGAGGGGAAACGCGGTCGCTGCGTCGATGCATAAACAGTGTAGGAGCCAGCTTGCCGGCGATGGCGTTCTTGAGGTCGCCATCGCCGGCAAGCCGGTTCCTACAGGGGCGTGTCAGTTGCTGATGGCGAGGATGCTCGCCTGGTACGAGCCGACAAACACGTCAAAGTCGCCCACTTCGTTCTGCTCCAGCTCCGCCTGCTGCGCCAGCGAATTACGCGCCAGTTCCTCAAAGCGTGCCTGTTCCTCAGCCTTCAACGGCTCGCTGCGGAAGTGCTCCGCATGCACCTGGCTCTGATGCAGCGAGAACTGCGCAAAGCTCTCTTTACGCTCGCTCATGGCCGCCAACACCTGGGCCGACGGGGTCAGGGACGAATCCTTGACCTTCGCCAGCTGGGCGTCCAGCGCCTGGCTGTGTTCATTGATGCCCTGGCTCTGGTCCAGCAAGGCTGCCAACGGAGCGATCTGCTCCAGCAACTCGGCGGCCCATTCCTTCATGTCCACGGATTCGCCACGGCGCCGCAATTGCAGGCCCGGACGGCGACCTTCCTTGACCACACTGAGGAAGTTGGAAGTGGCGTTGCCGCACTCGTTGTCGGCGAACAGCGGGCTGTCGTTGAGCGCGCAATACAGCAGGAACGCGTCGAGGAAGCGCGACTCCTGCAAGTCGATGCCCATTGGCAGGAACGGGTTGATGTCCAGGCAGCGCACTTCGATGTACTGAATACCACGGGCCATCAGCGCCTGGATCGGCCGTTCGCCGGTGTAGGTCACGCGCTTGGGGCGGATGTTGGAGTAGTACTCGTTTTCGATCTGCAGGATGTTGGTGTTGAGCTGTACCCACTCACCGTCCTTATGGGTGCCGACTTCGACGTACGGAGCGTAGGGCGTTGCCACCGCTTCGCGCAGGCTGTCGGTGTAGCTCGCCAGGTCGTTGTAGCACGGCGTCAGGCCGGCCTGGGCGTTGCTCTGGTAACCCAGGTCGCTCATGCGCAGGCTGGTGGCGTACGGCAGGTACAGGGTGTCGGCATCCAGCACTTCGAGCTGGTGCGAGCGACCGCGCAGGAAGCCGGCGTCCAGGGCCGGCGAGGCGCCGAACAGGTACATCAGCAGCCAGCTGTAGCGGCGGAAGTTACGGATCAGCGCGATATAGGCCGTGGACTGGTAGTCCCGGTCGGTGCCCACAAAGCCTTCGGCTTCCTTGAGCAGCGGCCAGAGGTCTTCCGGCAGGGAAAAGTTGTAGTGGATCCCGGCGATGCACTGCATGGTCTTGCCGTAACGCAGGGCCAGGCCCTTGCGATACACGTACTTGAGCTGTCCGATATTGGAGGTGCCGTAGTAGGCAATCGGAATATCTTCCTCGGCCGGCAACGGGCACGGCATCGATGGACTCCACAGGTACTCGTTGCCGAGCTTGCTGTAGGCAAAGCGGTGGATCTTGTCGAGGCTGCTCAGGGTGTCGGCCGGGTTGGGCAGGGCCGGCGTGATGAATTCCAGCAGCGACTCGGAATAGTCGGTGGTGATCTGTTCGTGGGTCAGTGCAGCGCCCAGGGCCTCGGGATGCGGCGTTTGTGCCAGCCGACCCTCACCGGTGACGCGCAGGCATTCGCGCTCGATGCCGTGCAGGCACTGCTCGAGCAAAGAGAGGTGTTCGTGCTTGCCGAGCAATGCCAGGCGGCGGTTGAGAAGTTCGCTCAAGTTGGATTCCTTCACGCGTCAGTCGCCCCAATATGGGGGTGGGCAGGACGGTCTACAAGGGTGAAGTGGAAACTGGCGTTATCGCCTGGTTTTCGAGCCGGATTGACCCACTCGGAAAGTGCCGCTTCATCCTTGAATCTGGCTATCGCGCACGAAGAAAAGTTCGGCGCAACTTTCGCAGCGCCGAAATTAACTCAAATCGATGACAGGGAGCTATAGGACAGCGAAGGTGCCTTGTGCTTTTGCGACCAGTTTTTCGTCCTGGTACACGTCAGCCTCGACCACCAGCGTGCGCCGGCCCGGGTGGATGACCCGGGCGGTGCACAGCACATCACCGTCGGAAACGGCGCGGATGTAGTTGATTTTGCATTCGATGGTCGCGCTCTGCTGGTCGAAACCATGGGAGCTGGAACACGCCAGCCCCATGGCAATGTCCACCAGGCTGAAGATCGCCCCGCCATGGAGCTTGCCAGCGCGGTTGCGCAGTTGCGGTTCCAGGGTCATGGCCACCTCGGCAACGCCGGTTTCCAGGCGTTGCAGGCGGCAGCCAATGAGTTCGCTGAAAGCACTGTGGGTCAAGCCGGCTGGCAGTTCCATTAACGTTTCTTCAGTTGTTTGGCGTTGGCGAACAGCGAAGCCATGGCGTTATTGGCCGGGGCTGGCGCAGTGGTTTCCTTGCGGGGTGCGCTGCCTTGGGACTGGCGTGGCGCCGAGCCTGGGCGTGCGCCGCGGGCACCGTCGATTTTCTCGCCGGGGGTGTCGCTCATGCGCATCGACAGGCCGACGCGTTTGCGCGGGATGTCGACTTCCATGACTTTCACCTTGACCACGTCCCCGGCTTTTACCGCTTCGCGAGGGTCCTTGATGAACTTCTCCGAAAGTGCAGAGATGTGGACCAAACCGTCCTGATGCACGCCGATATCCACAAACGCGCCGAAGTTGGTCACGTTGGTGACCACGCCCTCGAGGATCATCCCCAGTTGCAGGTCCTTGAGGTCTTCGACGCCTTCCTGGAACTCGGCGGTCTTGAACTCGGGACGCGGGTCGCGGCCAGGTTTCTCCAGCTCTTGCAGGATGTCGGTGATGGTTGGCACGCCGAAGGTTTCGTCGGTGTACTTTTTCGGGTCCAGGCGCTTGAGGAACGCGGCGTCGCCGATCAGCGAGCGGATGTCGCGGTCGGTTTCAGCGGCAATGCGTTGTACCAGCGGGTAGGCTTCCGGGTGGACGGCCGAGGAGTCCAGCGGGTTGTCGCCATTCATGACGCGCAGGAAACCGGCGGCCTGTTCGAAGGTTTTTTCGCCAAGACGTGCGACTTTTTTCAGCGCTGCGCGGGTCTTGAACGCGCCGTTTTCGTCGCGGTGCGTCACGATGTTCTGCGCCAGGGTGGCGTTGAGCCCGGAGATACGCGCCAGCAGCGCAACGGAGGCGGTGTTCACGTCCACGCCGACGGCGTTCACGCAGTCTTCAACCACTGCGTCCAGGCCGCGAGCCAGTTTCAGCTGCGACACGTCGTGCTGGTACTGGCCGACGCCGATGGATTTCGGATCGATCTTCACCAGTTCGGCCAATGGATCCTGCAGGCGGCGAGCAATGGACACGGCGCCACGGATCGACACGTCGAGGTCCGGGAATTCCTTGGAGGCCAGCTCGGACGCGGAGTACACCGAAGCGCCGGCCTCGGAGACCATCACTTTGGTCATCTGCATGCCTGGGTATTTTTTGATCAGCTCGGCGGCCAGCTTGTCGGTTTCACGGCTGGCGGTGCCGTTGCCGATGGCGATCAGGTCCACCGAGTGCTTGGCGCACAGGGCGGCCAGGATCGCGATGGTCTGGTCCCACTTGTTGTGCGGCACGTGGGGGTAAACCGTGGCGTGGTCGAGCAGCTTGCCGGTGGCGTCGACCACGGCAACCTTGCAACCGGTACGCAGGCCCGGGTCGAGGCCCAGGGTTGCGCGCGGGCCGGCGGGTGCGGCCAGCAGCAGGTCATGCAGGTTGTGGGCGAATACGCTGATGGCTTCGGTTTCGGCGCCGTCGCGCAGTTCGCCCAGCAGGTCGGTTTCCAAGTGCGTGTAGAGCTTGACCTTCCAGGTCCAGCGCACGACTTCACTGAGCCACTTGTCCGCAGGACGATTCTGATTCTGGATGCCGAATTGTTGACCGATCATGCCTTCGCACGGGTGCATGGTGCCCGGCAGCTCGTCGCCGACTTTCAGCGCGGAGCTCAGGATGCCTTCGTTGCGACCGCGGAAAATCGCGAGTGCGCGGTGGGACGGCATGCTTTTCAGCGGCTCGTCGTGTTCGAAGTAATCGCGGAACTTGGCGCCTTCCTCTTCCTTGCCGGCGATCACGCGGGCACTGAGGGTGGCTTCCTGTTTCAGGTAGTTGCGCAGTTTTTCCAGCAGGTTGGCGTCTTCGGCGAAGCGCTCCATGAGGATGTACTTGGCGCCTTCGAGGGCTGCCTTGACATCGGCGACGCCTTTTTCGGCATCGACAAAGCGCGCGGCTTCGCTTTCCGGAGCCAGGGACGGGTCGTTGAACAGGCCGTCGGCCAGCTCGCCGAGGCCGGCTTCCAGGGCGATCTGGCCCTTGGTGCGGCGCTTCTGCTTGTACGGCAGGTACAAGTCTTCGAGGCGGGTCTTGGTGTCGGCGAGCTTGATGTCGCGTTCCAGTTGCGGGGTCAGCTTGCCTTGCTCTTCGATGCTGGCGAGGATGCTGATGCGCCGTTCGTCGAGTTCTCGCAGGTAGCGCAGGCGCTCTTCCAGATGCCGCAACTGGATATCATCGAGGCTGCCGGTGACTTCTTTACGGTAACGGGCGATGAAGGGCACCGTGGAGCCTTCATCCAGTAGAGCGACGGCCGCTTCGACCTGTTGTGGGCGTACACCGAGTTCCTCGGCGATGCGGCTGTTGATGCTGTCCATAAAACCACCTGAAATTCTGAAAGCAGGCTCGCAGGCCCGGAAAACAAGGCGTGCGAGGCTGGTTGAGCGGCCCGACTGGCGCCGCTGCCTGGGTCAAGAGGCAGCCTATTGACCCTCGAAATCGAAAAAATCACTACAAGCGGGTGAAAAAATCCCCTGGCAGTAAACGGTAACGAACGGACGTTGCCCTGCACAAAGGCGCCGCATTATAACCGGCGATCCGCCCTTGGGGGGATTGCGGCCAAGGTTGTAAGGCGCGGGTTCGCTGGCGGTAGAGGAAAAATCTGCTAACAATGCACACGGTGCGTATAACGGCAGCTACGCCATAATGCGCGCCGAGATAAGAGGAGCATCTAATGAGCAGCACTGCACAAACTGCTGAAGGCGAAAAAATTCTCATCGTTGATGACGATCCGGGGCTGAGCAGCCTGCTGGAGCGCTTCTTCAACTCCAAGGGCTATCGTGCCCGCGCGGTGCCAAACACCGAACAGATGGACCGCCTGTTGGGACGTGAAGTCTTCAACCTGGTGGTGCTGGACCTGATGCTGCCCGGCGAAGACGGCCTGACCGCCTGCAAACGCCTGCGCGGCGCCAACAATCAGATCCCGATCATCATGCTGACCGCCAAGGGCGATGAGCTGAGCCGCATCAAGGGCCTGGAACTGGGCGCCGACGATTACCTGGCCAAGCCGTTCAACCCGGATGAACTGATGGCGCGGGTCAAGGCCGTACTGCGTCGCCAGGCCGCCCCGGTACCGGGCGCACCCGGCAGCGAAGACGAAAGCGTGACCTTCGGTGACTACGAGCTGTCGCTGGCCACCCGTGAGCTCAAGCGTGGCGATGAAGTGCACATGCTGACCACCGGCGAATTCGCCGTGCTCAAGGCACTGGTGATGAACGCCCGCCAGCCGCTGACCCGCGACAAGCTGATGAACCTGGCCCGTGGCCGCGAGTGGGACGCCCTGGAGCGCTCCATCGACGTGCAGATTTCCCGTCTGCGCCGGATGATCGAGCCTGATCCATCCAAGCCGCGTTATATCCAGACGGTGTGGGGCGTGGGTTACGTGTTTGTGCCGGATGGCACTGCAACCAAGTGACCAATGATTTGCAGAAGCGGGCCTGCCGGTGATGATTCGATAAGAGTCAGCCGGTTGCCCGGCGTTTGCAATTCTGCGAGCCTCGCTCGCTCCTGCCAGGTGTCTAGCTGTTTTTTATGAAAACCCCGTTGTGGTTCCCGCAGAGTTTCTTCTCACGCACCCTTTGGCTGGTGCTCATCGTCGTACTGTTTTCCAAGGCCCTGACACTGGTTTATCTGTTGATGAACGAAGACGTGCTGGTGGACCGGCAGTACAGCCACGGTGTCGCCTTGACCTTGCGCGCCTATTGGGCCGCAGACCCCGAGAACCGCGAGAAGATCGCCAAGGCCGCCACCCTGGTTCGGGTTGCGGGCGCAGGCGTGCCCGAGGGTGAGCAACATTGGCCCTACAGCGAAATCTATCAGCGCCAGATGCAGGCCGAACTGGGTGAAGACACCGAGGTGCGGCTGCGCATGCATGTGTCGCCAGCGCTGTGGGTGCGGGCGCCGAGCCTGGGCGAGGACTGGCTGAAGGTGCCGCTGTATCCGCATCCCTTGCGGGGGCAGAAGATCTGGAACGTGCTGGGCTGGTTCCTGGCGATTGGTCTGCTTTCAACGGCGTCCGCCTGGATCTTCGTGCGCCAGCTCAACCAACCACTCAAACGCCTCGTATTTGCTGCACGTCAGCTGGGTCAGGGCCGGAGTGTGCGGCTACCTATCAGCGACACGCCGAGTGAAATGACCGAGGTGTACAGCGCCTTCAACCAGATGGCCGAGGATGTCGAACAGGCGGGGCGCGAGCGCGAGCTGATGCTGGCGGGGGTGTCCCATGACCTGCGCACGCCGCTGACGCGCTTGCGGCTGTCTCTGGAATTGATGGGCAACCACACCGACCTGACCGACGACATGGTTCGCGATATCGAAGACATGGACGCGATTCTCGACCAGTTCCTGGCGTTTATCCGTGACGGTCGGGACGAGGTGGTGGAAGAGGTCGACCTGACGGACCTGGTCCGTGAGGTGGTGGCGCCCTACAACCAGAACGGCGAGCAGGTTCGCATGCGTTTGGAGCCGATCCAGCCGTTTGCGTTGCGCCGGGTATCGATGAAGCGGTTGCTGAACAACCTGATTGGTAACGCCCTGCATCACGCCGGCTCCGATGTGGAAGTGGCGGCGTATGTTTCCGGGGATACCAGCGCGCCTTACGTGGTGCTGAGTGTGATGGACCGTGGCGCCGGTATCGATCCGGCGGAACTGGAGGGCATCTTCAACCCGTTCACCCGTGGCGACCGTGCCCGGGGTGGCAAGGGCACCGGCCTGGGGCTGGCGATTGTGCGGCGGATTGCTTCCATGCATGGCGGCAATGTTGAGTTGCGCAACCGGCCGGACGGCGGACTGGAGGCACGAGTGCGTTTGCCGCTGGGGCTGATGTTGCCTAGAGACGCGGTCTAGCCAGCAACGAAAAGCATATGTGGGGGCGGGCTTGTGTGGGAGCCGGGCTTGCCCGCGATGGCATCACCACGGTTCGCCAGAAAAACCGAGGTGCCTGTATCGCAGGCAAGCCAGCTCCTACAGGGGGCTTAACCCTTGCCTTTGGTGCGCGTCATATTCGGCCCACCATTCTTCTCCAGATGCTGAATGATGATCCCCGCCACATCCTTGCCGGTGGTGGTCTCAATCCCTTCCAGGCCCGGTGACGAGTTCACCTCCATCACCAGCGGCCCGTGGTTGGAACGCAGGATATCCACACCCGCCACACTCAACCCCATGACCTTGGCTGCCCGCAGGGCCGTCATGCGTTCTTCCGGAGTGATCTTGATCAGGCTGGCGCTACCGCCACGGTGCAGGTTGGAACGAAACTCTCCCGGCTTGGCCTGGCGCTTCATCGCGGCGATCACCTTGTCGCCCACCACGAAGCAGCGGATATCCGCACCGCCGGCTTCCTTGATGTACTCCTGCACCATGATGTTCTGCTTGAGGCCCATGAACGCCTCGATCACCGACTCGGCCGCTGTCGCGGTTTCACACAGCACCACGCCGATGCCCTGGGTGCCTTCCAGCACCTTGATCACCAGCGGTGCGCCGTTGACCATTTCGATCAGGTCGGGAATGTCGTCCGGAGAGTGGGCGAAGCCGGTCACCGGCAAACCAATACCCCGGCGCGACAGCAGTTGCAACGAGCGCAGCTTGTCCCGCGAACGGGCAATGGCCACCGACTCATTCAGGGGGAAAACGCCCATCATTTCAAACTGGCGCAACACTGCGCAGCCATAGAACGTCACCGAAGCGCCGATACGCGGGATCACCGCATCGAAGCCTTCCAGCGGTTTGCCCCGGTAGTGGATCTGCGGCTTATGACTGGCAATGTTCATATAGGCGCGCAACGTATCGATCACCACCATCTCATGGCCACGTTCGGTGCCAGCCTCAACCAGCCGACGGGTGGAATACAGACGCGGGTTACGCGACAGCACAGCGATCTTCATGCAACACCTGTGGCAGAGGTAGTAGAGACCGGGAACACCGGCTTGTCTTGAACGTATTTGAGGCCGGGGTTGACCACCAGCTGGCCGTCAATCAGAGCCTTGGAACCCAGCAACAGGCGGTAACGCATGGCTTTGCGGCAGGCGAGGGTGAATTCCACACGCCACACCCGATCGCCCAGGGCCAGGGTGGTGCTGATCACATACCGCACCTGGGCCTGGCCGTTGGAGCTTTTAATGGTTTTCATCGCCACCAGCGGCGCTTCACAGCGCCGGTGACGCAGTTGCACCACGCTGCCCAGGTGCGCGGTGAAGCGCACCCACTTTTCACCGTCGCGCTCAAACGGCTCGATCTCGGTGGCATGCAGGCTTGAGGTACTGGCGCCGGTGTCGATCTTCGCGCGCAGGCCCGCCACTCCCAGGTCGGGAAGTGCCACCCACTCACGCAGACCCACAACGGTCAAATGGTCAAATGTCTTCAATATGAATAACCAACAATTAATTCGCCCAGGCGTCGGGTGATACCTTGGCCAGGGCTTTGAATGCAGGCTTGGCGAACCAGTAGCCCTGCATCAGAAATATTCCACAGTCGGCGAGAAAGTCTCGTTCGCCAGCACTTTCGATGCCTTCGGCGATGACAGTAACGCCCAACTGCTCACAGATTGTGACAATCCCCCGGACGATCACCTGACGGACACGATCACGGTCGACATCGCGGATCAGCGCCATGTCGAGTTTGATCAAGTCAGGTTGGAAATCGGCCAGCAGATTCAGCCCCGAATAGCCCGCCCCGAAATCGTCGATGGCGGTCTTGAAGCCGAATTCGCGGTATTCACGCAGAATATTCGTCAAATGGCGATAGTTATCTACGTGCTCGCTTTCCAGTGTCTCGAAAATCAGGCGATCCAACGGAAAATTATGCGCGCGGGCCGCCTCCAGGGTGCTTCGGATGCACAGCTCTGGTCGATAAACCGCATTGGGCATGAAGTTGATTGAAAGGTGCGTCTGCATGTTGAGTGTCGCGGCGGTGGCGATCGCCTTGGTGCGGCATTGCTGGTCGAAACGGTAGCGATTGCTGTCGTTGACCTGATCCAGCACCGACAGCGCGCCCTCGCCATTGACGCCGCGCACCAGGGCTTCATGGGCAAAGACCGACTGGTCGCGCAGGTCCACGATAGGCTGATACGCAAAGGCAAACTCAAAGCCCAGCGGTTCACTTTGCTGGCAACCCGCACAGCCTTGTTTGGGCGAGGTGAGTGAAAGGGGAAAGTCGGTCACACGTTAACCTCGCGAAAACAGGATGCTACCTGGCGTATCTTAGGTGAGCTCAAGGGTTTATGCGTTGAAGGCTTTCAACGGTAAAGTTGCGACATTTTTCAGAGCGAGGAATTCAAGTGGCTCAGAAGCAGGAAGAGGAAGAAAAAGTCCGTTTGGACAAGTGGCTGTGGGCGGCGCGCTTCTTCAAGACGCGGGCCCTGGCCAAGGCGGCTATCGAAAGTGGCAAGGTGCATTGGCGCGGCGAGCGTTGCAAGCCGGGCAAGGAGCCGCGCATTGGCGACGAATTCCAGATTCGTGTCGGTTTTGATGAGCGAACCGTCGTGGTCCAGGCACTCTCGATTGTGCGCAGGGGCGCTCCCGAGGCGCAGGCGTTGTATACCGAAACCGAAGCCAGCATCGCCAAGCGCGAAAACGCGGCGGCGATGCGCAAGGCGGGCTCCCTGGGCATGACCACCGATGGCAAGCCCAGCAAGAAACAACGACGTGACCTGTTCAAGTTTCGCGGCAGTGGCAATGATGATTAACGGGCGAACCGCAGGAGCCGGGCCGGCTCCTGCCACATCCCGTCAAGCGCTGCGAATGACGCTCAAGCGATTAACCAGCGGCACCCGCTGAAACCACTCGAACACGGGGCTCGTCACCCGCAACAGAAACCCCGAAACCCTCGCCGCAAACGGCGTGTAGTAACCCCAACCCAACGCCAACAGCGCCAGCAACACGCCCCCGATGTAATCGTCTTGCCCCCAATGCGCGCCGGCTACCAGCCGCGGCATCATGAACAGCAATGCCAGCCCCCAGATCACAAGGACCTGCCCGATTCGCTTGGCAAACACGGTCATGAACATCCCCCAGATCAACAACACTGACGCATGATCCCCCGGGAAACTCTGGCTGGAGCGGTCCTTCAGTTCCCAGGTTTTTTCAAGGCCGGGGAAATAGTCACTCATCTGGATCGCCCCGCTGATCACCATCGACGGGCTATGGTGTTGCCAGCCCATCTGCGCCGCCAGCTTGGAAAACAGCATGCGGATAAACAGCAACAGCAGCAGAGTACCCAGGAACCCGAAAAACGCCTGGCGTACTTCGATCGCCTTGAACACCCAATCGCCGCGGATCAGCAGCGTCAGCAGAATCACCCCGACCACCGCGTCAAACGGCCGCAAACTGGCCACCGCCCACACATGCAGCCACGTCGGGCTGCTCGCCAAGGGGTCGTTGAGCAGATGAAACAGCCACTCGTCGAAAACCACGCACAGCGCTTGGCCCGCTGGCCAGAGCCAGAAACACAACAGCCCCAGAGCGAGTAAATTGCACAGGGCCAATCGCCCGAGGTTCCACTTGGCTTGGAACAAACCCGGATTGTTCATAAACTGTTTCCTCTTTGCTTTAAAAGCGCTTCGTTTTCCCGTAGAAGGCCGCACCAAAATGGTGCTAAAGCGTGTAATTCTATAAACGTTGTCATCTTTTTGTCATCAATTCAGATACCCAGACCTATGACTGATCTACCGGATACCGACTTCACCCAACGCTTCATCTTCGACGACAGCGACGCCCGCGGCGAACTGGTCGCGCTGGAGCGCAGCTATGCCGAAGTCCTTGCCAAGCACCCCTATCCGGAGCCGGTCGCGCAATTGCTCGGCGAGCTGATGGCGGCTGCCTCGCTGCTGGTGGGCACCCTGAAGTTCGATGGCCTGCTGATCCTGCAAGCGCGCTCCGAAGGCCCGATCCCGCTGCTGATGATCGAGTGCTCCAGCGAGCGCGAAATCCGTGGCCTGGCCCGTTACGACGCCGACCGCATTGCCCCTGACGCGACCCTGGCCGACCTGATGCCGGACGGCGTGCTGGCGTTGACCGTCGACCCGACCGTAGGCCAGCGTTACCAGGGCATCGTCGACCTCGACGGCGAAACCCTATCCGACTGCTTCACCAACTATTTCGTGATGTCCCAGCAAGTGGGCACCCGCTTCTGGCTCAACGCCGATGGCCATCGCGCCCGTGGCCTGCTGCTGCAACAACTGCCGGCCGACCGCATCAAGGATGAAGAAGACCGCGCCGACAGCTGGGCACACATCACCGCCCTGGCCGGCACCTTGAAAGCCGAAGAGCTGTTGGGCCTGGACAACGAAACCATCCTGCACCGCCTTTACCACGAAGAGGCCGTGCGCCTGTTCGACGTGCAATCCCTGCGCTTCCATTGCAGCTGCTCCCGCGAGCGCTCGGCCACTGCCCTCGTCAGCCTGGGCCTGGAAGATGCGCAGGACCTGGTGGTGGAACACGGTGGCAACATCGAGATCGACTGCCAGTTCTGCAACCAGCGCTACCTGTTCGACGCCGCCGATATTGCTCAATTATTCGCCGGCGCAGGCGTAGACACCCCTTCAGGCACCCGCCACTAAAACGTTTAAGCACAGGTAAATCACCTGACAAACGCCGGATTTCCGCCGTTCTGACCGGAGGGCCCTACTCTTTTTGGGCTTTTCTGGCATAATCCGGCCCACTTTTTTCGCGGTAGTAGTGCGCAACTTTCTACTACAAAACGTTTGGAGCACTCGGCCATAGGCCGACGGGGAACCTCATGACGCAAGCCAATAACGCCGTATACACTGACCTGAGTGTTGACGATCTGGTCAAAGAAGCCCTGCAGCGCGGTGAAGGCGTGCTTGCCGATACTGGAGCGCTGGTCGTAGAAACCGGTCATCGTACCGGCCGTTCGCCAGTCGACCGCTTCATCGTTGAAGAGCCTTCCACCCAGGCTGCCATTGCCTGGGGCCCGATCAACCGCAAGTTCCCGGCCGACAAGTTCGATGCCCTATGGGCTCGCGTCGAGGCATTCAACAACGCGCAAGAGCATTTCGTTTCCCACGTTCACGTAGGGGCCGCAGAAGACCACTACCTGGCCGTGAAAATGACCACCCAGACTGCCTGGCAGAACCTGTTCGGTCGTTGCCTGTTCATCAACCCGGCCCAGTACAACCCGGCCGGTCGTGAAGAGTGGCAAGTGCTCAACGTGGCCAACTTCGAATGCGTGCCAGAGCGTGACGGCACCAACTCCGACGGTTGCGTGATCCTCAATTTCGCCCAGAAAAAAGTCCTGATCGCCGGCATGCGTTACGCCGGTGAAATGAAAAAAGCCATGTTCTCGGTGCAGAACTTCCTGCTGCCGGCTTCCGACGTACTGCCAATGCACTGCGCCGCCAACATCGGCGAAGCTGGCGACGTGACCCTGTTCTTCGGCCTGTCGGGCACCGGCAAAACCACCCTGTCCGCCGACGAAAGCCGTTACCTGATCGGTGACGACGAACACGGTTGGGGCGAGGGCGTGGTGTTCAACATCGAAGGCGGTTGCTATGCCAAGTGCATCGACCTGTCCGAGAAGAACGAGCCGGTTATCTGGAAAGCCATCAAGCACGGCACCGTGCTCGAAAACGTGGTGATCGACGATGCCAAGCACGCCGACTACACCAACGTCAGCCTGACCCAGAACAGCCGCGCCGCCTACCCGCTGGAGCACGTGGCCAAGCGTTCCGAGAAAAACCTCGGTGGCGAGCCAAACGCTGTGATCTTCCTGACCTGCGACCTGACCGGCGTACTGCCGCCCGTGTCGATCCTCAGCGAAGAACAAGCGGCCTACCACTTCCTGTCCGGCTACACCGCACTGGTGGGCTCGACCGAAATGGGCTCGGGCGGCGGCATCAAGTCGACCTTCTCCACCTGCTTCGGCGCGCCATTCTTCCCGCGCCCGGCCGGTGAATACGCAGAACTGCTGATCAAGCGCGTGCGCGGCTTCGGCTCCAAGGTCTACCTGGTCAACACCGGCTGGACCGGCGGCGGCTACGGCGTTGGCAAGCGCTTCAACATCCCGACCACCCGTGGCGTGATTGCAGCGATCCAGAGCGGCGCGTTGATCGGTGCCGAAACCGAGCACCTGGACACCATCAACCTGGACGTGCCGTTGGCAGTACCGGGCGTCGAGACTGGCCTGTTGAACCCACGTAACACCTGGGCTGACAAGGCTGCTTACGACGAAGCCGCGAAAGCGCTGGCGGGCCTGTTCATCGAGAACTTCAAGAAGTTTGAAGTGAGCGATGCGATCAAGGCTGCGGGTCCGAAGTTGTAAGATTCGGCCGTTGTGAAAAAGCCGCCCCTTGTGGGCGGCTTTTTTGTGGGTGAAGGGTCAGTCGACGAGGTGCAAAACCACAGCGCCGACCAGTACCAATACGACCCCGGTTACTTGTACCGCTGACAGTCGCTCCTTGAAAAACACAAACCCCAGAATCGCCGCGATCCCGCCCGATAAGGTACTGATCACCGTCACCACGGAAACCGAGCCGGCCATGGCGCCCCAGGAGAATGCCGAGAACCCGCCGAGGTTCATCAAGCTCGCCCCGGTCAGCGTTGCGCAGTTTTTCAGCGGCGGGATTTTCAGGCCGTCTTTGATTTTGAGCACCATCAACACCAGCACGCACAGGCCTACCAGATAGCCAAGCCAAAGCATCGTGACCGGGCCAAGCGTCGGCAGGGTGTAGCGGCCTTGTACCCAAAAGCTTGTGCCGTAGAGCAACGCTGCGAGCATTGCGTAGGCAATCGAGCGGCTGGAGCTGTTGTGAGGGACGCCATTGTCCTTGTGAATGCTGGACAGGATCACGCCAATGACGCAGAGGGCGATGCAGCCGAGTTGGATCAGGCTGATGTGTTCGCCGCTGGCCCATGACAGCAAAGTAGTCACGACACCGTAGGACGTCACCAGCGGCGCGACAATGGCCGCTTTGCCCAGCGAGAAGGCCTTGGACAGCGCAAGGGCGCCTGAGACGGTCAGCAGGGCTGCTGCGGCGCCCAGGAGCCACACACTCAAAGGCGCTGCGAGGGATTTGATGAGGAAGGTCGGGAATATGACCAGCAGCAGGGTCATGATCAGGAAGCCCAAGGCCTGGCCGAAGTACACCGCGCGTTTTACGCCGACGGCTCGGGCATTGAGGCCCACAAGGAAGTCCGTGCCGCCCCAGAGCAGGGCGGCCAGCAGGCCCATTAGTACGTCCATGTAAGGTCCTTGTTATTTTTTTGAGGGCTGCGGTGTATCGGCTTATAGGTGTGTCGGCTGTCCTGGCCTCATCGCGGGCAAGCCCGGCTCCCACACTTCAGCTGAGATTTTCCAGGGTTTGGGTGTCCCAGCGCTCAGTCTTGATAGCCAGGTAGAGCATACCGATGGTCAGCGGGATTTTATCGCCGCGACCTTTGGCTCGGCGTTTCAGGAACACATCGAAGACCGGAGGCTGGAAGTAACGATAAGCGTCGTAGTCGTTCAAGTCGACGGCGAAATCCTGTTCCAGCGCCTCCATGAATTGCTTGGCCTCGGTGCCGTCGCAGCCCAAGTCCAGGTTGATTGAGGTTTCGAGGCGGATGGTTTTGTGTTTGGGCAAGCCGATTTCGTCGTGCAGCAGTTGCAGGAGTTGCTGCATGGCGGGGTCTTCGGGGAAGTGGGGGGCCAGGTTCATGATGGGGGTACGCAGGAGTGGGTGAGGAGGGCGGTTACGTTTCCGGCGAAATTTATTTCGTGTGATGAACAGTGCCAAGCCTATCAAGAACAGGGCGATAGGGAGGAGTTGAATGCTGAGAATGATGGCCACGTAGGGTAGCCAGAAAGTCAGGATTAGCCCCGTCGTTAGAAAGGTGAGGGCAAATCGCGTTCTGATTGTGGCGTCGGTGATTTGGTAGTGCAGCAGCAGGTAAGCGGCGAAAAAGCACGCTGCTTGTAAGTAGAGCATCTGACTATGACTCATTTGAGTACACGTGCATTGAGGACGTAGAGCATTGAGGGCCGATTCCGCTTTTAGCTTGAGCGTCAGCAGAGACTTGCGCGCTAATCAGGCACAGAGTGGCGAGTTTGTGTCTGTTATGGGGTGTTACGGTAAATCGGATCACGGTGAACGCGATGCCATAGTGGCCGATGTATTGAGTCCTTTCGAGGTTCACGGGGTTTTTGCCGAGTAGATGACGGAGCGCTAGTTTCGGTCAGGCTGCGGTGAGTTCTGTAGAGGGATTGGCTGGTGCGGCAAGCAGTTTGGGAAGGATATGGCATGGCGCTCGGCGTTTTCTTACGGCCTTATCCTGGATTTGCAGTGGATTGATACTTCGCAGGCGACTGAATCAAAAGTGGAGGCCGGGCTTGCCCGCGATGGCGGTGTGTCAGTGGTAGAAGTGTTGTCTGACACTCTGCTATCGCGGGCAAGCCAGCTCCCACATTTTTAGCTCTGCGACTGCTCAGATGGCGTTCGCTTTACGGCGTCGGTGGTGGTGAGTTGCATCATGCCGGTTTGGGCGGCTCCCAGCAGGTCGCAACCGTCTTGGACGAGCAGGTACAAGGCGTTGGTGATGTGGGAAATGTCTTTGAGGTCGGCCTGTTCGAAGGTCAGGCAGGAGAAGGTTTCGAGCAGATCGGCTGCAGCGCGGATGCGTTGGTGGGCTGCGGACTGGATATCTTCGGCGGCGGCTTCGGTGTCGATGAGCAGGGGGTGGGTATCGGTGAAGTTGGTGCCAAGTGGAAGGTAGCGGTTTATCGCTTCAGGTGTTTGCATTTGAAGGTACTCGGTTTGCTGTTAAGTAACCATCATCACCGTGGCCAAACGATGGGTGGCGGACTGTGCGCAGGTTGGCCAACCGGAAACAGCAATCCGGCACGTCCGAGGACGTCCCACACACAGCCGCCATAACATTGCGCTGAGAAGACGATAGACGTCCGCCAGACAAGTGATGGCACTTATGTGTGCTGTTTTCGAGTGACCAAACCCGGTCGCTGAATTTGCAACGACGGGGCGAACCTTGGCGGGAGTGCGGGGCGAGAGCAATAAACAGATCGTTACCAGCTTTAACGATCAGGGCTAGCGCGGGGTGCTGATGCACCGCTCAAAAATCGCCTCCAACCCCCGGTAATCACACGCCACTGCATCGATGTTCGCCGGTATCCACGCTGCGTTCTTCACCAGCCACCAGTTCACTGAAAACCCGGCATTCACGATGATCTGCTCGAACAGAATCCGCTGCGCCCGGCCGTTCCCTTCGCGAAACGGGTGGATCACGTTGAGGTCGCCATAAGCCTCGGCGATCTGTGTCACCAACTCGGCCTGGGTAACGCCGACAAACCAGTTGGCCTGCGCCATGTGCTGGATGATCTTTGCGGCTTCGGGCGGGATACGCTCTGGTGTGCAGAACAGGGTGTCGCCTTTCTGGATGTTGACCGTACGCAGTTCGCCGGCCCAGTCGTAGATGTCTCCGAACAGGGTGCGGTGGATGTGTTGCAGGCGTTCAAGGTCGTAGGGCGGGGGAAACAGTGGCAGGCTGCCTACGGCAATTTCAGACAGTTCCCGCTCGGCCTGGTGCAGGCGCTCTTCGTCGAACAAATCCAGGCGGTTACGCAGGACGCTGCTACCGGGGTAGCAGTATGGGTCCTGGCCCACGCCGTATTTGTCGAGCATCAGCGTGGGGTGTTGCGGTACTTGGCGAGGACGGCTTCCCGGGTCGGCAGGGGCTTGTCGACGTCGGCGGGCTGGGTGTCGAACCCTTCCAGGCGCAGGCTGGCCAGGTAGTTGGATCGGCGGATCTTGTCGTAGTGATCCTGCTTTTGCTCAAACGTCAGTTCGGCCATGACAGCTTCCTCTCGGTGCGAAGCTTGATTGTAGCGCAATGGGTTTCGAGATGCGTCCTGCGCGAGGTTGGAACGTTTCCTACTGGTGCCTACTCCATTGCCCAGGCTGTGTATCATCCTGACTCTTTTTAACTTGCGACCTTTCTCGATTCGCTGAATGCGCTGGTCTATGTTTTGGGCTCGTTCAGCGGTCAATGGAGTGACAGCTTATGCACAACACCCTCCAACAGGTCTTTGGTTATCCACAGTTTCGTTTGGGCCAGGAGGCGGCGATCAGCGCCGTGCTGGCCGGCCGTTCGGCGGCGGCGATTTTCCCCACCGGTTCCGGCAAGTCCCTGTGCTATCAACTTTCCGCTGTGTTGCTGCCGCATCTGACGCTGGTGGTGTCGCCGTTGCTGGCGTTGATGCAGGACCAGTTGGGTTTCTTGCAACGCCACGGTATTTCCGCTGGCAGCATCGATTCGGCCCAGAGCCGGGATGACGCCAATGACGTCATGGCCCGGGCGCGTTCGGGAGAGCTGAAGATCCTGATGGTTTCCGTGGAGCGCTTGAAGAACGAGCGCTTTCGCAATTTCCTGCAAAGCGTGCCGATCTCGCTGCTGGTGGTGGACGAGGCTCACTGTATTTCCGAATGGGGCCACAACTTTCGCCCGGATTACCTGAAGCTGCCGGACTACCAACGCCAGTTCCGCATCCCCCAGGCGCTGCTGTTGACCGCTACGGCCACGCCCAAGGTGATCGCCGACATGCAGGCCAAGTTCGCCATTGCGCCGGACGATGTGATCACCACGGGCTTTTACCGCGCCAATCTCAACCTGCTCGTTGAGCCCGTCGCCGGCCAGGACAAGCGTCGACGCCTGGTGGCCTGGATGAAAGAGCGGGCCAATCAGCCGAGTATCGTCTACGTCACCCTGCAGAAAACCGCCGAACAGATTGCCGAGCATTTGAATCGCAACGGTATCCAGGCCGAGGCTTACCACGCAGGGTTGCCCAACGATAAGCGTGAAGGCATTCAGCGGCGATTCATGGGCGGCCAGTCCAATTGCATTGTCGCCACGATTGCCTTTGGCATGGGCATCGACAAAAGCGACATTCGCAACGTGGTGCACTTCGACCTGCCCAAATCCATCGAGAATTACAGCCAGGAAATCGGTCGTGCCGGACGTGATGGGCAGCCGTCTGATTGTCTGGTCTTGGCTAACCGTGACAGCCTCAATATCCTGGAGAACTTTGTGTACGGCGACACGCCGGAGCAGGAAGGCATTCGCCGCGTCCTTGAGGAGATACAGGCGGCCCGTGCTGAAGGGCAGTGGGAGTTTCTACTCCGCTCTCTTTCGGACCACAGCAACATCCGCGAGCTGCCGCTGAAGACCTTGCTGGTGCAGCTTGAGCTCAAGGGCGTGATCGCGCCGCGCTATGCGTTTTACGCCGAATACCGCTTCAAGTACCTGATTGAGCCTGAAGCACTGCTGGCGCGGTTTTCCGGCGAGCGGCAGCAGTTTGTCGCGGCAATTATCCAGGTCTGCAAACGGGCAAAAACCTGGGCGACGGTGGATTTCGATGCGCTTTATCAGCAGCATCAGGCCGAGCGCAATCGGGTGGTAAAGGCTCTGGATTACTTCCAGGAACAGGGCCTGATCGAGATGGAAAGCAAGCAGATGACCGAGGTTTACGGCCTGCTGAATACCGACTTCGATCCACACGCGCTGAGCACGGAGTTATACACAGGCTTCAAGCAGCACGAGGTGACAGAGGTGGCGCGGATTCACGCCATGCTGGATCTGTTCGCTACAGAGGAGTGCCTGGGTTACCGTCTGGCGCACTATTTCGGCGACGAAAACGCGCCCCGGCAATGCGGGCATTGTTCGGTGTGCCACGGTAACGTTGCACACTTGCCAGCGCCGCCGAGCTTGCCGCTGCTTGTGGATAAAAACTTCCAGGCGCTGTGCGGTGAATTTATCCACAGGCATCATGAGTACAACGGCCACTTGCCGGGCGCGGAGCGCTTGACGCGGTTCCTGGGCGGGATCAGCGTGCCGTTGTTTACCAAGCTCAAGGCGAAGAGCATTCCAGGCTTCGCTGCGCTTGAGGAATATCCCTACGCCGAAGTGCGGGAATGGGCTGAAGCTCATTTGAACGACCTGTAAATTCACTGACCCGAGACTTGCCCATGTCTGACTCAATGCCGCAGCGCGCCGACTACCGTCACTTCCAGCCGATCATCACGCGCTGGCATGACAACGATGTGTATGGCCATGTGAATAACGTCACCTATTACAGCTTCTTCGACACGGCGGTAAATACCTACCTGATCGAGGAGGGCGGATTGGATATTCATGACGGCGAGGTGGTAGGTTTTGTGGTGAGTTCGGCGTGCGATTACTTCGCGTCGATTGCCTTTCCGGACCGCATCGAGATCGGCCTGCGGGTGGGCAAGTTGGGCAACAGTTCGGTGCAGTATGAGCTGGCGGTGTTCAAGGCTGGCGAAGAGGACGCCTGTGCTGCGGGGAGGTTTGTGCATGTGTTCGTGGATCGGGCGTCGAACCAGCCGGTGTCGATTCCAGAAGCGCTGCGAGGTGCCTTGCAGCGCTTGGTGGCTTAACGCCGCTTATGTGGGAGCTGGCTTGCCTGCGATAGCATCGCCGCGATTTGGCTGATACACCGAGGCGACTGCATCGCAGGCTAGCCAGCTCCCACACTATTTTGCTGCGTTTTCCGGAAGGTATTTCCAGTCTTAGCGGTGGCGATAGTGATGCTTGTTCTTGCGATGCCCATAAGCATGCCCGCGCCCGCGATGGTCATCGCGGTCATAACGGCGGTCGTCGCGCCCGCGGTAACGACGGTCGTCGTCATCGCTCTTGTTGCCCATGTAGTTGCCCAGCGCGCCACCGGCGCCACCGCCGGCTGCTGCGCCGATCAGGCTGCCGGTGCTGCCGCCGACACTGCGGCCCACCACGTTGCCGCCGGCCGCGCCCAATGCGCCGCCAATGGCCGCTTCGCCACGGCTGCGCTTGTCTGCGCCGACCGCACTGCCGCCTGCGCCGCCCAGGGCTGCACCGATGGCCGAACCGGTGTTACCGCCCAACTGCTGACCTACGACCGAACCTAAAACCCCGCCCAATGCGCCGCCCACACCGGCTTCGGTGGTGCCACCGGCCATGGCTGCGCCACTGACCAGGCCAAGGGACAACAAGAGAATCGAGGAGAACTTCATAGAGGAACCTCAAGAGGATGACGGCGCGATCCTGAGGTTGTATCGAGGCGGAAACAATCGAAACCCGACCAGTGGTATGGGTTGTATACAATTCTGTAAGTTGTTGTTTTTTATCGGGAACTTAAGTCGTTTTTGCGAGTCTTTAGTTACTTCGGAACGGCCGCTTTTAAGAAAAAGCGGCCTTTTTTGTGCCCGTAAAAAACTCGGGTGCTGCCTGTGGCGAGGTGTCGCTTAGGCCGACTTCGCCATGATCAAGCCGGTCGCACTTGCTGCTTCCAACCGAATCGCCACGAATTTCGACGTTGGCGTATGGCTGCCATCCCCGGTGCTTTCCAGCGGCACCAGCGGGTTCACTTCCGGGTAATACGCCGCCGCTTGCCCGGCCGGAATATCAAACGCCAGCAAGGTAAAGCCCTTCACCCGACGCTCACGGCCGTCATCCCAGATCGACACGATGTCGGCCTTCTGCCCCGGCTTGAAGCCCAGGCGGATGATGTCGGCTTCATTGACGAACAACACATCCCGCTGACCCTTGACCCCGCGATAGCGGTCGTCCAGGCCATAGATGGTGGTGTTGTACTGATCGTGGGAGCGCATCGACTGCATGATCAGGTCCGGCAGTTGCCCGGTGTTGCGGGTGCGTTCGTGCACCAGGTCCTTGGGCAGGATGTTCGGGCGGAAGTTGGCGCGGCCCGACGGGGTATTCCAGCGACGTGCGCCGGCGGAGTTGCCCAGGTAGAAACCGCCCGGGTTTTTCAGGCGTTCGTTGAAGTCTTTGAAGCCCGGAATGGTGTCGGCGATCAGGTCGCGAATGCGGTCGTAATCGGCCACCAGCCAGTTCCAGTCCACCGGCTTGCTGCCCAGGGTGGCGGCGGCAATGCCAGCGAGAATCGCAGGCTCGGATTTCATCTGTTTCGACAGCGGCTGCAGTTGCCCATTGGAGGCGTGGACCATGCTGAACGAGTCTTCCACGGTCACCGCTTGCGGGCCTTCGGCCTGAATGTCGATGTCGGTACGGCCCAGGCACGGCAGGATCAATGCGTCTTTGCCGTGCATCAGGTGGCTGCGGTTGAGCTTGGTGCTGATCTGCACGGTCAGGTCGCAATTGCGCAGCGCTTCAAAGGTGCGTGGGCTGTCCGGCGTGGCTTGGGCGAAGTTGCCGCCCAGGCCGATAAACACTTTGGAGCGGCCTTCGAGCATGGCGTGGATTGCTTCCACCACGTTATGGCCGTTGTCTCGCGGTACCTGGAACTGGAAGCGACGTTCCAGGGAATCAAGGAACGCCACCGGCGGCCGCTCGTTGATGCCCATGGTGCGGTCGCCCTGCACGTTACTGTGGCCACGCACCGGGCACAGGCCGGCGCCTGGGCGGCCGATGTTGCCGCGCAGCAGCATCAGGTTGGCGATTTCCTGGATGGTCGGCACCGAGTGGCGATGTTGGGTGATGCCCATCGCCCAGCACATGATCACGTTCTTGCCTTTGGCGTACATGCGCGCCGCTTGCTCGATCTCCACCAGGGTCAGGCCGGACTGTTCGACGATTTCATCCCAGGAGGTGTCGTCGATCTTGCCCAGGTAATCCAGCACGTTGGCGGTGTGTTCATTGAGGAAGTCGTGGTCGAACACGGCCTCTTTGCCTTCGGCCTGGGCCTGGCGCTCCCACAGCAGCAGGAATTTCGCCATGCCGCGCAGAATGGCCATGTCGCCACCCAGTGCCGGGCGGAAGTAGGCGGTGTTGGTCGGCTTGTCGCCGTTGGTAAGCATTTCCAGCGGGTGTTGCGGGTGCTGGAAGCGTTCCAGCCCACGCTCTTTCAGCGGGTTGATGCACACCACCTGGGCGCCACGTTTTACCGCTTCGCGCAGCGGTTCGAGCATCCGTGGGTGGTTGGTGCCCGGGTTTTGGCCCCAGACAAAAATCGCGTCCGCATGTTCGAAGTCATCGAAGGTCACGGTGCCTTTGCCCACGCCGACGCTTTGCGCCAGGGCCACGCCGCTGGCTTCGTGGCACATGTTCGAGCAATCCGGGAAGTTGTTGGTGCCGTAGGAGCGCACGAACAGTTGATACAGATAAGCCGCCTCGTTGCTGGCCCGGCCCGAGGTATAGAACTCGGCCATGTCCGGGTTTGGCAGAGCATTGAGGTGCTTGCCGATCAGGTCGAACGCAGACTCCCAACTGATGGGCTTGTAACGGTCGGTTTCGGCGTCGTAGCTCATTGGCTCGGTCAGACGGCCCTGATACTCAAGCCAATAGTCGCTCTGCTCCAGCAGCGCGCTGACGCTGTGCTTGGCGAAGAATGCCGCGTCGACCCGGCGCTTGGTGGCTTCCCAGTTGACCGCCTTGGCGCCGTTCTCGCAGAACTTGACCATGCCGCTTTCCGGCGAGTCGCCCCAGGCGCAGCCCGGGCAGTCGAAGCCGCCGTTCTGGTTGGTCTTGAGCATCATGCGAATGTTTTTCAGCGCGTTGTCGCTGGTCAGCCAGGCTTGCGCCACGCTGATCAGTGCGCCCCAGCCACCCGCCGGGCCTTTGTAGGGCTTGTAGCGCGGGGTGGGTTTGTCGTCGGCTTGATGATGAGTGCTCACGCTTGGTTCTCCATCGCAGGGCTATAGACCCGCGGCGCACTTTTCTGCGGCAGGTGGATGAGATTGAGGTTGTGCCGGCGGGCCCATTGCAGGGCCAGGCCGGTGGGCGACGATAGGCTGACCAGGGTCTGGATGCCTGCGCGCAATACTTTCTGGATCAGTTCGAGGCTGCAGCGACTGGTGACAATCGCCAGGCCGCCGTCGGTCGGAATCTTTTGGCGGATCAGCGCGCCGATCAGCTTATCGAGGGCGTTATGCCGGCCGATGTCTTCGCGGCCCAGCAGCAATTCACCCTGGTTGCTCATGAACACCGCCGCATGCACCGCGCCGCTGTATTGGCCCAAGGGCTGGAACGCGCTGATGCGCTGGCGCAGGCCCTCCAGCCATTCGGCGGGCGGCAGGGGCGCGCCAGGCAGTACTTTGAGGTTGGGCAGCGCCTGTTCCACCGCTTCTACGCCGCACAGGCCACAGCCACTGGTGCCCGCCAATTGCCGGCGCTGCTGTTTCATGTTCCAGAAGGCACGGCTGGAAATCTGCACCTGCGCGTATTGGGTCGAGCCCGATCCGCTGATTTTCAGGTCATAAATGTCACTAACGTCTTCGATAATGCCGCTACCGATGCTGAAACCGACAATAAAATCTTCAAGGTCGGTCGGCGTCACCAGCATCACCGCCTGGCTGATGTCGTTATAGGCAATCGCCAACGCCACCTCTTCGGCGAGCGCGGTGCTGGCCGATTCGGTGTGTTCGAGATTACAAAACTGGTAGCTCTGGCTGGCGGCGGGCGCGGGCGTTTCGAGGGCGGGCGCCGCGCAAACTGGGCGCTGGGCGTTCATTGGGCATTACCACCGGGAGTATTCAGCTGTAAGACTAGGCGCGACAAAGGGTCGCGTCTAATCGTCAGTACTGATCTACCGATAGATGACGTCGATCAAGGCGCCGGCAGCGATTTCTGATACAGCGCAAAACAGGCTTCTGCCAACGCCGAACGCGGTGCGCTGCGACGCATGATCAGCCCCAGGCGGGCCAGAGTGTGAGCGTCTTCAATGGGTTGCAGGCGCAGGTGCTCGGTGAGCGCATCGAGGCCGCCGTCCAGCGGCATCACCGCGCAGCACAGGCCGCCGTGCACGGCTTGTAACAATTGATGGACGGCATCGGTCTGCAACAGCGGCTGCGGGTTGAGGCCGCGGCTGTGGAAATTGTGGTCGATGGACTGGCGAAAGTGCATGCCGCTGGTGAGCATGCCCAAGGGCAGTTCGATCAGCGCTTCCCAGCTCAGGGGCTTGTCACCGAAGCTGAAGAACCGTTGGTCGTACAGCAGGCCCATGCGGGTTTCGCCCAAGGCCAGGGAGTCGAAACGCTCGGCGTCCAGGCGTTCGAGGTACGACACGCCGAGGTCCAGGCGGTTGCTCGCCAGTTGTTCGAGGATTTGCTCGGAACTCAGGGCTGACAACTCGAAGCGCAGGCTCGGGTGCTCTTTATGCAGTTTCTGCATCAATGCCAGCGGATCGAAGCTCGACAACGGCACCACGCCCAGGCGCAACGTACCCACCAGGTTGCCGCGACAGGCCGCCGCTTCAGCCTGCAGCCCGTCGTACGCCGCCAGCACCGTGCGTGCCCACGCCAACACGCGTTCACCCGGAGCGGTAAAGCCTTCGAAGCGCTGGCCGCGATTGACCAGCGGAAGATCAAGCTCTTCTTCCAGGCTGCGCAGGCGCATCGACAGGGTCGGCTGGGTGATATGGCAGCGTGCAGCGGCCTGGCCGAAGTGACGGGTTTCGTCGAGGGCGATGAGGAATTTCAGCTGCTTGATGTCCATCTTCGCTCCAGGGCTTATTCCAATGCGGGGTGATTCTAGCGCGTTTGGGTCTTTGGTCAGGCAGGAACCCAATTCTGTAGGACTGGTCTAGTCTTTGGCATCTGGAATTCAAATCCCAAGGAGAGCGCACCATGAGTATTTTCAGTTTTGTTAAGGAAGCAGGCGAGAAGTTGATTGATCTGTTGACGCCGGGTAATGCCAACGCCAGCGAGCAGTTGAAAGATCACGTGGCCAAGGTCGGGTTGGGTAACCCCAATGTGCAAACCACCGTTGACGGTGACAAGGTGACCGTGACCGGTGAAGTCGCCAGCCAGGAAGAGAAAGAGAAAATCCTGTTGGCGCTGGGCAACATCGCTGGCGTTGCGAGTGTTGATGACCAGATCACCGTGTCCGGTCCAGTTGTCGCTGCCGCCCGCTTTGTAGTGGTGAAAAAGGGCGACACCCTGAGTGCGATTTCGCTGGCGGTGTATGGCAACGCCAACCAGTACAACAAAATCTTCGAGGCCAACAAGCCGCTGCTGTCCCATCCGGACAAAATCTACCCAGGGCAGACGCTGCGTATTCCTGAGTAATACGCGGACCAAATGTGGGAGCGAGCAAGCCCGCTCCCACATTGGATCTTCAGCGTTGTTACAAACCTACGATCAATTCCCGGTAATCCCCAACTGCTGCAAACTCCGCCGTGTCCTTAGGCCCCTTCCGGCTGTCCGGTTCTTTCACGGCCAGCAAATGCCCTACGCCAAAATCCCGGGCACTGCGCAGGATCGGCAAGGTGTCATCGATAAACAGGCTACGGGCCGGGTCGAAGGCGATGTCGGCGTGCAGGGCGTCCCAGAACTGCGGGTTTTCCTTGGCGAACCCGTAGTCATGGGAGCTGATCAACCGCTCGAAATAAGGCGCCAGTTCGATGCGTTCCAGCTTTAACGACAGCGAGTCCCGATGGGCATTGGTGATCAGGATCACTCGCTTGCCGGCCTGTTTGATTGCCGCCAGGAAGGTATCGGCGTCCGGGCGCAAGGCGATCAGGTGAGCGGTTTCCAACTTGAGTTCACGTACCGGGATCTTGAGTTCGGCGCTCCAGAAATCCAGGCAATACCATTGCAACTGTCCGGCGTTACGCTCAAACAGCGGCTGCAGCTCCATTTCGGCCATGGCCCGGCTCACGCCATGCAGTTCGGCGTAGCGCTGGGGCAGGTGCTCCATCCAGAAGTGGTTGTCGAAGTGCAGGTCGAGCAAGGTGCCGTCCATGTCCAGCAGGACGGTGTCGATGGCGTGCCAGGGCAGTGGAGGCATAAAGAACACTCATGTAAGAAAAGATATCCGACACAGACAATCGGAAAAGCCACGGTATAGTAACCCGATCACGCCAAGGAGCCGCTCATGCGCCAGAAACCCACCGTCCTCGCCCGCGAAATAGTCGCCAGTAGCCGTTTGTTCCGCGTGGAGGAGTTGCAATTGCGCTTTTCCAATGGCGTGGAGCGGACCTACGAACGCCTGGTGGGCAGGGGAGCCGGTTATGGCGCGGTCATGATCGTGGCGATGATCGACGCGGACCATGCGCTGTTGATCGAAGAATATTGCGGCGGTACCGACGAGTACGAACTGTCATTGCCCAAGGGCCTGATCGAGCCGGGTGAAGACGTGTTGGCAGCGGCAGACCGGGAGCTCAAGGAAGAAGCCGGTTTTGGCGCCCGCCAGTTGGAACACATCACCGAACTGTCGCTGTCCCCCGGCTACATGAGCCAGAAAATCCAGGTGGTACTGGCCACCGAACTGTACGAAGAGCGCCTGGAAGGCGACGAGCCGGAGCCGATGCGCGTTGACCGGGTCAACCTGCGGGAGCTTTCGCAGTTGGCGCAGAACGAGCAGTTCAGCGAGGGCCGCGCCTTGGCGGCGCTGTATCTGGTACGCGACCTGTTGACCCAGCGTGGAGCGTTCCAGCCATGAGCGAACTGTTCCTGGGTCACCCGTTTATTGCCCCCGTGATTGAATTGGCCCGCCAGGCCGGCGAGGTCATCCTGCCGTATTGGCGTGCCGACGTGGCCGTGACCACCAAGACCGATGATTCACCGGTCACCGCTGCCGACCTGGCGGCCCACCATCTGATCCTCGCCGGGCTTACTGCCCTGGACCCGAGCATTCCGGTGCTGTCGGAAGAAGACGCCGACATCGACCAAAGTGTGCGCGCTGGCTGGCAGCGCTGGTGGCTGGTGGACCCGCTGGACGGCACCAAGGAGTTCATCTCCGGCAGCGAGGAGTTCACCGTCAACATCGCGCTGATCGAAAAAGGCCGCGTGGTGTTCGGTGTCGTGTCGATGCCTACCAGCGGTCGGTGCTATTTCGGTGGTGCCGGGCTGGGTGCCTGGCGTTCCGATGTAGGTGCTGCGCCGAAGCAAATCCAGGTGCGCCAGACCCCGGCGAGCGGTGAAGCGTTTACCGTGGTTGCCAGTCGTCGCCATACCAGCCCTGAACAGGATCGCTTGCTCGCTGGCTTGAGTGCCGGGTTGGGCGAGTTGAAACTGGCCAATATCGGCAGTTCGCTGAAGTTCTGCCTGTTGGCCGAAGGCAGCGCCGATTGCTACCCGCGACTGGCGCCCACCTCACAGTGGGACACGGCGGCCGCGCAAGGCGTGCTGGAAGGGGCGGGCGGTGAAGTGCTTGAACTGGATGGGCAGCCGTTCAGCTATCCGGCGCGGGAGTCGCTGTTGAATCCGTTTTTCCTGGCGTTGCCAGCCAAGGCCGAGTGGCGTGAGCGGTTGCTGACCCTGGCCCGGTCTTAAACCAAACACCGATCAATTGTGGGAGCAGGCAAGCCAGCTCCCACAGTGGTTATGGGTAATGGCTTCTAGCGGTGCAGGACGTACTGCCCGGTAAAGGCCACGGCCCGCTCTTCACTGCCCTCGTTGACGATCCACGTTTCCAGCGCCAGCCGCGCCCGGCCGTAACGCTTATAGGTGGCCAAAAACCGCTTCCACACCTTTTCATCAGGTGCCTGGCAAATCGCCGTCGCATCCGTGGTCACCGGCAGCGGATAACTGATCTGCCCTTCCTGAATCACGATGTGCCCGTCTTCGATTCCTTCCTCGCGCAACTGCAAATGCAGCCAACCCCAGCCCGCCAGTACGGCGCCGCAATACAGGCTGCCGCCAAACATGGTGCTCTTGTGGTTGATGTTGGCGTCCAGCGGCAAGCGCAGTTGCAGTTGCCGGTCCTGCCAGTCGAGCACCTTGAGGCCCATTTCCCGGGTCAGGGGAATGTCGTGGTGAAGGATCGATTCCAGGTAACGGCTATCGCGACTCATGGTGGCCTCGTGGCAGGGGGAAAAGGGTCATTCGTCGTCAGCGTGGCTGTTGCCGCTGTCGGCGAAATTCAGCCCGTGCTTGCGCAGTTTGTCGTGCAGGGTCTTGCGCGGTACGCCCAGGGCTTCGGCGAGGCTGCGCATGGAGTTGTGGCTGCGTGCCAGTTCGGCGGCGATCAGGCTTTTTTCAAACTGCTCGACCTGTTCGCTCAACCCGCCGGGCGTGCTGGTCAGGACGCCGGCCGAAGGGTTGTCCGGGGAGCTGTCCAGCGCCAACTCAAGGCCCAGGGCGAAACGCTCCGCGGCGTTTTGCAGCTCGCGCACATTGCCCGGCCAGCTGTGACGCAACAGCAGCGCGCGTTGCCCCGGTTGCAGCTCTTTCATGGGTAGCCCGTGGCGGGTGCTGGCTTCGTCGGCAAAGTGCTGGAACAGCATCAGCGCATCCTCGCCCCGCTCGCGCAGTGGCGGAATGCGCAGCGGCGCGACGTTGAGGCGGTAATACAAGTCGGCCCGGAAGCGCCCCTGGTCGGCGGACTGGCGCAGGTCTTCCTTGGTGGCGGCGATGATGCGGATATCCAGCGGGATCAACTGATTGCCCCCCAGACGTTCCACCACGCGCTCCTGCAACAGCCTTAGCAGCTTGACCTGTACGTCCAGGCTCATGCTTTCGATTTCATCCAGAAACAGCGTGCCGCCGTTGGCGAATTCGAACTTGCCGATACGCCGCTTCTGGGCACCGGTAAAGGCTCCCGGCTCATGCCCGAACAACTCGCTTTCCACCACTGACTCGGCCAACGCCCCGGCGTTGATCGCCACGAACGGGCCGGTGCGGCGGTTCGACAGGTCGTGCAGCGCACGCGCCACCACCTCTTTGCCGGCGCCGGTCTCGCCAAGAATCAGCACATCAGCCTTGGTCGCCGCCAGCGCGCCGATCTGCTCGCGCAGGCGCAGCATCTGCGGTGAGTGCCCCACCAGGCGCGTGCTCAATTGCTGACGGTCGCTGAGGGCCAGGCGCAGGCTGCGGTTGTCCAGCACCAGGCGGCGCAGGGCCAGGGCGCGGCGCACGCTGTCGAGCAGGGCGTCGCTGGCGAAGGGTTTTTCCAGGAAGTCATAGGCGCCGGTCCGCATGGCCTGCACCGCCAGCGGTACGTCGCCGTGGCCGGTGATCAGCAGCACCGGCAGCTCCGGGTCCTGGGCATGAAGCTCTCTCAACAGTTCCAGGCCGTCCATGCTGGGCATGCGGATGTCGCTCACCACCACCCCCGGCCAATCCCGGGACAGGCGCGACGTCAGACCCTGGGCTTCGCCGAGGGTCAGGACTTTCAGCCCGGCCAGGTCCAGGGTCTGGCACAGGGCCTGACGCAGGTGTGGATCATCGTCGATCAACACCACCTGAATCTGGTTATCGATACTCATACACTGCGGTCCTCGGACGGTTGCAGACTGACACCCGGTGCTCCGGCGCGCAGTTTCAAGGTTAACAGCGCGCCACCTTCCTTGTGATTGGCGAACAACAGTTCACCGCCAAAGGCGCGCATCAGGGTGTCGCAGATCGCCAGGCCCAACCCCAGGCCCTGGGTGCGGGTCTTGGTGGTGTAGAAGGGCTCGCTGGCGCGGCCCAGGGCTTCCATGCAGAACCCCGGGCCGTTGTCGCGAATGTACAGGTTGACGCCCTGTTCGGTGGTTTGGGCACTCAACCAGAGTTTGCGCGGCGGACCTTTTTCGGTCAGGGCGTCCAGGGCATTGGCCAACAGGTTGCCCAGCACCTGGCGCAGGCGGGTTTCCCCGGCGGCCACCCACAAGGTTGCCTCGGGCAGGTCGCGGATCAGCTCCACTTCCATCGCCCGCCGCCGCTTGGCCAGCAGCGCCAGCGCATCGTCCAGCGCCGGTTGCAAGGCCACGCTCTCCGGCGCATGCCGGTCGCGCCGGGCGAAGGCGCGCAAGTGGGCGATGATCGAGGCCATGCGTCCGGTCAATTCGCTGATCAGCTTGAGGTTGCCACGGGCGTCGTCGGTGCGCTCATGGTCGAGCAAAATCCCTGCGTTTTCCGCGTAGCTGCGAATCGCCGCCAGCGGCTGGTTAAGCTCGTGGCTGATGCTCGCCGACATGGTGCCCAGCGCCGACAACTTACCGGCCTGTACCAAATCATCCTGGGCGCGCACCAGTTCCTGCTGGGCATGTTCACGCTCCAGCACTTCCTGTTTCAGGCGTCGGTTGAGGCCTTCGAGGTCGCTGGTCCGTTCGATCACGCGCATTTCCAGCTCGCGACGGGCCTTGGCTTCGAAGGCGATGCGCTCCAGGTAGTGACGACGGCGCTGCATCATAAGGCCGAGCAACAGCATCAGCACCAGCAAGGTGGCGCCCCCTACCGCAACCACGGTGCGCACCGGGCGGCTGATTAACGTGCGCGGGGCGAGAATTTCGACCTTCCAGCCGGTTTCGGCGATGTCGGTAGACTGGCGCACCCAGGCGGTGGAGCTGAGGTTCAGCGGCTGCGGGTCGCGGGTCGGGTAAGGCTGGATGGCGATGATGGCGCGGCGTTCTTCGTCAGTCAGCGGCCGAGTAGCGCGGAATCGCCATTGCGGGCGCGACGTGAGGATCACCACGCCGTTGTGGTCGGTCACCAGCAGTTGTTCGGGTGTATTGCCCCACAGGCTTTCGGTGTGGTCCAGGTCGACCTTGACCACTAGTACCCCGATGATCGTGTCGCCATCGCGCACGGCGGCCGCGAAGAAGTAGCCGCGCTTGGCCGAGGTGGTGCCCAGCCCGAAGAATCGTCCCAGGCGCCCGGCCATGGCTTCGCTGAAGTAGGGACGGAAGGAAAAATTACGCCCGACGAAGCTGTCCTGTTTGTCCCAATTGGACGCGGCGAGGGTCTTGCCGGTGGTGTCCATCAGGTACATCACTTCCACCCCGGCCTGGGCGGCGACGTCCTTGAGCAGGTGGTTGGCGTTGACCAGGTTGGTGCTGACGTGAGGTGCGTCGATGGCGGTGCGCAGGGCCGGCAGGTCGCCGAGGATCTGCGGCAGCACTTCGTAGCGATGCAGGGTGCCCAGCAGGTTGGCGACGTAGAGGTCCAGCGTCTGGCGGTTCTGCCCGGCCAGTTCGCTGCGGTAATAACGCTCGGCCAAGTGCTCCAGTGGCCACAACAGCGGTGCCAGGCAAAGCGCCAGCAAGGCCAGGCTGCGCCAGCGGGGTCTTCGCGGAAGGGGTGGAGTCATGGGAGTCGTGCGCCTGTGGGTACAGGCGCATTATGCCTACGCCTGCTCGGCAAGACACTCGCGTAATGCGTCGTGCCATTGCGGCTGCGAGACGTGCCACTGTTGTTGCAGTCGGCTGCAATCCAGGCGCGAGTTCAGCGGGCGTTTGGCGGGCGTTGGATAGGCGCTGGAAGGGATCGCTTCCAGTTCGGCGCACGCCTTGCCTTCGATGCGCAATTGCTCACCAATGGCCTGGGCAAAGCCGAACCAGGAGGTCTCGCCCTGGGCCGTCAGGTGATAGACGCCCCAAGCCCCGGCCTGGCCCGCTTGCCAGTGTTCGATCAGCGCGCGTGTACTGTTGGCGATGGTGCCGGCCCAGGTTGGCGCGCCGATCTGGTCGGCGACGATGCGCATGTGCGGCTTTTCCTGCAGCAGGCGCTGCATGGTCAGCAAGAAGTTCTTGCCGTGGGTCGAGTAGACCCAACTGGTGCGCAGAATCAGGTGCTCACCGCCGACGGCCACGATCGCCCGTTCGCCTGCCAGCTTGCTCGCGCCGTAGACGCCCAGCGGGTGGGTGGCATCGTCCTCGTTGTAGGGCGCGGCCTTGCTGCCGTCGAACACGTAGTCGGTGGAGTAGTGGATCAACGGAATGCCCAGTGCCCTGGCTTCCTCGGCGAAGACGCCGGGCGCGGTGGCGTTGATGGCGAAGGCCACGTCCGGCTCGCTCTCGGCTTGATCGACGGCGGTGTGGGCGGCTGCGTTGATGATCAGGCCCGGGCGATGGGCGCGCACTTGCTGGCGGATTTGCTCGGGACGGGTCAGGTCAAGCTGGTCGCGGCCCAACACGATCAACTCGCCCAGGCCCTGAAGGCGCTGTTGCAGCTCCCGGGAGACCTGGCCGTGTTGGCCGCTGATGAGGATTTTCAACGGGCTGTTCATGGGAACAGGTCGGCTTCTTTCAGGCTTTTACCGTTCTGGTCCTTGGCGGACAAGGTTGGCGTACCGGTCAGTTGCCAGTCGATGTTGAGGTCAGGATCGTCCCAGCGAATGCAGCGTTCTGCCGAGGGCGTGTAGTAATCCGTGGTTTTGTAGAGGAACTCGGCGTAGTCGCTGAGCACCACAAATCCATGGGCAAATCCCGGTGGAATCCACAGTTGGCGATTATTCTCCGCGGATAAATGCACGCTGGCCCATTTGCCGAAAAGTGGTGAGCCGCGACGGATATCCACCGCCACGTCCAGCACTTCACCGGCGGTTACACGCACCAGCTTGCCTTGAGCGTGTTCCACTTGGTAATGCAGGCCACGCAGCACACCCTTTTGAGAGCGCGAATGGTTGTCCTGCACAAACTCTTGTTGCAAACCGGTGGCCTGGGCGAAAGCCCGGGCGTTGAAACTTTCATAAAAAAAGCCGCGCTCATCGCCAAAAACCTTCGGCTCGATGATCAATACACCGGGCAGTTCAGTGGCGGTTACATTCATTTAGTTTCCCCAGCGAGCGTGAACAAGTACTGACCATAGCCGGTTTTGCCAAAATATTTGGCCCGTTCCAGCAAATGATCACGGTCGATCCAGCCGTTCTCGTAAGCGATTTCTTCCAGGCACGCCACTTTCAGGCCTTGGCGGTGTTCGATGGTCTGAACGTACGTCGAGGCTTCCAGCAGGCTGTCGTGGGTGCCGGTGTCCAGCCAGGCAAAGCCACGGCCGAAGCGCTCCACGTGCAGGTCGCCGCGCTGGAGGTAGGCGTTATTGACGTCGGTGATTTCCAATTCACCGCGCGGCGATGGCTTGACCGCCTTGGCGATCTTGATCACGTCGTTGTCGTAGAAATACAGGCCGGTTACCGCGTAGCTCGACTTTGGCTTGGCGGGTTTTTCCTCAATGGAAAGTGCGCGGCCTTCGCTGTCGAAATCGATCACGCCGAAACGCTCCGGGTCCTTCACCCAGTAACCGAACACCGTAGCGCCAGATGGGCGCTCTGCAGCGGTGCGCAGTTGGTCGCCGAAGTGCTGCCCGTGGAAGATGTTGTCGCCCAGGATCAGGCACACCGGGTCATCGCCGATGAACTCTTCGCCAATCAAAAACGCTTGTGCCAAACCATCCGGCGACGGTTGTTCTGCGTAGGTGAAACGCACGCCAAACTGGCTGCCATCGCCCAATAGATTGCGGTATTGGGGCAGGTCCACGGGGGTGGAGATCACCAGGATTTCCTTGATGCCGGCCAGCATCAGCACCGAGATCGGGTAGTAGATCATCGGCTTGTCATACACCGGCAGCAGCTGCTTGGAAACGCCCAGGGTAATGGGGTGCAAACGGGTGCCGGAGCCACCGGCCAATACGATTCCCTTCATCATGCGATCAGATCCTTAAAGTCGGTGTTGCCCAGTCGTTCACCCTGATAACTGCCGTCCTGGACCCTGCGGCACCATTCCAGGTTATCGAGGTACCACTGCACGGTTTTGCGCAGGCCGGTTTCAAAGGTTTCTTCAGGCACCCAGCCCAGTTCGCGTTCGATCTTGCTGGCATCGATCGCGTAGCGCTGGTCGTGGCCCGGACGATCCTTGACAAAGGTGATCAGGTCAGTGAATTTCTCCACACTCGCCGGGCGTTGTGGCGCCAACTCTTCCAGCAGGCCGCAGATGCTGTGCACCACGTCGATATTCTTCTGCTCGTTATGGCCGCCGATGTTGTAGGTCTCGCCCACCACGCCTTCAGTCACCACTTTGAACAACGCACGGGCGTGGTCTTCGACGAACAGCCAGTCGCGCACTTGCAGGCCATCGCCATACACCGGCAGGGGTTTACCGGCCAAGGCGTTGAGGATCACCAGCGGTATCAGCTTCTCGGGGAAGTGGAACGGCCCGTAGTTGTTCGAGCAGTTGGTCAGTAGCACCGGCAGGCCGTAAGTGCGCTGCCAGGCGCGCACCAGGTGATCGGACGCGGCCTTGCTGGCCGAATACGGCGAGCTGGGCGCGTAAGGCGTGGTTTCGGTGAACAGGTCATCGACGCCGTGCAGGTCGCCGTACACTTCATCCGTGGAGATGTGGTGGAAGCGGAAGGCACTTTTGGCCGGTTCCTCCAGCTTCTGCCAATAGCCGCGTGCGGCCTCCAGCAGGCTGTAGGTGCCGACGATATTGGTCTGGATAAAATCCGACGGGCCGTCGATGGACCGGTCCACGTGGGACTCGGCCGCCAGGTGCATGATCGCGTGCGGCTCAAAGCGCGCCAGCACGGCACTGACGGTGGCCTGGTCGATGATGTCGGCCTGGACGAACTCATAGCGGCTATTGGTCGCGATGCTGGTCAGCGACTCGAGATTGCCTGCGTAGGTCAGTTTGTCGAGGTTGAGCACTTCGTGCTCGGTGTGTTGAATCAGGTGCCGGATCAGAGCGGAACCGATAAATCCGGCGCCGCCGGTGATGAGAATGCGCATGTCGGAAGCCCTTTTCCTTAGACGGACATTAAGCGAATGGAGCATAGCTTGAGTTGTGAAGCGAGGCGGTGCAAGGGGCGAGGGCAATTTGCGTGCCGAAACACCGCATTTGCAGGGGTTGCGTAACCCCCGTCAACAATGGCGATATAAGCGCCTGATAAAAACACCAGGGGTCGTCACATGTTGCTCGCCACGTTGATTCATCGCGCCAGTCTGCCATGCCCGCAAGTCGGACCGGACCCTGCAGCGCGGCTACTGGAGCAGCATTACGACCTCGGCGGCGCGCTAAAGTCCCTCGGCAGCCAGCAAGATCTCAACTACCGCATCGACAGTGACCGGGGCCGTTTTGTGCTGAAAATCTGCCGGGGCGACTATGCCGCCGTCGAACTGCAGGCCCAGCACGCGGCCCTCAAGCACCTGCAGGAACATTCGGACGTGCGGGTCCCCAAGGTGATCACGTCCCTTAACGGCGAAGAACTGCTGACCGAAACCGTCGCGGGGCACACCGTTCACCTGCGGTTACTGGACTACATCGACGGCCAGCCGCTCACACACTTGCCTCATCTGGGCCGCGAGGTGATCGCAGGTTTCGGTGAACTGTGCGGGCGGATGAGCCTGGCGCTGGCCGGTTTTGAGCATCCGGGCCTGGAACGCACCCTGCAATGGGACCCGCGTCATGCCCTTGAGCTGATCACTCATTTGCTGTCGACCCTGGAAAATCTCCCGCAGCGGGCGGCGCTTGAGCAGGTGGTCGAGCAGGTCGAACGCCGCGTGCGGCCTTTGGCCGATCACCTGCCGTGGCAGGCCGTGCACATGGACATCACCGATGACAATGTGGTCTGGCAGCGCGACGCCCAGCGGCATTGGCAGGTGCAGGGTGTGATCGATTTCGGCGACCTGGTGCGCACCTGGCGCATTGCCGACCTGTCGGTGACCTGTGCGGCACTGCTGCACCATGCCGAGGGTGATCCGTTCGCTATCCTGCCGGCGATCCAGGCATGCCACGCGATTACCCCGTTGCAGCACGAAGAGCTGCTGGTGCTGTGGCCGCTGATCGTCGCGCGGGCTGCGGTGCTGGTGCTGAGCAGTGAACAGCAGCAGGGCCTGGACCCGGATAACGCCTACCTGCTGAAGAACGCCGAGCATGAGTGGGAAATTTTCAACGTGGCGACATCGGTGCCCTTTGAACTGATGGAGGCAGCGATCCTGAGGTGTGCCGGTGCCCAGTTGCCGCCAATTGTCGGCGAAGGCTTTGCGCCGTTGCTGCCGGGGTTGGTTGGACGTGAGTTCGCGCTGATCGACCTGGGCGTGCTCAGCCCGCATTTCGAGGCGGGGGATTGGCAGCAGGAAGGTATTGATCGACGGCTTCTAGAGGAGGCGGCCCTGGTGCATGGGCTGGCCGCCAGTCGTTATGGCCAATATCGGCTGTCCCGCACCCAGCCCGACAGCGTCGTCGAGCCGGACACCTTCCCGCTTCACGTAGAGCTGCACATGCCCCTGGGCGCCACGGTGGAGGCGCCGTTTGCCGGCACCTTGCGCTACGCCGCCGACGGCCTGCTATGCCTGCACAGTGCGCAGTTGAGCGTTCGGTTGTGGGGCGTGAACGCCTTGTTGCAGCACGGCGCGGCGGTGGTAAAGGGCCAAGTGCTCGGCGAGGTTGTCGGCCCGCTGACGGTGCAACTGTGCCGCGCCGAGCTTGAGCCGCCGTTGTTCTGCACGCCGTCCCGGGCGCCGGCCTGGCAAGCGTTGTGCCCCTCTCCGGCGACCTTGCTGGGGCTTGCCTGCGACGCCGAGCCGGAGCTGGACCCCGAGGCCCTGCTGGCCCGCCGCGACGCCAGTTTCGCCCGTTCGCAGAAGCACTATTACGTCGACCCGCCGCGCATCGAGCGCGGCTGGCGCAATCACCTGATCGACATGCAGGGCCGTTCCTACCTCGACATGCTCAACAACGTCGCGGTGCTCGGCCACGGTCACCCGCGCATGGCCCAGGTGGCAGCGCGGCAGTGGTCGTTGCTCAACACCAACTCGCGCTTTCACTATGCGGCGATTGCCGAATTTTCCGAGCGTCTGCTGGCGCTGGCGCCGGATTCCATGGACCGGGTGTTCCTGGTCAACAGCGGCACCGAAGCCAATGACCTGGCGATTCGCCTGGCCTGGGCCTACAGCGGCGGGCGCGACATGCTCAGCGTGCTGGAGGCCTACCACGGCTGGTCGGTGGCGGCGGATGCGGTGTCGACCTCGATCGCCGACAACCCTCAGGCCCTGAGCAGTCGGCCGGACTGGGTGCACCCGGTGACCGCGCCGAATACCTATCGTGGCGAGTTCCGCGGGCAGGACAGTGCGCCCGACTATGTACGCAGCGTGGAACACAACCTGGCGAAAATCGCCGCGCAGAACCGCCAGTTGGCCGGCTTCATTTGTGAGCCGGTGTACGGCAATGCCGGCGGGATTTCCTTGCCGCCGGGCTATTTGCAGCAGGTGTACGCATTGGTTCGGGAGCGGGGTGGCGTGTGCATCGCCGATGAAGTGCAGGTGGGTTACGGCCGCATGGGCCATTTCTTCTGGGGCTTTGAAGAGCAGGGCGTAGTGCCGGACATCATCACCATGGCCAAGGGCATGGGCAACGGCCAGCCGTTGGGCGCGGTGATCACCCGCCGGGAAATTGCCGAGGCGCTGGAAGCCGAGGGTTACTTCTTCTCGTCGTCCGGCGGCAGCCCCGTGAGTTGCCGCATCGGCATGGCGGTGCTGGACGTGATGGAGGAAGAAAAGCTGTGGGAAAACGCCCAGGTGGTGGGCGGGCACTTCAAGGCGCGGTTGGAAGCGCTGGTCGAACAGTATCCATTGGTGGGCGCGGTGCATGGTTCCGGGTTCTATCTGGGACTGGAGCTGGTCCGGGACCGGCAGACCCTGGAGCCGGCCACGGAAGAGACCGCGCTGCTGTGCGATCGGCTGCGGGAACTGGGAGTCTTCATGCAACCCACGGGCGACTATCTGAACATCCTCAAGATCAAGCCGCCGATGGTCACTTCCCGGCGCAGCGTGGATTTCTTCGTCGACATGCTGGCGAAGGTATTGGAGGAAGGGCTCTAACAATAAACTCGATTGTTATCGGTAAAATCTGATCATTTTTCGACAGGCGGATAATTATTAGCTTCAAAAGCCGATTTTTATCCGCTATAAAGGCGTCCACTTGCCCGCCGCCGAGGAGATGATTCATGAGCCGTATCGTTACCGTTGCCGCGACCCAGATGGCCTGTTCCTGGGACCTTGAAGCCAATCTTGAAACTGCTGAACGGCTGGTGCGCGAGGCGGCGGCCAGGGGCGCGCAGATCATCCTGATCCAGGAGCTGTTCGAGGCCCCGTACTTCTGCCAGAAGCCGAACCCGGACTACCTGCAACTGGCGACCACGGTTGAAGACAACGTCGCGATCAAGCACTTCCAGAACATAGCCCGGGAACTGCAAGTGGTGCTGCCCATCAGCTTCTACGAACGGGCGGGCCGCGCGCGTTTCAACAGCATCGCGATCATCGACGCCGACGGCTCCAACCTCGGGATTTATCGGAAAAGCCACATCCCGGACGGCCCGGGCTACCATGAAAAGTATTACTTCAACCCCGGTGATACCGGCTTCAAGGTATGGAATACCCGCTACGCGAAGATCGGCGTGGGCATCTGTTGGGACCAGTGGTTCCCGGAAGCCGCCCGCAGCATGGCGCTGCAAGGCGCGCAAATCCTGTTCTACCCGACCGCCATCGGCAGCGAGCCCCACGACAAGAGCATTTCGTCCCGCGACCACTGGCAGCGAGTGCAACAAGGCCATGCCGGTGCCAACCTGATGCCGCTGGTCGCCAGCAATCGCATCGGCAACGAAGCGCAGGACGGCTACGACATCACCTTCTATGGCTCGTCCTTCATCGCCAACCAATACGGCGAGAAAGTAGAAGAGCTCAACGAAACCGAAGAGGGCATCCTGGTGCACCGCTTCGACCTTGATGAACTTGAACACATCCGCAGCGCCTGGGGTTCGTTCCGCGACCGCCGTCCGAACCTGTATGGTGCGCTTAAAACCCTCGACGGTTCCCTGGAGTCCTGAATCGCCATGACCACTTTGCACAGCACCCCCCGCGCCGACGGCTTCTACATGCCTGCCGAATGGGCGCCACAGACCCAAACCTGGATGATCTGGCCCGAGCGCCCGGACAACTGGCGCCTCGGCGGCAAGCCGGCGCAGGCCGCTCACGTGGCGGTGGCCAAGGCCATCGCACGCTTTGAACCGGTGACCGTGGCGGTCTCGGCGGGCCAGTATGAGAACGCCCGCGCGCGCCTCGACGTGCCGAATATTCGCCTGGTGGAGATGTCCAGCGACGACGCCTGGGTGCGCGACACCGGGCCGACCTTCGTGATCAACAACGGCGGCGAAGTGCGTGGCGTGAACTGGGACTTCAACGCCTGGGGCGGCTTTGATGGCGGCCTGTATTCGCCGTGGAATCGCGATTCCCAGGTGGGCGGCAAGATCCTTGAGATCGAGCGCAGCCCGCGTTATCGCACCGAAGGGTTTGTGCTGGAAGGCGGCTCGATTCACGTCGACGGCGAAGGCACCCTGATCACCACCGAAGAATGCCTGCTCAACCGCAATCGCAACCCGCACCTCGGCCGCGAGGAAATCGAAGCGGTGCTCAGTGCCAATCTGGCTGTGGATAAGATCATCTGGCTGCCGGACGGCCTGTTCAACGACGAAACCGACGGGCATGTGGATAACTTCTGCTGCTACGTGCGCCCGGGTGAAGTACTGCTGGCCTGGACCGATGACCCGCAAGACCCGAACTACGCACGCTGCCATGCCGCCATGGACGTACTGCAAAGCAGCACCGACGCCCAGGGTCGCTCGTTCACAGTGCATAAAATGCCGATCCCGGGGCCGCTGTACGCCACCGAGGAAGAATGCGCCGGCGTGGATCCGGTCGACGGCACCCAGGAGCGCAACCCCACCGTGCGGTTGGCCGGTTCCTACGTCAACTTCCTGATCGTCAACGGCGGCATCATCGCGCCGAGCTTCGACGACCCGCTGGACAGCCGCGCCAAGGAGATTCTGCAGAACCTGTTCCCGCAGCACGAAGTGGTGATGGTGCCTGGCCGCGAACTGTTACTGGGGGGCGGCAACATCCACTGCCTGACCCAGCAACAGCCGGCACCGCACAAAAACTGAGTGCACTTGTAACAGCCTGATGCCCGGTTGAGCGGCAATCGGGCGCGCCGCGGTTTCGGCGCTCACAGCAAGCCCACGGCCCGTCAGGTTCGTGGGCTTTTTTGTGACCATGTGCCGACAAACCGGGCACATTGGCATAGCTCTTGTATCGCTGTTGGGACAGAGAGCAGGGTGTATGACTAAGCGGTTCTGTCATAAACCTTGAGTAAGTTAGCCGCTCAAGCCGTCGGAGAGAGCGCTGAAATGAATGCCGATATCAACCTGATGTACACGCGTACGTTCCACCCTTTGCGGGTGAACGGCGACGCGATCCATGCGCTGGCGCTCTGGTTGAAGGCAAACGGTTCGAGGCAGATCAGGACGCCCGACCCGCGCCGGGTGATGAGCGAACGGTACCCGGCGGGGCTGTTCAGCGAGGATGAGGTGCAGGCGTTGTGTGAGTTGATGAAAGACTGACGGTTGTTTTCAATGTTCCACTGGACCTTGTGGCGAGGGAGCTTGCTCCCGTTGGGCTGCGCAGCAGCCCCAAAACAGATCACCGGGTTCTATCTGAAAAAACACAGTCGCCTTATTTTGGGGGCGCTTCGCACCCCAACGGGAGCAAGCTCCCTCGCCACAGAAAAGTGCGTTGCTGTTTAGAAACTGTATGTTCCGGTAACCACCAGGCTCCGCGGGTCCCCAAACTGAATCTGCGCCGCACTGGTCGCCGAGGCGTAGTACGTCTTGTCGCTGATATTGTTCAGCGCCGCCCTTACATCCCATTCCTTCTGCCGGAACCCGGCCAGTGCATCCCAGCGGCCATAACCCGGTAACACCACGGTGTTGGCGTTATCCGCATATCGATCACCCACCAGCGTCAACCCGGTTTCCGCGTACCAGCCCATCTCCGGTTTCCAGGTGACGAACAGGCTCGCATTGCGCTTGGCCACATCGCTGATGCGCTTGCCTTCAAAACCATTGTTGTCCTTCACCACCGTGGCGTCCTGCAGGCCGACGCCACCGCGTACATACCAGTTGCCGACGATCTTGCCGGCAGCGGTCAACTCCACGCCACGGGAGCGCTGCTCGCCGCTGAGCAAGGTGATGGTCGGGTCCAGCGGGTCACGGGTGCGGCGGTTGTAGAGTTCCAGTTCGTACACCGCCAGCGTGGTGCTCAGGCGGTCGTCGAGCCAATCGCTCTTGACCCCGATTTCCTTCTGTTTGGTCAGCTCCGGGCTCAGGTCGTTGGCGTTGCCCGCCGCGTTGGGCGTGATGCCGATCAGGCCGCCGCCGGTCGGTGAGAAGGTCTTGCTCCACGAGGCATAGAACGAATGGTGTTCCAGCGGCGTCCAGACCAGGCCCACGCGCGGGCTGGTGCTGTGGCTCACGACCTGTTCCGAGGCGTTGGTCAGTTGGTTGGTGGACTCGACATCAAAGCGGTCATAGCGCAAACCGGCGAGCAGTTGCCATTGGTCGTTCAGGCGCAATTGGTCCTGCACATACACGCCCTGGCTTTGCACTTCGGTGTGACTGCTGCTGAATGCGGGCAGGCGACCGTAGTGGCGCAAGCCCGGGTTGGGGTTGTACACATCCACGCTCGGCACAGCGGCGAGCGGAGCTCGATAGAGTTTCGGGTCACGGCGCTGGTTGCCCAACTCCACTCCGGTCAGCAAGCGATGCTCCAGGCCAAAAGTGCTGAAGCCGCCTTCCAGTTCGACGTTGTTGAGGATGTTGCGTGTGGTCAAGTCCTGCTGCCAGCGCTGGCGCCCGACCTTGTTGGTTTTGGGGTCGTAGCTGACGGCGTAGGTGTTATCGAAGTCGCTGTCGAGGGTGAACACGCTCAGCGTATGGCGCAGTTGCCAACTGTCGTTCAACTCATAGGCAAGCCGGGAGCGCAGGGACTGGGACTTGTCGTCGATGTAATCGCGCTTGTCACCATAAGTGGTGCTGCGGCTGACATCCGCCGGGCGCCCGTTGACCCCGGGAATGCCACGGTCTGGCGTGCGGTTGTAGCGGCTGTATTCGTATTGCACCAGCCAGTTCAGGTCAGGGTTCAGTTGCCAGCTCATGGACGGCGCAAAGAGTTGGCGATTGCCGCTGACGCCGTCACGGAAGCTGTTGTTGTCCTGGTTGCCCATATTCAGGCGCAGGCTGATGTTGTCGGTGGGGTCGGTGCTGAGGTCGGCATACAGGCTGCGCAAATCATTGCTGCCGCCCTGGGCCTCGATGCTGGAGGCGCGACCGGCCTGGGGCAGCTTGCTCACCCGATTGACGATGCCGCCCTGGCCGCCGCGCCCGTACAACACGGCCGCCGGGCCTTTGAGCACGTCGATGCGTTCGATGTTGTGCAGGTCGCGCACGTATTGGCTGTCGTCGCGAATGCCGTCCAGATAGAAGTCGTTGCTGGCATCGAAACCGCGAATGCGCAGGCTGTCGAACCGCGTGTCGGCGCCGCTGCTGACGTTGGGCACGCCGCTCAAGGCTTGGCCCAGGTCATTGGTGCCGTAGGAACGCAGGCTGTCGGTTTTCACCGAGTCGATGGCCTGGGGCACATAGCGCACGGGCGTGGCCGTGCGGGTAGCGGTGCTGGTTTCCTTGACGCGCGGGTCGTCTTCGTCCGCTTCGGCGCTCACGGACGTTTCCGGCAGGACGGTGGCCGCGCAGGCAAATCCGGCAGACAGCAGTACAGAAAGCCCAAGGGTTATGGGCGTCAGGCGCAGGGCAGGCATCGGGGTGTGTATCCAAAAAGGTTGGGAGGATAAAAGTGCGCTAATGGTAATGCTTACTATTTGCGCAGGTTATCTATTCCTAAACGTACCTTTCTGAAAACTGTTACGGCGTATGTTTTTCAGGGGTATTCGACCGATTCCCGAAACAGTCTGAAAGCTGATCCGGGGTTTTTCCCAATTGTGGGTAAGACTAATCTGCGGGGCATCAACGTCCATCGGAGCCCGTCATGTCGGCAGCCACGCTTCACTATATTTACGACCCGCTGTGCGGCTGGTGTTACGGCGCCGAGCCGCTGCTTCACGCTGCCCAGGCTGTAGTGCCGATCCAGTTGCATGGCGGCGGCATGATGACCGGGGCCAGTCGTCAATCTGTATCGCCGCAGTTGCGTGACTACGTAATGCCCCACGACCGGCGCATCGCCGAATACACCGGGCAACCGTTTGGCGAGGCGTATTTCGAAGGCCTGTTACGTGACCATAGCGCGGTGTTCGACTCGGCCCCGCCGATCAGCGCCGTACTGGCCGCCGAAAAAATCACCGGTCGCGGCCTGGAGTTGCTGGCGCGTTTGCAAACGGCGCACTACGTCGAAGGTCGCCGAATCGCCGATAACGACGTGCTGTTGAATCTGGCCGAATCTATCGGTTTGGATCCCCACGCGTTTAAAGCCGCTTTCGATGAGGTCCTGGGTGCAGAAACGCTCGCTCACATCAAGGACAGCCGCCAATGGCTGGCAAAAATCGGCGGCCAGGGCTTTCCCACGTTGGCCCTGGAGCAGGAAGGCCAGTTGCAGTTGCTCGATATCAGCCCGTGGCTGGGCAAGCCTGAAGCCTTTTCGATTTGGCTGAGACAAACAGTCGCAATTTCGATTCAAACCACCCAATCGAGTGCACCAATGTGTGGCTTGAAGGGGTGTGACGATCCGAGAAGTGCTGGATAGAGCCTCGCACGATGATGGCCATCTAATGTTTCTTAGACTTTTTTAGCCTAAATACAGAAGATTCACGAAATTGACACACAGTAAAGGGCGCGGATAGGATTCGCCCCAACGCCTGTGGCTAACCGCCATGACTTCCCCAATAAAAAAAG
>NZ_AHHC01000024.1:0-42675 GCF_000242655.1 Pseudomonas sp. PAMC 25886
CCCCATGTGAGAGTAGGTCATCGTCAAGATTAAATTCCAGAACCCCTGATTGCTAACGCAATCAGGGGTTTTGTTTTTGTAGAAGTCCATGATTTTCACCGGCACGTTGCGAACGCAACGGTCTGGTACACAGAATTTCTTGACGACCATAGAGCATTGGAACCACCTGATCCCATCCCGAACTCAGCAGTGAAACGATGCATCGCCGATGGTAGTGTGGGGTTTCCCCATGTGAGAGTAGGTCATCGTCAAGATTGAATTCCGAAACCCCTGTCTGCTAGCGCAGACAGGGGTTTTGTCGTTTAAGCGCTGGCCAAAGAACTAGAACCGACTCATCCTTTGCGTGCCTTACTGCTTCGCCTGGCCAGTAGCTTGCGCCACCAGATGTAGATTCCGGTAGCAGACAACATCGCGATCACAACCCCCAGCAGTGCAATCAACACCTGCCCCGTCACCCCGATGATCCTGCCCCCATGGATTGGTAGCTGCAGCCGATAAAAGCGCTCCCCCAACGTACCTTGCCCTGCTATTTCCTGCCCTAGTAAACGCCCATCCGTCCCGTGGAAAAACAACCAGGATTTCCCATGGGCCTCGGTATCATGTTGCCCAAAACCAGCCCCATAAAAGTTGTACTCAAAGCTGTAGTACAGCTCTCCAATCGCCGCCGTCAGCCCAAGCCGTTTGCCTTCCTCCAGGGCCCGCTCATAGGCTTGTTGATAGCTCAGTTGCGTCACGCCCAATTGCCCAATCGGCAGCCTGCCACGGGCCTCATACACACTGGCCTCGACCGGTGAAAACAGCGAGACAACCGGCTTGAATACCTGGCTCGGCAAATTCATCGCCACGCTACTGACCGCGATCGGCAGCAACAACAACCAAAGCCACAACCCGCCTGCGCGATGCAGATCGAAGTTCAAGCGGTACGCGTGACCGCCCTTGATCTTCCACGCCGTTGACCACTTCTTCCAGAAGGGTTTGCCCCTTGGCAGGGTCAACCACAGCGCGATAAAACAATCGAATACCCAGGCAATCGCCACCAGCCCCATCAGCCACAACCCCCAGTTACCCGGTAGTGTCAGGTTGTAGTGAAACTCCAGAATGAACGGTATGAAGTTCTCACGCTGAAAGCAGCACGCGCCCCAAAAACGCCGTCCCATTGCTTCGCCGGTGACCGGATCGAGATAGAAAACCTGGTTAGGTTCGTCAAAGGGCTTGCCAGTCGCCGGGTCGTTTCTCGCTACCGCCGCCAGCAGAGCGGTATGCCCTGCCTCTTGTGGATACTCCATGTACCAGACTTGCAGCGTTGGATGTTGCCGCTGCAACTTTTCCACCAGGTCACCTGGCGGCAATGCCGAGCCCTTGGCCGTTGCTTCGTAGAAGCCGGGATTAAGCCATTCATCCAGCTCGTGGTTGAACGCCAAAAGACTGCCCGTAATTCCCGCCATCATCAAAAACAACGCCGTTGCCAGTCCGATGTAGCGATGAAGTAAAACCATCAATGCGCGCATAAAAATCTCCTGCAAAAACGACAAAGCCAGCGCCTGGAATCAGGAACTGGCTTTGTATGAATCGAGTAGGATTAGAACTGGTAGCTCACCGTCGCACTCACGTTGCGCTCTTCACCCAGGTAACAGAAGTTCAGACTGGCGCACGACGCCACGTAGGACTCGTTCGTCAGGTTGTTGGCATTCAGGCGCACATCCACACCCTTCAACCCCACCTTGCCCAGGTCATAACCCATCGATGCATCAAACAACGTGTAGGCAGGTACCTTCATGGTGTTCTCCGCATCTGCCCAGCTGTAGCCGACATAACGAACACCGCCGCCAAAACGCAGGCCGTCCAGGGCGCCGCTGTCGAATTTGTAGTCTGCCCACACCGAAGCCATATGACGCGGCGCCTGGGTTGGCGAATTACCCCTGTTCTCGATCACGTTGTCCGCCGTGCTCAACGTGCTGACCATCGACTTCGAATACTCGATGTCGGTGAAGGTATAGCTGCCCAACAACTTGAGGTTGTCGGTCAACTGCATATGCGCCTCCAGCTCCAGGCCTTGGGAGCGCACAGCACCGACCGCGCGATAGAAGTTTTCCTGCGGCAGCTTGGTCGCCAGGTTCTCCTGATCGATGCGGAACAGCGACGCGGTGAACAGGTTGTCGGTACCCGGCGGCTGATATTTCAAGCCGACCTCCCACTGAGTGCCGTCGGTAGGCGCCAAAGGATTACCAGCGCTGTCCGAATAGGAGTTAGGGTTGAAGGACTCGGAATAACTGACGTAGGGCGCAACGCCGTTATCGAACAGGTAAAGCGCCCCTGCACGTCCGGTCAGCTTGGTGCGTTTATCACTGATCTCCGTGCCCAGGGGCCGGCCAACCTCAGCAATGCGATTCTCATCAGAGGTCTCGACCCAGTCCTGACGCAGCCCGAGGGAGAACCGCCACTTGTCCATTTCAATCAGGTCTTGCAGGTAAACGCCGGTCTGTTCAAGCCGACGCAGATAGCTGGTCGGGCTGTAATAACTGATCTCGGAATTACCATACACCGGAGTGAATGCATTGATGGGGGACAGCGATCCGCTGCTCCAATCCACCACGGTTTTGCGCCGCTGATAGTCCGCCCCCATCAGCACGGTGTGTTTGGTCGCGCCGGTAAAAAATTCGGCCTGCAGCATGTTGTCGATGATGAACGCATGCAACTTCTCGTCACCGCCTGAGTAGTAGCGATTCAGCTCATTACTGGTGGGCGTAGTCCATCCATAGGCGTACACCTGATCCAGGCGGACCTTGGAGTCCAGGTAACGAAAGTTTTGCCGCGCCGTGAAAACATCATTGAAGCGGTGTTCAAACTGATAGCCGAACGACTGCTGATCACGCTTGTACCCATCAATGCCCGGCTCACCCTCGAAGAAGTGATTGGAGATCCGCTGGCCATTGCGCTGATGCAACGCCCCATCTGCCGGCATGCCTCCGTGGTAGCCACCGTCGGGATCGTGTTGCAGATAGGCCTGGAGCGTGAGCGACGTGTCATCGGTAAAGTCGATGCTCAAGGTCGGCGCCAGCGCGTAGCGTTTTTCCTTGGCGTGGTCGAACTGCGTGTCGGACTTATCCGCAAGCCCGGTCAGTCGGTAAGCAATACGCTTGTCGTCATCCACCGGGCCGCTGAAGTCGAAACCCATGCCTCGCTGCCCTTGCGATCCCACGGTGGCCTGTACCTGATGGTAAGGCTCAAACAACGGCTTCTTGCTGGTCAGCGCCACCAGCCCACCCGGCGAGCTGCGCCCGTACAACACCGACGACGGGCCCTTGAGAATATCCACCCGCTCGAGGAAATAGGGGTCCACTTGCATGGTGCTGTAGGTCCCGCTGTCCCCCATGGACTTCAAGCCGTCGAGGTAGATGTTATCCACTGACCCGTCGTTGAAACCACGCATCGCCACGTAGTCATAACGGTGAGTGGCACCGTACGGGTTGGTAAGCACGCCTGGGGTGTAACGCATGGCCTGGGCAACGGTTTGCGAGCCCTGGTCGTCCATCTGCTCACGGGTCACCACCGAAACTGTCTGTGATGTTTCCAGCAGCGCAGTACTGGTCTTGGTGGCGATCTGGCTGTGGGTTGCGTTGTAGCCGTCCATGCTGCCCAGGGCGTTACCCAGGGCGAAGCCTTTGATGTCGGTAGTCGGTAAGGTCAGCGCTTCACTTTCGGGCTGGGCCTGCAACACGAAACTCACGTCATCCTGTGGCTGTGCCTGCAAGCCGGATCCATTGAGCAACTGGCTCAGGCCCTGCTCCGCGGAATACTCACCGTGCAGCCCGGCAGACTGGCGGCCCTGAGTCTGCGCAGGCGTGCTGGAAAGGGTGATGCCTGCCTGACGGGCAAACTGGTTGAGCACATCGCTCAGCGGCCCGGCAGGGATGTCATAGCGCTGGCTGATGCGCTCGACCCCGCTATCCGCCGCGACCCCGGCCATCGGCAACAAGCCGATGCCCATCGTGGTCGACAGCAGCGCTGCACGTACGGCTTTACCGAGCAAAGGGTAGGAAGAGGGTGAGTTACTGAAAAAACGCACAGTCATTATCGAGGTCCGTAGAGGTCGCTGAAGGCAGATTGAAATGCTTACTGTCTAAGCCGGACTCACGGAAAAAAGCCGCCAAAAATAAATCGGGCGCGACAACAATAGTCAGGCCTGACGCTCCAGGCTTACCCACCAGCGGGTGCGATAGCGCAGGCGCACAGGCAACGTCTGCGGAAGGATCGCCAACAGTTTCTCGGTGTCTTCCAACCGAAAAACGCCGGACAGGCGCAAGTCTGCGATATCGCTTGAGCAGCCCAGGTAACCATGGCGATAGCGCCCCACCTCTGCCAGGAAGTCGGCAAGACGCATGTTGCGGGTGACGATCAATCCATCCGCCCAGGCCCCGGCATCCATATCCAAAGGCGGCGCCAGAATGGCCTCGTTCTGACGAACCAGGTAGCTTTCTCCTGCATGCACCTGAGTGAACAGGCCGTCCGCCGTATGGGGTGAATGAATCGCCACATTGCCTGACGCCACACTCAAGCGAGTGCAATCGCTGTCCTGGCGCACCACGAACCGCCCGTCGATGCCTTCGAACAAACCATGACGCGTGCGAACCAGCAGCGGTGCCGTCGCAGCAGCGCCGCAGGTCACCAGGATTTCCCCGCGTACCAGCGTGATCAAGCGTTGCTGCGGGTTGAAGTCCAGGTCCACCGCGCTGTCGGTATTGAGTTGCAGGCGTGTGCCATCCGGCAATTGCACGCTGCGGCGTTCGCCGGTGGCGGTGGCCAGGTCCGAGGTCCAGCGTTGCCAGCCGGTAAGGTCCCTGCTGACCCAGGCCGCCGAACCGATCAACACCACACCCGACAACACCTTCAACGCTTGCCGGCGCCCGAGCCGCTGGGCGCTGTTCTCCAGCGCCACATGGGCCCCGGGAACTGCCGCCAGCTGGCTGCTCAATTCATGTTGCAGCGCTTGCACGCGTTGCCAGGCCAGCTCGTGTTCATGATGAGCCTCGCGCCAGTGCTCGCATTGCGCCTTCAGGCGGAGATTGGCGCGATTGTTACGCAAGCGCAGCATCCAGCTGATGGCCTGTTTCACCACCTGCGGATCGATTCCTGCGCGTGCAGTGTTATCCATCGGGGTCATGCCTCATACCGCAGCACATAACAGTGATACAGCGCCTCGGCGACATACCGCTCCACCGAGCGCAACGACACGCCCATCTGCTGCGCAATCTGCTTGTAAGTCAGGCCGTCGCACTGAGCCAGTAAAAACGCCTTACGCACCTTGGGCTTGAGCCCGTCCAGAAGCCGGGCGATGGACTCCAGCAATTCCAGAATCAACGCACGCTCCTCAGCGCTCGGTGCCACGGCTTCGGGCAAGTGGGCGATGGATTCCAGATAAGCCCGTTCGATTTCTTCGCGACGCCAGTGATCAATCACCAAGCCCCGGGCGATGGTGCGCAGGAAGGCGCGAGGGGCCTTGAGTTCGAAGCGTTCGGTTTTTTGCAGCAGGCGCACGAACGTGTCCTGGGCCAGGTCCGCAGCATCCGCGGTGTTACCCAGGCGGCTGCGCAGCCAGGTGTTGAGCCAGCCGTTATGGTTGCTGTAAAGCGTCTGTACTGCGTACTCGGGAGAGGGCATTCACACGGCCTGGCGAAGCGTCACAAATGATAATTAGTCGCATTGTCGACAAGGCTGAAAAATTTTGCAACTCCCTCCATCAGATGGCTACCGCCGGTCGGCTTCTGACGCTAAAAGAGGATGCTTCTCACAAATTCCTAAGATTTATCCTGGAGTGGCCGAAAGCCTGACGAGCCATGCGTGCACCGAAATAGAGCAGTCGCAGAGTCTGCCTATACCGTTACATGGAATGTTGCATCCGGCACGCTCACCCCCTTTTGGCAAAAAGAAGTCAATGAAATGAATCTCAAGTTCAGTCATAAAATTCTGTTGGCCGCGTCAGGCGTCGTGGTTCTGGCCTTCGCGTTATTCACGTTCTACAACGACTACCTGCAGCGCAACACCATCCGGCAAAACCTGGAGTCGTCGATTCAGCAATCCGGTGAACTGACCGCCAGCAGTGTGCAGAACTGGCTCAGTGGCCGGGTACTGGTACTGGAAAGCCTGGCGCAAAACGTGGCCCATCAAGGCAGTGCTGCCGACCTTCCGGGGTTGGTCGACCAGTCGGCATTTACCTCCAACTTCCAGTTCACCTACGTCGGTTCAACCGACGGTGTATTCACCCAACGGCCCGACGCCAAAATGCCTGATGGCTACGACCCGCGTCAGCGCCCCTGGTACAAGCAAGCCGTTGCGGCCGACAAGACCATGCTCACGCCGCCCTACATGGCAGCGGTGGGTGGGCTGATCGTGACCATTGCGATGCCGGTGAAAAAGAATGGTGAATTGCTCGGCGTGGTCGGTGGTGACCTGAGCCTGCAAACCCTGGTGAAGATCATCAACTCGGTGGATTTCGGCGGCATCGGCCATGCATTCCTGGTCAGCGGTGACGGCCAGGTGATCGTCAGCCCGGACCAGGACCAGGTGATGAAAAACCTCAAGGACATCTACCCGGGCAGCAATGTGCGCATCGAGAAGCTCAATCAGGAAGTGGTTCTCAATGGTCAGGAACGGATTCTGTCCTTCACCCCGATCAGCGGATTGCCGAATGCAGACTGGTACATCGGCCTGTCGATCGACAAGGACAAAGCCTACGCACCATTGGGCAAGTTCCGCACCTCGGCATTGATCGCCATGTTCATCGCGGTCGCCGCCATTGCGGTGTTCCTGAGCCTGCTGATCCAGGTCTTGATGCGTCCCCTGACCACCATGGGTCGCGCCATGCAGGACATCGCCCAGGGCGAGGGTGATTTGACTCGCCGCCTGACCGTGGAAAGCAAAGATGAATTCGGTGACCTGGGCAGTGCTTTCAACCAGTTCGTCGAGCGTATTCATGCGTCAATTTCCGAAGTGTCCTCGGCCACCCGCCAGGTGCACGACCTGTCCCAGCGGGTAATGGCTTCGTCCAACGCGTCGATCATCGGCTCCGACGAACAAAGCGCCCGCACCAACAGCGTGGCTGCAGCGATCAACGAACTGGGGGCCGCCACTCAGGAAATCGCGCGCAACGCCGCCGATGCTTCGCAGCACGCCAGCGGTGCCAGTGAGCAGGCCGATGACGGGCGCAAAGTGGTGGAGAAAACCATCCTGGCGATGTCAGAACTGTCGCAGAAAATCAGCCTGTCCTGCACGCAGATTGAAACCCTGAACGCCAGCACCGACAACATCGGGCACATCCTGGATGTGATCAAAGGCATCTCCCAGCAAACCAACCTGCTGGCCCTCAACGCGGCGATTGAAGCCGCGCGTGCCGGTGAAGCGGGTCGTGGGTTTGCGGTGGTGGCGGATGAGGTGCGTAACCTCGCGCACCGCACCCAGGAGTCGGCGGAAGAGATCCACAAAATGATCACGTCGCTGCAGATTGGCTCGCGTGAGGCGGTCACCACAATGAACGCCAGCCAGACCTCCAGCGAAGAAAGCGTCGAGGTCGCCAACCAGGCCGGCGAGCGTCTGGTCAGCGTGACTCAGCGGATTGTCGAGATCGACGGGATGAACCAGTCGGTAGCGGCCGCCACCGAGGAGCAGACCGCGGTGGTGGAAACCCTCAATGTGGACATCAACCAGATCAACCTGTTGAACCAGCAGGGCGTGGCCAACCTCAACGAAACCTTGAAGGATTGCGACGCGTTGTCTCAACAGGCCAACCGGCTGAAGCAGTTGGTCGACAGCTTCAAAATCTGACGATGACCCTGCAGGAGCGAGCTTGCTCGCGAAGAGCGTCAACGATAACGCAGCGCTATCAGATAGCCCGTGTTGCCTTCTCGTTTTTCGCGAGCAAGCTCGCTCCTACAGTAAGGTCAGCAGAACATCTGCCGCACATTCTCCAGCGCGCTGTCGGCGAACGCCTGCACGAATGCTTCAAACCCCTCCTTACCGTGCTCAACCGGCTCGGCAATGATCGTCCAGGTCACTTTCGAACTGCACTCCCCCAAAGCCTCCACACGTATCGCCGCCCACAATCGAGCCACGCCAAGGGTGTTGTAAATCGTTGTCCAGGTCATCTGCATAGCCTGTTCGTCGCGGCTGTTGAGTTGCTCCACTACCAGGTTTCCGTCGTGGAAGATTTTTTTGCGCAGCGACCCCATGCCCGCGCCGGTTATCTCGATGTGCGACAGCGCGGGGATGAATCTGTCAAACCCTGCAAAGTCACCCACCACCGCCCATACGCGGGCGGCATCACGGGCAATCACCACTGAAGACACCACTGGCCTGGCGCATGGGTTGCGAATCAACGTATCGGGTTTCATTAGATTTTCCTTCGGTTAAGCGCCTGATTACAGGAAGCCGATGCTCTTGAGGTGCTCGCAGCCCTTGCGCAACAGTGCCGGACTTTTCTCGGGGTAGTGCGCCCCCATCTGCTCGACACCACGCCGGGCGTTGTCATGGCGGATCATCGAGGTGTCGCCGATGTCCTCCTCCACACCATTGAGATAAAAACCCAGCACGCCGAACAGCGCATTGTGGCTATCCACCGTGTGCAGGTGACGTTGCCAGTGGGCCACGCTCACCCACTCGAACCCATGGCCGGCCTGGCGAAACGCATCGACGTAGGACTCCCAGCTCAAGGGTTGCGGATTGTGCAGGTTGAACACATTTCCCCCAGCACTGCAGCGCCCGCTGTGGAACGCAACAAACCGCGCGAGAAAGTCCACCGGCATCAGGTCAAAATTCAATCCCAGGCGGGGCATCAGGCCCAGTTGCAGTGAGCCCTTGAGCATTAACATCAGGCGATTTTTCTGTGGCTCGCAGACACCATTGCGGCAGTTGAAACTGATGTTGCCGGGACGGTGGATATTGACCCAGGCCCCTCGCTCGACGGAGCGCCCCAGCAGGCGTTCCGCGACCCACTTGGACAGGTTGTAGCCATTCTGGATATACAGCGGCGGTGTGGTGGCAGCGGGCGTTTCGAGTACCTGGCCTTGTGCGTCGATGCTGCTGGCCGCCGACAGTGTCGAGATGAAATTGAAGACCTTCTTGCGCCGGGTTTCACACAGGCGCAGGCATTCCAGCACGGGCTCGACGTTGTCCTTGGCCAGCGTGGCGTAATCCAAAACATGATTGACGTGGGCGGCGTTGTGCACCAGCACGCCGAACTCCCCGGCGAGGTAGTCATACACCTCGCTGGCCAGGCCAAGGCGCGGCTGACTGATGTCGGCGGCGTATACCCGCACCCGACTCAGGTCCAGGTGTTCCAGGCGGTAATCGCGCAGTGCCTCGGCGAACCTCACAGTGGCTGAATGCCCGGGGCGCTCACGCACGAGGCACGCCACCTCAAGTGCGCCCTCGGCCAGTAACGCCTCGACAATATGCACCCCGAGAAAACTGTTGGCTCCGGTCACGATCACCTTGCGGGGTTCACCCGCCTGGTCCGCCGGCAACATCTGCATGTCCAGTTCACGCAGTGCATCCCGTGTCGCCTGGCTGGCCGGCGCTTCAGGGACCGCGCCGTCACCCATCAGCGCCGCCAGGGTACGGACGGTGGGCGTTTCGAAAAAACGGTTAAGGGAGAGGCTGCGACCGAACTGCTCGCGGATACGCAGCAACATCGTCGACAACAGGATGGAATGGCCGCCGAGCTCGAAGAAGCTGTCCTGCGTCGACAGCTGTGCAACGGGCACGCCGAGCAACTCGCTCCATAGCTTCAGCAGCTGCGCCTGCACCGGTGTCTGCGGCGAGCAGCGGTTGATGGCCGGCACCGGTTGAATCGGCAGCGCCAGCAAGGCCTGGCGGTCGACCTTGCCATTGGGCGTACACGGCATGCTCCCAAGCTCCGTGCACAGGGCAGGTTGCAGATAGTCGGGCAGTGTTTGCCGGGCATGTTGCTGGAGCGCAGCCAGGGTGCCCTGGTCCTCCGGTTGCGCGACAAACGCCAGGATCCGCTGATCACGGTCGATCACCACCGCCACCTGGCGAAACAGCTGGCTGCTGCGCAGGCAGTGTTCGATCTCTTGGGGCTCGACCCGAAAGCCACGGATCTTCACCTGCTGATCCCGACGCCCGCCCAGCTCGATGCCATCTTCCGTCCATTTCGCCAGGTCGCCGCTGCGGTAGGCCCGCAAGGTCTGGCCGTCGGGCAACGTCAGGTGTACGAAATGCTCGGCGGTGTTCTGCGGCTGATTGAGGTAACCCAGGCTGACACCGGGACCGACGATGTACAGCTCGCCCATCACCTGTTCATCCACCGGTTGACGTTGCTCGTCGAGGATCAGTACCCGGCTGTTGGCGATGGGCGTCCCCACGTTGCGATTGCTGTCGCCCGGCTGCAGCGCGCGGTGGGTCACCAGCACGGTGGCTTCCGTCGGACCATAGAAGTTGTGCAAGGAGCACTGCCCCGCCAGTTGCTCGATGACACAGGGCTCGCAGACATCACCTCCGGTTATCAGGTGCGCCAGGCCCAAGGGTTGATCCCGCGGGAGGATGCTCAGCAGTGCCGGCGGCAGGAAGGCATGGGTCACGCGCTGTTGCCGGATCAGTTCCACCAGTTGTTGCGGGTCTCGCCGCGCGTCTTCACCGGGCACGATCAGCTCGGCGCCGGCGATCAGGGGCGCGAAAATATCAATCAGCGAAGAGTCGAAGCTCAATGGTGAGAACTGCAGCACCCGGCTGTGCTCGCTCAGTTGCACATGGCCGCCGAACCAGGCAGTGAAGTGGGCCAGGTTGTACTGACTCAGCAGCGCGCCTTTGGGCTGGCCGGTGGTGCCCGAGGTGTGCAGCACCATGCAAGGGGCGTCCATGGCCGGGCGCTGGCGCAGTAGCGGCGGGGTGGCGTGCGTGTCGAGGGGGCTGACATTCAGGGCGGTAAAACGGCCTCGCAGTGGATGCCGGCCGTCCTCCAGCAGCACCGAGACGCTGGCGTTTTCCAGCATGGCTTGTTGGCGTTGTGGCGGGTGGCCCGGCTCCAGTGGCAGGTACACCGCGCCGCAGCCCAGCACCGCGAGGATGCTGGCGTACAGCTCAAGGGACTTGCCCAGGCAAACGCCAATTACCTGCGGTGTGTCGCCGGCCTCAAGCAAAGGCCAAAGATGCTGCTGGATAGCCAGGCTCTTGCGATGCAACTGTCGATAACTCAGCACGTTCCCGGCGATGTTCAGCGCCGGTCGTTCGGCGAAGGTTTGAAGACTGATCTCCAGTCGTTCGATCATGGGCACCTGGGCTTGTTGCTGCAGCGCCGAGTCGGCGGTCTGGTTAAAGCGATGCAGGTACGCCAACGATGCGAGCGCTTGCAGGCTGTGTTCGGGAGCATCGGAGGCGATCGCGGTTTGCGAAAAATGGCCCGCGTCCCGGGAGAAACCGCTGACGTGTTGGGCCACCCATTCCACCAGGCGAGTAACTGCCTGGTGCCGCAACCGTTGGCCGTTGCCGCTGGGTTCTGCGTCAACGTTCAGGACCGCCAGGAGTCGGTGTGCGCTGGCGTAGCACCTGAATTGCAGGGTCGGCAGCCCACCGTCAGTCTGCGTCCCGAGGCCCAGGCGCAAGCTCATCAAGGCCGTGTGAACCAGGCCCGGCGGGATTGCCTCGCTACCGTCATCAATCAGCAGGTCGACGTCCCTTGCATCGCTCGTTTGCGTAAGGGCATGACCGTATTGCTCCAGTGTCTGCCCCACTTCATCCAACGCCGCGCTGACGCCCACCAACCCAATCTTCAGACGCCTCATGGGTGAACTCCTGGCGTCGGAAGAAAGGCGTCCAGGGCCTGGACCACGCTCGCCGTTTGCAGCAGGCCGCTGTGATTCAGGAACGCCTTGATATTGCCGAGCAACGGGTGCTGGCGGGTGATGGGAAAGTCCATCGCGTGCACCTCGGCACGCAACGCCGCGCGAGTGCTGGCGCTGATGTCCAGGTGCTCGATCAGTTGCAGGTCGAAGTTCTTTTGCAGGTCGTGGGTCAGGTAATGCTGGAGGAATACTGGCAGGATCCGGGCGATGCAGTCGCGGTCTTCGGCGCTCGCAGACTGCCAATAGATCCGTACCAGTCGCGTCCAGAAAACCCCATGACGGCCCTCGTCAAACAAGTGGTCGGCCATCAATCCACGGATGGATTGCTTGACGCTGTCGTCCTTGGAAAACGCCGCCACGTCATGGGTCACGGTGTTTTCGGCGATGGCCACGGCAATCAGTTCCACGGCATCGCGCAGGTGTTCGGGAGCCAGCGCCAGCGCGGCAGGCAAGGCGCGGCTCAGTTCGATTTGCCCGGGCAGTTCAAGGGGCGCGATGCCCGTCATCTCGACGGCCTGTTGCATGAAGTCGAGGGCGACGAGGGCGTGGTAATCCTCATCCACTACCACGGTCATGGCGTCGTAGCGACAGGCGAGCGGGAAGGGCACCGAAAAGCGATTCTTGGCAATTCGGCGTGCGGTCTTGTCGACGATTTCGGTTTCAAAGATGACCACGTCGTTGATGAACTTGTAGAACGTCTGCAACAAGACAACATCGCGGCACTGTGGGCATTGATCGACAAAGGTCGCACTCAGCACCAAGGGTTGTCGGCTCAAGGGATAGATCAGCTTTTGATCGTTTTCCAGCAAGCGGCGCGGGCGGGTACGGATGGTCGCGCGGCGTTCCCAGTCGTCGGCACATGAGCGATAGTCGACAGGGTTCATGCGCGTACCTCCGGCAGGCACAGGCGCAACCCGTCCCATAAGGCCAGGCGGCTTTCCACGGCGCTCAGGGCGGCACTGTTGGCTTGCTGCTCGCGGCTCGGGTCGGCCAGTGTGAGGCGTTGCAGCAGTTGCTCCGCCGCCGGGCCATGCTCCTCTGCGTCAACCTCCATGTGGCGCTTGAGGTAGTAGCAGAAGGTCGGGGCGTGGCGGTGGAGCTTCTCGCACCCCTCCAGGGCGCGCTTGAACATCGCCGGTATGACGCTCTCGCGGCCGTGGAGAAAGGCGGCCGCCACACAGTGGGTCGGTGCGTTCAGGGCAACCTGCAAGGTGCTCCTGACGAAATGGGCCACGGCAGGATGGGCATCGACGCTTTGCAGGGCCGTTTCTGCATCGCTGCCGTCGCGTTGCAGGGTGATGAATTTTTCGATGGCCGTGGTGCTGGCGCCGACTTCACGCATGGCTTCCAGGTACAACTCGAAGTGGCTGCCGTGGCCGTGACCGGGACAGGCGTCCGACTCTTCGCCCAACACGATCTCATTGATCAGGCGTGCCGCTTGCGGGTCCGGCGGCGGCAACCACGGCAGGCGCATACCCGTCAGGTCATGTTGCAGGCGTTTGGTCAGCGTCATGAAGTCCCAAACAGCGAACACATGGTTTTCCATAAAGTATCGCAACTTTGGAAGTGTGTTTATTTGTGTAAATAATGGATGGCTGTGTAACTTCTGCTTTTTTTGTTTAAGCAGGTGTGAGTGCTGGAGCATGATTGATGCCTATAAGTCGTTGTTTCTTCCCTGATAACAAGCAGCCACGTGCTGTTATTGATTAACAAGCAGCACGCTATGACAAAAACACCAAAGCTTTATTTAAAGGAACGTCACGCGCAGTGACGCCCGAGCAGGGTTCACGCTGTCGATTGGGGAGAGTTTAGAGGTTGTAATAATCTGATTAGGTATTCAGGCGCTTTTGGTTTTATTAGTTATTACGAATAAAAATACTGCGGTAGTTGAATGGCTCTGTGAAGTGTAGGAAGTGTTTTTTCGGATTTATCTTTTAACGGGCGTGAATGTTGTGAGTTCACCTCCATCGGCCAAGGTCGCTGCGCAGCGCTTTGTGGTCGAAGGAGGCGTCTCGGTTCCACGGAGAATTTACAGCGGGGCGTTCTCTTCAGTCTCTTCAAGACTTTTGAGATAACCGGTAATCACCTCCATGCCGCGGGTGAGGTGGTTACGCAAGGTCAGGATGCTTTCCTCGACCTTCTTTTTCGCCACCAGGTCGAGCAGTTCGCGGTGGTCTTCCTGGGACGTCTTGCCCAGGCCCATGGCCTCAAGGTTGAAGCGCAGGAAACGCTCTTCTTCGTTCAAGCCGTGTTCAACCAGCTTGAGCAACCGCTGATTGCCCGCCTTGCCATACAGTGCCATGTGGAACAGGCGGTTGAGCCGGCCAATTTCGGTGTAATCGGTTTCCCGCTCCAGCGCATCAATGAAGGCGCCAGCCTGAGCAATGTCATCGGGCGTGAGCAGGGGAATCGACAAGCGCAGCGCTTCGGATTCCAGGAGGATGCGCAGAGCGTAAGTTTCCGCCGAATGGTCTTCAATCAGCGGCGCCACCACCGCCCCTTTATGGGTAACCACATGCAGCAGCGACTGCGCTTCCAGTTGACGCAATGCCTCGCGCACCGGCATCCGGCTGACCCCGAACAAGCTGGCCAACTCCTGTTGGCGCATGGCGGTGCCGCAGGGCAAGCGACCATCCAGGATGGCGTTGCGCAATGTTTCTTCAATCACGGAGCGGGCGAGATGGGCGGGGATAGGCCCGCTGATCTGGATGCTGCTCAAAGGGTTCGGCTTCTGCGTCACGACTACGCTATCCTCCTTTTCAGGGTGAGGTGGCTAATTGGATCCAATGCACACTAGAGATTGTCCACAAGCTTGTCAAACGGGCAAGGTTTCGGCTTGTAAGCGACTCAACAGCGCGTTCCACCGGCCCACGACGCCCTTTTGTCAGGTCTTACAGGCTTAACGTCTGTGAGACACACTTTATTCCCGAAAGTCGCGGCTACAGCGGTATTGCTGCATATCGATATTCACTAACGGTATTTAAAATGCCGTTCTTATGACTATAAAGTCACTCTCCTGACCGCCCGGGAGTGAACTCATGTCTGCCACCTCTACTGTTCCAACAGCGACCGACACCACACAAACCTTCGAGATCCGTCCATTTCCCGGCAGCGTCGGCGCCGAGATCATTGGCCTGGACCTGACCCGCACGGTCAGCGACCAGGACTTCGCGCGCATTCACCGCGCGCATCTGGACCATCACGTCGTGGTCTTCCGCGACCAACGCATCACCCCCGAACAACAGATCGCCTTCAGCCGCCGCTTCGGTGTGCTGCAAATCCATGTGCTCAAACAATTCCTGCTGGCCAACCACCCGGAAATCCTGATCGTCTCCAACATCATCGAAAACGGCCAATCCATCGGCCTGGGAGACGCCGGCAAATTCTGGCACTCGGACCTTTCCTATAAAGAGTTGCCGAGCCTGGGCTCGATGCTCCATGCCCAGGAGCTGCCGTCCGAGGGTGGCGACACGTTGTTCGCCGACATGCACAAAGCCTGGGACAACCTGCCCGAGCCCCTGCGCAAGGCCGTAGAAGGCCGCAGTGCTGCGCATTCGTACACCGCACGCTATAGCGAAACCAAATTCGAAGGCAATTGGCGCCCAACCCTCACCCCCGAGCAACTGGCTCAAGTGGCGGAAGTGGTGCACCCGATCGTGCGTACCCACCCGGAAAACGGCCGCAAGGCGCTGTTCGTCAGTGAGGGCTTCACCACCCGCATCGTCGGCCTGCCGGAAGACGAAAGCCGCGACTTGCTGGCCCAGCTCTACGCCCATAGCGTGCTGCCGGAAAACATCTACCGCCACCAGTGGCAGCCCCACGACATGGTGTTCTGGGACAACCGTTCGCTGATCCACCTGGCGGCCGGCTGCCCGAGCCACCTGCGGCGCAAGTTGTACCGCACCACCATCCAGGGCGACGCGCCTTTCTGATCCGGAGCATGACCATGTCCAAGAAAATCCCATTTGCGCGCCTGGCTGCCACCGTTGGCTTGGGCATCAGCCTGCTGGCCGGCAGCCTGGTTGCACCTGCCGTTGCCCAGGCCGAAGGCGAGATTCGCATCGCCGAGCAGTTCGGCATCGTCTACCTGTTGCTCAACGTGGTGCGCGACCAGAACCTGATCGAGAAGTACGGCAAGCAGGAAGGCATCGACATCAAGGTCGACTGGACTCAACTGTCCGGTGGCGCAGCCGTCAACGATGCGTTGCTCTCCGGTTCCATTGACATCGCCGGTGCTGGTGTTGGCCCGCTGCTGACCATCTGGGACCGCACCCACGGCAAGCAGAACGTGAAAGCCGTCGCCTCCCTGGGCAACTTCCCGTACTACCTGGTAAGCAATAATCCCAAGGTCAAGACCATCGCGGACTTCACCGAAAAAGACCGCATTGCGGTGCCGGCGGTGGGTGTCTCCGTGCAGTCGCGTTTCCTGCAATACGCCGCCGCCAAGCAATGGGGCGACAAGGAATTCAATCGCCTCGACAAGTACACCGTCGCCGTCCCGCACCCGGATGCGACCGCTGCGCTGATTGCCGGTGGTACCGAACTGACCGGGCATTTCTCCAACCCGCCGTTCCAGGAACAGGCCCTGACCAACCCCAACGTGCACGTGGTGCTCAACTCCTACGACATCCTCGGGCCGAACTCGCCGACGGTGCTATTCGCCACCGAGAAATTCCGCAACGACAACCCGAAAACCTACAAGGCGTTCGTCGAGGCACTGACCGAAGCGGCACAATTCGCCCAGAACGACAAAGGCGCCGCCGCCGACACCTACATCCGCGTGACCAAGGCCAAGATCGACCGCGCCGAGTTGCTGAAAATCATCGAGAACCCGCAGTTCGAATTCAGCGTCACCCCGAAAAATACCTACCCGCTGGCGGAATTCCTCTACCGCGTCGGCGCGATCAAAAACAAACCCGAATCGTGGAAGGATTACTTCTTCCAGGACGCCAAACCGCTGCAAGGGAGCTGACATGAACGCGCCCTTGCAAGGCCACACGGCCAGCAACCCGACGGCTACCGAAGCCCTGCTTTCGGTGGATAAAGTCAGCCTTGAATACCGCACGCCTGAACGGGTCGTGCGGGCCACCCACCAGGTCAGTTTCGAGATCGACCCGGCCGACCGCTTTGTACTGCTGGGGCCTTCGGGCTGCGGCAAATCCACGCTGCTGAAATCCATCGCCGGCTTTATCAAACCGTGCGAGGGCGAGATCCGTCTACTCGGGCAAAAAGTCGAGCAACCGGGCCCGGATCGCATCGTGGTGTTCCAGGAATTCGACCAACTGCCGCCGTGGAAAACCGTCAAGCAGAACGTCATGTTTCCGCTGCTCGCCTCCAAGACCCTCAAGCGTCGCGAGGCCGAAGAGCGGGCGCTGTATTACCTGGAAAAAGTCGGCCTGACGGCGTTCGCCGACGCCTACCCGCACACTCTGTCCGGCGGCATGAAAGCCCGCGTGGCGATCGCCCGGGCGTTGGCCATGCAGCCGAAAATCCTGCTGATGGACGAACCCTTCGCCGCCCTCGACGCATTGACCCGCCGCAAGATGCAGGAAGAGCTGCTGCTGCTCTGGGAAGAGGTGCGTTTCACCCTGTTGTTCGTCACCCACTCCATCGAAGAAGCGCTGGTGGTGGGCAACCGCATCCTGTTGCTGTCGCCGCATCCGGGCCGGGTGCGGGCGGAAATCCACAGCCATCAATACGACCTTCACAGCCTCGGCGGTGTGGCGTTCCAGGCTTCGGCGCGGCGCATTCATCGGCTGTTGTTTGATGAAGCGCCCGAGGCGGAAACCGAGCTGGGTTTCGCCGATATCCGCATCGCTTATTGAAGGGTTTTCACCATGCGCCAGGAATATGAAATCACTCTCGAACCGTTGCCCGGTGTTCGCGTTGAACGCGAATTGCCGTGGCGTCAGCGCCTGTGGCAACAAGGCTGGCTGCGTAAAAGCCTGATCCTGATAGTGCTCGCGATCCTGTGGGAGGCGGCCGCCCGTTATCAGAACAACGACCTGCTGCTGCCGAGCTTCCTGCAGACGCTGAGCGCGTTCTACGACGGCATGGCCAGCGGCGAGCTGTTGAGCAAGGTCAGCATCTCGCTGGTGGTGCTGATCAAAGGCTATTTGATCGGCATTGTGCTGGCGTTCGCCCTGACGACGCTGGCGGTGTCGACCCAACTGGGCCGCGACCTGTTGAGCACCCTGACCTCGATGTTCAACCCGTTGCCGGCGATTGCCCTGCTGCCGCTGGCGCTGCTGTGGTTTGGCCTGGGGCAGAACAGCCTGATCTTCGTGCTGGTGCATTCGGTGCTGTGGGCGCTGGCGCTGAATACCTATTCCGGGTTCCTCGGTGTCTCGGAAACTCTGCGCATGGCCGGCCGCAATTATGGCCTCAAAGGCATGCGCTTCGTGTTGTTCATCCTGATCCCGGCCGCGCTGCCGTCGATCCTCGCCGGGCTGAAAATCGGCTGGGCGTTTGCCTGGCGCACGTTGATTGCTGCCGAACTGGTATTCGGCGCCACCAGCGGCAAGGGCGGGCTGGGCTGGTACATCTTCCAGAACCGCAACGAGCTGTACACCGACAAGGTGTTTGCCGGGTTGGCGGTGGTGATCCTGATCGGCCTGCTGGTGGAGAACCTGGTGTTTGACACCCTGGAGCGCGTCACCGTGAAGCGCTGGGGCATGCAGCGCTGACTGAAACACCCATCCTGTGGCGAGGGAGCAAGCTCCCTCGCCGCAGTCTGCTACGATTGCGCCAAGTTCACTCCCAACCGATCACGAGTGCTTGGCATGCAATTACCGGACATGAACCTGCTGGTCGCCCTCGACGCGCTGCTCGACGAGGGCAGTGTGGTGGGCGCCGCGCGGCGGATGAACTTGAGCCCGGCCGCCATGAGCCGCACCCTCACACGCATCCGTGAGGCGGTGGGCGACCCGATCCTGGTGCGCGCCGGTCGCGGCCTGGTGCCGACGCCCAAGGCCCTGGAGTTGCAAGGCCAGGTGCGTAACGTGGTGGAACAGGCGGCGCTGCTGTTTCGCTCGGCGGACGACGTGGACCTGCGCACCCTGCGCCGGCGGTTCAGCGTGCGGGCCAATGACTTTTTTGTCGGGGTGTATGGCGGTCGGTTGTTCGACACCATGGAGCGCATGGCACCGCTGTGCGAACTGCGCTTTGTGCCCGAGGGCGACACCGACGATGAAGCCCTGCGTGAAGGCCGGCTTGACCTGCGGGTGGGCAACACCATGCCGATCACCCCGGAAGTGAAGGTACAGAACCTGTTCACCACCACCTTTGTCGGGCTGGCGCGGGAAGGGCACCCATTGTTCGATGGAGAGATTACCGCCGCACGGTTCGCCAGCTATTCCCACATCAGCATCTCCCGGCGCGGCATCGCCCGCGGGCCGATCGATACCGCCTTGAATGCCCAGGGCCTGGAACGCCGGGTCGCGATGATCGCCCCGGGGTTTCACGGCGCGATGTTCATGCTGCCCGACTCGGACCTGATCCTGCCGGTACCCAAGGAAGCGCTCTACAGCGCCAATCGCCTGAAGCTGCCGCTGCGGGCGTTTACCCTGCCCATCTCCCTGCCGACCCTGGTGCTGACCCAGGCCTGGCACCCGCGCTTCGACAAAGACCCGGCCCATAAGTGGCTGCGCGAGACCATGCGTGAATGCTGCGAGGCGACGTGGCAAGAAGCGCAACCCACGTGAGTCGGAAGTGAGCTCGGTCAATGTGGGAGCTGGCTTGCCTGCGATGCGGGCGACCCGGTTTTTCAGGAATAGCGAGGTGATGCCATCGCGGGCAAGCCCGGCTCCCACAGAGATCGCTTACCTTTTGATCGTTGCGTCTGGTGCACTTATAAGCTTCCTATAAGTCACTTTTTGTCATGTCTAAGCCTTATTAAACTGCTCGGGTATTTCCTATTCCGAGTTGTAGTTCATGACGTCCCTCGCTGCTCCCGCACCCCTGGCCGCAGCCAAGCCGACCGCCATCGCCCCGCCCGTTTTCGGTCCACGCATCATCATCGGCCTGGTGGGCGTATTGCTCGCGGTACTGGTGTCCGGCCTCAACGAGATGGTGACCAAAGTCGCCCTCGCCGATATTCGCGGTGCGATGTACATCGGCTTCGACGAAGGCACCTGGCTGGTGGCCGCCTACACCGCCACCTCCGTCTCGGCCATGGCGTTCGCGCCGTGGTGCTCGGTGACCTTTTCCCTGCGCCGCTTCACCCTCTGTGCCATCGGCCTGTTCACCGTGCTCGGCGTGCTGTGCCCGTTCGCACCGAACTACGAAAGCCTGTTGGTGTTGCGCACCGTGCAAGGCCTGGCCGGCGGCGCGTTGCCGCCGATGCTGATGACCGTGGCCCTGCGCTTCCTGCCGGCCAACGTCAAACTCTACGGCCTGGCGGGTTACGCCCTGACGGCGACGTTCGGCCCCAGCCTCGGCACACCGCTGGCGGCAATGTGGACTGAATACGTCGGCTGGCAATGGGCGTTCTGGCAGATCGTCGGGCCGTGCCTGCTGGCCATGGCGGCCGTGGCCTACGGCTTGCCTCAGGACCCGCTGCGCCTTGAGCGCTTCAAGCAGTTCAACTGGCGTGGCTTGCTGCTGGGTTTCCCGGCGATCTGCATGCTGGTGATCGGCCTGTTGCAAGGCAATCGGCTGGACTGGTTCGAATCGCCGTTGATTACCTCATTGTTGATCGGCGGCCTGGTGCTGCTGGTGCTGTTCATGATCAACGAGTGGTCGCACCCGATGCCGTTTTTCAAGCTGCAGATGCTCGGCATTCGTAACCTGTCATTCGCGCTGATCGTACTGGCCGGGGTGCTGATTGTGCTGTTGGCGGTGACCATCATTCCCTCCAGCTACCTGGCTCAGGTGCAAGGCTACCGCCCGCTGCAAACCGCCCCGGTGATGCTGATCATGGCGCTGCCGCAGTTGATCGCGCTGCCGTTGGTGGCGGCGCTGTGCAACCTGCGCTGGGTCGATTGCCGCTGGGTGTTGGGCATCGGCTTGAGCATGTTGATCCTGTCGTGCGTGGGCGGCGCGCAGTTGACGTCGGCGTGGATTCGCGATGATTTCTACGTGCTGCAACTGCTGCAAATCTTCGGGCAACCGATGGCGGTGCTGCCGCTGCTGATGCTCTCCACCGGCAGCATCACACCCCAGGACGGGCCGTTCGCCTCGGCCTGGTTCAACACCGTCAAAGGCCTGGCTGCCGTGGTCGCCACCGGCGTGCTCGATGCGCTGACGACCCACCGCCTGCATTTCCACTCGACCATGTTGGTGGACAGCTTGGGCAACTCGCCCCTGGCCGACAGCGATGCCGCCGGCCTCGCCCATCGGCTGCACGAGCAGGCCGTGGTGCTCACCTCTTCGGATCTCTACTACGTCATGGCCGGTGTCGCGGCGGCGTTGATCCTGCTGATTTTCTGGATGCCGACGCGGATTTATCCGCCCCGCGCGCCGACTTGATTGCTCACTGAGCCAAAAGGATTGCTATGAAACGCAAAGACAAAATCGCTGTAACCGTCATCACTGTGTTTGCCGTGGGGGTGCTGGTTTACCTGCTGGCGCCGGGCGTGTTCGGCAGCAAGCGCCAGAGCACCAACGATGCCTTCGTCGCCGCTGACTACACCCTGGTGGCGCCGCGTGTGGCCGGCTTCATCAAGGAAGTGCTGGTGGACGACAACCAGCGGGTCAAGGCCGGGCAGTTGCTGGCGCTGATCGATGACCGTGACTTCCGCGCCGCTGCCCAGGCGGCCGATGCCGATACGCTGGTGGCCCAGGCGCAACTGAAAAATGCCACGGCGACCCTGGAACGGCAAAGCTCGGTGATCGCCCAGGCCCAGGCCACCGTGGCAGCGGATCGCGCCGAAGTGGCATTTGCCGAACATGAACTGAACCGCTACAACCACCTCGCGGGCGTAGGCGCCGGTACCGTACAAAACGCCCAGCAAGCCAAGACCCGCATCGAACAGGCCACCGCGCGCCTGGCCAATGCCACGGCGGTGCTGGCGGCCGAACGCAAGCAAGTGGAAATCCTCAGCGCCCAGCGGGATGCGGCAGAAGGTGGCCTGAAACGCGCCCAGGCGGCGCTGGAAATGGCCAGCTATCAGCTGTCGTACACCCGCATCGTCGCGCCGGTAGACGGCATGGTCGGCGAGCGGGCGGTGCGGGTCGGCGCCTATGTGACGCCGGGCAGCAAGATCCTCGCCGTGGTACCCCTGGCCGAAGCCTATGTGGTGGCCAATTTCCAGGAAACCCAACTGTCCCACATGCACGCAGGCCAAACGGTGGACGTGAAGGTCGACAGCCTCGACGGCGAAGTGCTCAAGGGGCACCTCGAAAGCCTGGCGCCGGCCACCGGGGTGACGTTTGCCTCGGTCAAGCCCGACAACGCCACCGGCAACTTCACCAAGGTGGTGCAGCGCATTCCAGTGAAAATCATCCTGGAACCCGGCCAGGCACTGACCGAACGCCTGCGGGTCGGCATGTCGGTGGAAGCCAGCGTCAACACCCATGCCGCCGCCCAGCCACGTGAGGTGGCGCAGCAATGAGACACCTCGCCTGGTTTACCTTAAGCCTGCTCAGCCTGAGCGCCTGCACCGTCGGCCCGGACTTTCAGCGCCCGCAAAATCCCGTCGGCCAATGGACCGAGCCTCATGGCCAGCAAGCCGCCAGCCACGCGGTCAACGACCCGCTGGAGGAGCGCTGGTGGGAAGTGTTCCACGATGCGCAACTCACTGCGCTGACACGTCGCGCGCTGACCGATAACCTCGACCTGAAACTCGCCAGCAGCCGCCTGCAACAAAGCCGCGCGGCGCGCCAGGTGATCACCGCCGAGCGCTACCCGACCGTCAACACCACCGGCGATTACCTGCGCCAGCGCAACAGTGCCGATGGCTTGAGCGACGCCTCGGGCAAGAACGGCCGCGCGGCCTACAACCAGTGGGACATGGGTTTCTCCGCTGCCTGGGAACTGGATTTCTGGGGCCGGGTAAAACGCGAAACCGAAGCCGCCGACGCCACCCTGCAAGTCGCTGAAAACGACCGCCGAGCGGTGCTGTTATCAGTGCTGGCGGAAACCGCCCAGGACTACATCCAGCTTCGCGGTGTGCAGAACACCCGGGCCGTCACCGAACAGAACCTCGACGTGGCCCGCCACAGTTTGAAGCTGTCGCAGCTGCGTCTGGCCGACGGGGTGGCCACTGACCTGGACGTCGCCGAAGCCGCCGCTCAAGTCGCCGCCATCGAGGCGCGCCTGCCAGACTTGCAGCAACGCCAGGACCAGTTGATCAACGCCCTGAGCCTGCTGATGGGTGAACCACCGCAAGCCTTGTATGCCGAGCTGTCCAAGGACGCCGCCGTACCGCAAACCCAACGCCAGGTCGCTATCGGCCTGCCGTCGCAACTGGCTGAGCGGCGCCCCGACATTCGCCAGGCCGAAGCGCGTTTGCATGCCGCCACCGCCTCCATCGGTGTGGCCAAGGGCGACTTCTACCCGCGTATCACCCTGTCTGGCAGCGTGGGTTCCCAGGCGTTGCAGCTGGCAGATTTCGGCTCGTGGAGTTCGCGTGCATTCGCGTTCGGCCCGCAACTGAGCTTGCCGATTTTCAACGGTGGTCGCTTGCAAGGCATGCTCGATTTGCGCGAAGCCCAGCAACAGGAAGCGGCCCTGGCCTACCAGCAAACGGTACTGCGGGCCTGGCATGAAATCGACGACCAGTTGACCCGCTACAACGCCAGCCAACTGCGCCGCGACAGCCTTGCCGAAGCGGTACGGCAGAACCAGATTGCCCTCACCACGGCGCAACACCAGTACGTCGAAGGCGTGGTGGATTTCGTCAACGTGCTGACGGTGCAAAGTGCGTTGCTGGCGACTCAGGAGCAGTGGGTGGAAAGCTCCACCGGCGTTTCCCTGGCCATGGTCGGGTTGTACAAGGCGCTGGGCGGGGGCTGGGAGTCGGTGTATCCGTTGCAAACGGCTGGGGCTGAATGACAAAGAACTTTGCCAGCCGCGCAACAAGGTGTAATGATAATTGCTCTCAATAACGCACCTGAGCTTTTCATGGACACCGCGACTGACGGCCGGCAACAGCTTCATCTCCTGTATCGCGACCATCACGGCTGGCTGCAAGGCTGGCTGCGCAAGCGCCTGGGGGATCGTGAACACGCCGCTGATGTGGCGCAGGACACCTTCCTGCGTTTGCTGGTGTCGGGACGCTTTCCCGGGGCCAAGGAAAGCCGCAGCTACCTGACGCAGATCGCCCGCAATCTGGTGATCGATCAATGGCGGCGCCTGCGCATCGAGCGTGCCTATCTAGAAAGCATCGCCCACCTGCCGGAGCCCGAATCGCCGTCCCTGGAAACCCGCGCACTGATCCTCGAGACCCTGATGCAGATCGACGCCATGCTCGATCGTATGCCCGACAACGTGCGCAGGGCTTTCCTGTTGTCGCAGTTCGAGGGGCTGAGCTACGCACAGATTGCCGAGCGCCTGGAGGTGACCGTCAGCTCGGTGCAGAAGTACATGACCCGGGCGATTCTTGCCTGCTATCAGGTCGCCTACGAAGAATGAGAATGCGGTCTGAAGCGCCGATTGCCCCGGCCATTGTCGAGCAAGCCAGCGAGTGGCTGATGCTGCAATGGGGCGGCGAACTGGATGGCGACCAGCGCCAGGCCTTTGCGCGCTGGCAGGCGGCCGACCCTGAACACCGGCGTGCCTGGAAACGTTTGCAGCAATTGCAGCACACCCTCGGTGGCGTACCCGCCGACAGTGCCCGCGCGGTTTTACGCGATACACCGGACACCCAGCGCCGCGCGGCCTTGAAGCTGCTCGGGTTGTTGCTGGTGGCCGGTGGCAGCGGCTATCTGGTGCAGGGCAGCCAGCCGTGGCAGGCGGCGTTTGCCGAATACCGTACCGCCACCGGCGAGATTCGCCACCTGACCTTGAGTGACGGCACGCGCCTGGACCTCAACAGCAACAGCGCGGTCGACCTGCGGTTCAGTACCAGTGAGCGACGTATCCGCCTGATACGCGGCGAGATCCTGCTGACCAGCGGCCACGACCCGTCCCGGCCATTGATCGTCGAAACCCCGGCGGGGGATGTGCAGGCCCTGGGCACCCGGTTTGCCGTGCGTGAAGGGGACGATGGCAGTCGTGTCGACCTGTATGAGGGGCGTGTGCAGGTACGTCCGGTGCACGGTGCGGCGGTACAAATGAGCGCCGGAGACAGCCTGTGGTTCAGCGCCAGTCAGACTTCGACGCGGGTGCCGGTGGATGTCAACGCCAGCAGTTGGACCCAGAACCGCCTGGTCGCCGAGCGCCAGCCGTTGGGGCAGTTCATCACCGAACTGGGCCGCTACCGCCCAGGCCTGCTGCGTTGCGATGCTGCGGTGGCGGGCTTGCTGTTGACCGGGGTGTTTCCGCTCAACGACACCGACGCGATTCTCCACGCGCTTGAGCGTTCGTTGCCGGTGCAGGTGAAGGCGGTTACGCGCTATTGGGTCACGATCAAGGCGCGGGTGTAAAAAATTTTTTGCCTTCGGCTTGTCGGTTTTTCAACCCCGTCCGGGATACCTCTTGAAAGCCAATCAAGAAGCGTTCTCACGGGGAGCCCTGCAATGTCGCACCACCCAATCCAACCCCTGGCCCGCGCCCTGCGCCGTGGCCTGTTTGTCAGTTTGCTGGCGACGGCGCCAGTGGTGCCGAGCCTGGTCCAGGCGCAGGAAAGCGCTGAAGCCTTACGCCAATACAACATTCCCGCAGGCAACCTCGACCAGGCCTTGAACCACTTCGCCAGCGCCTCGGGAATTCTGTTGTCGGTGGACGCCTCGCTGACCCAAGGCAAGCGCAGCGCCGGCTTGCAGGGGCGCTACGCCACCGGGCCCGGGTTGGAACGTTTGTTGGTCGGCAGCGGATTGGTTGCGGTGCAATCCCAGGGTGGCTGGTCGTTGCAGGCGCTGCCCGCGAGCGGTGCGCTGCAACTCGGTGCGACACAGATCAGTGGCCAACAGGATCAAGAAACTGCCTGGGGCCCGGTCGACGGCATCGTTGCCAAGCGCAGCGCCACCGGCAGCAAGACCGATTCGGCGCTGGTGGAAATCCCCCAGACCATCAACGTCATCACCGCCGCCGAGATCAAGGCGCGCGGTGCCCAAAGTGTCACCCAGGCACTGCTCTACACACCGGGCATGACGGCCGGCGGTTTTTCCGATCGGGTCAAACTGTTCGATGAACCCACCTCCCGTGGCTTCTCGCCTACGCCGCTGTACCTCGACGGCTTGCACCTGCCTTATGGCGGCGGCAGCACCGGCGGTGCATTGCAGATCGAGCCCTATTCCCTGGAGCGCATCGAAGTGCTCAAAGGCCCGGCCTCGGTCTTGTACGGGCAGAACCAGCCGGGCGGCATCGTCAACATGGTCAGCAAGCGCCCCAGCGAAACCCCGGTGCATCAAGTGGTGCTGGAGGCCGGCACCTACGAGCACAAAAGCGCCGCCATTGACCTCAGTGGACCGCTGGATGAGCAGGGCCAGTTTCTCTATCGCCTGACTGGCCTGGCCAAGGACGAACAGGGCGAGATCAACTATGTCGAGAACAAACGCCAGTTCATCGCACCCAGCCTGACCTGGCAACCCAACGACGACACCCGCCTGACCGTGTTCGCCCAGTACCAGAAAGACAAAGGCGTGCCCGAGGCCCAGGGGTTGCCCGCGTCCGGGACGATCTGGGACAACCCCAACGGCAAGATCAAGCGTGACCTGTTTCTCGGCGAGCCAGGCGTCAACCAGTACAACCGCGAGCAGTACGTGTTGGGCTATGAGGTGTCCCATCGCCTGAACGACACCTGGACCCTCAAGCAAAATGCTCGCTACGCCGAAGTGGACGACCGCTACACCGCACCGCTGCACGGCTACAGATTTGTGCCCAACCCGGTAACCGGCGCGCGAGACCAGCGCTACCTGCAACGCTTCGGCGTGGACTGGTCGCAGCACAACAAAGTATTCGGTGTGGATAGCATCGCCCAGGCGGAGTTCGACACCGGCGCACTGTCCCACACGTTGATCGTTGGCCTGGATTACTACCACTTCAACTCTCAATTCCACGGCCTGTACGACCGTAATCCGCCGGTGATCGACCTGTTCAAGCCGGTCTATGGCCAGCGGCTGAATTTCGGCCAGCCTTACCAATGGGACCGCACCGTGACCCAGACCGGCCTGTACGTGCAGGACCAGATCAAGCTGGATAAGTGGGCGTTGGTGCTGGGCGGGCGCTACGACTGGGCCAACGTGGTCAACAAGGAACCACTGGCCGACACCCGCACCAGCAGCAAAGACCAAGCCTTCACCGGCCGGGCCGGTTTGGTGTACCTGTTCGATAACGGCTTGGCGCCGTTTGTCAGCTACTCCGAATCCTTCCTGCCGCTATCGGGCACCGATATCAGTGGCAAGCCTTTCGATCCATCTACCGGCAACCAGTACGAAGTCGGCTTGAAATACCAGCCGCCGGGCCAGAAGAGCTTTGTTCAGGTATCGGTCTATCAACTGGACCAGGAAAACGTACTGACCACCAACCCGGTAGACACCACCTTCAGCACCCAGAGCGGTGCCATGCGCTCGCGCGGTGTGGAGTTGGAAGCCAAGGCATCCCTCAGCGACGCCTGGGATGTGGTCGCCTCGGCGGCACGTAACGACGTCAAATACACCAAGGACAACGACGGCCGCCAGGGCCGCCACCCGGCGGGCATTGCGCCGCTTACCGCCTCGGTCTGGGTCAACTACACCGTCCTTGGCGACACACCGCTGGCCGGTGTTGGCGCAGGCTTGGGCGCGCGTTACGCCCGCAGCAGCTTTGGCGATTACTACGCAGGGGCGTTCAGCATCCCGTCCTATACCGTCTACGACGCCAGCTTGAGCTACGACTTGGGCACCTCGCCGTTCAAGCTCAAAGGCGTGAGGCTGGCGATGAATGTGCAGAACCTGACCAACAAGACCTACGTATCGCAATGCACCAGCGACCTGGATTGTTACTACGGGGAAGGGCGCACGGTGGTGTCGAGCTTGACCTATGACTGGTAAACATCGGGCATTCGCGGGCGTTTTTTAGCCATTAGTGCCCACAGTCCAAGGACCGTGGGCACTCAAGGATTCTGCAAAAACACCACATACCCTCGAAACCACTCACTGCCCTTCAAATACCCCGGCTCCTCCCACTCTCCACCCTGAATCAACCCAATCTTGAATGGCACGCCCAGCCGATTCATCCGTGGCAAATACGCCGCGTAATCCGGAATGCTGTGGCGGCCCTGATAGGTTTGCACCACCACTTCATCAATCACGCCCTTGAGTTGCGCGATGGCCGCCGGGTCGGCATTGCTGCTCCAGTCCATCAGCCCGGTGATGCTCAGGCGCAAGTCCTTGGGCAGGCGCTGGCGCAGGTCGCGCAGGAAGTCGACGTATTCGTTGAGGTATTGCGTGCGGGCGTCGAAGTCGATCTGGATACCCACCACCGGATTGCCCGCGTCCCGCCAGCGTTGCACCTGGCCGAGCATCTGGCGGTAGACCGACTCGGGCCAGCGCAGGGTGTGGGCGCGGTACACCACCCAGATTTCACCCTGGGTAATGCGCGGCACACTCATGCCCTGGGCGATGAACTGCACGCCACGCGAGGGCGCGCGGCGGGTCGAGTTGATCTGGCCCTGGAGGATGTACAGGGTTTTCGCCTGCTTGAGCACCGGCTGCGGGGCGACACCGCTCCACAGCCAGAATGCATCATGGTCGCGGGCGTCCACCGCGCCGAAGGCCGGGCGTGCCAGCAGGAGCAGGACCAGCCAGAAGTGCTTCACGCCTTACCAGTAGTACTGCAGCGACTTGCCCCACTGGGTATCGGCAAATCCGGTTTTCAACTGGCGGAACCAGCCTTTGCGCACGGCCTTGTCGACGTCTTCGCCACCACAGCTGTTGTAGCCCGAAGGCCCGTAGCAGTTGATGGCGCGAAACAGCGCGTAGGCCTTGTCGTTATGCGGTGCCTTGGGATTGCCGATCACCCGCTTGTAGCCTTCGAGCCGCGAAAAGGTTTCACCTTTGAAAGGCGAGGCCGTACTGCCCAGGCTGCCGGCGGAGCGCGCTTGTTCCAGGGGCATGCCGTCCAGGCCGTTACGCAGGACGAATTCACCCAGGCAATTCAGGCCCTGGGGGTTTTTCGGGTCGGCCTGCAGGGTGCTGGCGATTTGCGCGATGCTCGGGCAGGTGTAGCCGGATTCGGCCTTGTCGCCGTTCCAGCGGAACAGTTTCAACGACTGGCCGCCGCTGTAGACGTAGCCCAGGCTGGTGCCGAGCTTGTCGTCGGGAGGCGAGGCGGGCAGCTGTTTCAAGTCCTCGGCAAAGGTCTCGAACTGGCCGCGCAACAGGTCTTTATAAAGCAGCGTAAATTGCGCGGTCTGGCGCTCTACCGGGTCGCCCGCACTGGCAAGCTGCTGGCGCAGCAGCTCAGGGCCGGCGACGTTGCGCAGCAGGATGTAACGCACCTGCTTGGCGCTGATCGGTGAGTCGGCGGCGAACACCTTGGCCAGTTGGCCGCTGCGTTCGTAGTTCATGGCCAACGCCAGCTCAAGCTGGTCCCGTTGCAGCGGTTGCTTGGCCAGCGGCAGCAGTTGCAGCCACAACGCCTCGGCGGCTTTCCAGTCGTCCTTGGCTTCCAGCGCCAGGCCGCGCAGGGTCTGTTGGCTGAAGGCGAAGTAATCGAGACTGGCCGGCACGTCTTGCGGCAGCAGCTTCAAGGCACGGTCGGGTTGATGCTCGACGTACAGCGCGAACGCCGCCTGCACATAGGCATACAGCGCCGGTTCCTGGGCAAATATCGACTTTTGCCCGTCGAGGGCTTCGCGAGTGAGTTTCGGCGGCTCGCCGGCGCGCATCCACATCAGGTCGTTGAGGGCCAGGATCAACGGGTTGCCCACCGGTGCGGTGGTGCTGGTCAGCAGCTTGGTGTCAGCTTCCTGCACCAGTTCATCCAGCGACACGTTGCGCTGGGCATCGGTGGCCTGGGTCAGTTGCCAGGCAAAGTCATTGGCCAGCTTGTCGGGGTTGGGCGCCAGCCAGTGCACCCGGCGCAGCAGGCCACGGGCGGAGGCGGCGTAGTCGCCCTGTGGATAAGTTTTCAGGTAATCGTCGAAGCCACTCTCGGCCCGTTGCAGCGCGGACTTATCCACATGCTCAAGGGACGGCGTGCCGTATTCGTCGAAGGCATTTTGCTGGGCGTCGTTCAGCGCGGTGCGGGCGGTCATGTACAGCGCCGTTTCCTTGAGCCAGGGCAGCGCGCTGCTCGTCAGCGCCGCGAAGCCTTTTTGTGCGTCGCTGAAGCGCCCGCTGTAAAAATCGCCGGCGGCTTGCAGGTAGGCGAGCAATGCCTGGCCGTCTGTCGATTTAATTTGATCGGCCTCGCCTGCCGCTACGCCGTCGGAGGAGCAACTGCCGAGCATCTGCAACCGCAGTTTGGCCAGCAATTGGCGTTCGGCCTGCGGTACATCGGCTTTCACCACCTGGCTGATAAACGCCGTGGCGCTGTCATCGGCGTTACTGCGGCAACGGCTGCCTTCGCCGGAAAGGAAGGCCTCGCCCGCAGTCTTGTAGTCATCGCGCTTGATGCCCAGCGGGCTCAGCAGTTGGTCCAGTTCGGCGGTGCGCGAGTCGTCGGGCTTGTTGTCGGGCTCATCCGCGGCGGGTGTAAGCCGATACACCGGGAATGGCACCTGGCCAAAGCCTTCGGAAAAGTCCTGCTCGCCCAGGGCATTCGGCGCCAGCGGCATGACGTTCTTGTCTGCCAGCAACAGGCGCAGGTTAACGCGGCTGTCATTGCCCGGGCTCAGGAAGGGCAGGTTGCTGCACACGTCCAGGCTGTTACGCGACACCCGCCAATCCGGGTAGCAGGAATCATCGCCACTGGCGTGGGCCTGGAGGGGAAGGGTGGCGAGCACTGTCAGTGCCAGGGGTGACAGAAGACCGATACGCATGAAGTGTCCTTGATCCTGAATCCATGGAAGGTGGCAATCATAGCGTGAACCCACCAAAGCGTCGGAGAAGCCCTGCGCAAAATTCAGATTTGTCCGATTGGCGGATCGCTGTTCAAATGCGCGCAAAACAGCAGGCGAATCGAGGCCTTTTGACCTAGAGTGGCGGTTGTTCGCGCAAGCGTAGTTCAGTAGTAGGTGAGGAAGTAGAGGTGCGACGCTCTGTGGCGGAACAAGACAACAAGGCCGGGGCATTTCCCGTGCTCAATCCTGGCCTGTGGGAGAACGCCGGCTGGCTCGCTCGATTGTGGTGGGTGCCGCTTTTGGCGTTGGCCGTGGCCGTGCGCTTCTACGGTTTGACCGCCTCCGCGATCTGGGGCGATGAAGGTTCAAGCCTGCTGCTTGCCGAGTATTCCCTGGAAGACCTGTGGTTTCACGCCGCCCATGACGTTCACCCGCCGCTGTATTTCGTCATGCTGCGTGGCTGGATCGAGGTGTTTGGCGACAGTATTTTCTCCCTGCGCAGCATGAGTGCGATCCCCGGCGTGGTCGCGGTCGGCCTGGGCATCTGGCTGACGCGGCTGATCGCGACCCGCCGCGCGGCGGTGCTGGCGGGGATTCTGCTGGCGTTGCTGCCCACGGCGGTGCGCTACAGCCAGGAAGTGCGAATGTATTCGCTGCTGGGTGTGTGGCTGCTGGCTGCCACCCTGGCATTGGTGTATTGGGTTCGCCAGCCTGAGCGCAAGCGGTACCTGGTGGCCTATGCGCTGTTAATGACGGCGGCCTTCTATACCCACTACTTCACCGCCTTGTGCGTGCTGGTGCACTGGTCATGGCTGGTATTGCTGCGCCTGCCACGGGCCGGCGGCCTGCGCCTTGTCACGCGTCCGGGCTGGTGGTTGGCCAACGTGGCTATCGTCTTGCTGTACTTGCCCTGGCTGCCGAATTTGCTGGGCCTGGTGCAGCACACCGAAGAGCTCAAGGTGGGCGGGGATATTGGCTGGGAAGACCCGGTCAACCTGTATTCGGTGCCGTCGATGGTGTGGCAGTTCCTGATTCAGGACCCGGGCGACCACCTGTGGCGGCCACTCTTTGTCGTGTTTCCGTTATTGCTGGTGGCGCTGGTCGGTGTGACCGCCTGGCGCGATCAAAGCCGCTATCGCTTCGGCTGGCTGCTGGGGCTTTTTTTGATGCTGCCGGTGCTGCTGGTCTATGGGGTTTCGTTTATCTCCCCGGTGTTTATCGAGCGATATCTCACTGCGTACGCGATGAGTTTGCCGATCATCGTGGCGCTGGCTGTCGACCGTCTGTCGCCGCGCCTGACGCTGGCGGGCGCCGCACTGTTCGTGCTGTTTGTCGGGATCGAGCTGGTGGGCGTGAAGACCAACGCCACCGTCGATGAACATGATCAATTCAACGTCGCGGTGGAATTCGTCAACCGCAACTATCAGGAAGATGACCGCATCGTCATCAGCGACATGCTCTGGTACCTGCCCTACGTCTATTACGACGAGACCGACGCCCAGTTGCAGCTCTTCACGCCACCGACCGCCGCCGGCAAGTCGACCCGGCCGAATGCCTATGGTTTTGGCACGTTGGTGGACCAGGACGGCGGGCGCATCTACCTCGATCGCTTGTCGGCGTTGCCGGCAGACATCCAGCGTGTGTGGCTGATCAGCGCCGCTGACGGCCCGGATGATTTTGCCCCGTTGCCGGCAGGCTGGCGCCAGCTCAGCCAGCAGGATGGCGGCGGCGCTCGCGCCCGGCTGTTCGTGCTGTGTAACGCGCCGGCGGGTGTGCACCGCGAAGGCTGCGATTAATCTGCGCAACACCTGAGAGGTTTATGTTCGCCTGGGGGGCTAGACTCAGGTGAACCCTCTTTTCAGGAACACATCATGGAATCCCCGGTCCACAGCTTGCCATCCTTGTTCAAACAGCTCGGCTTGCCGGATGACCCGGTCAGTATCGAGCGGTTCATCGCTGTCCACTCTCCACTCAAACCCGAACTGCATCTGGCGGATGCGTTTTTCTGGACGCCAGGCCAGCGCGCGTTTTTGCGTGAAGAGATTTTGGAGGACGCGGATTGGGCGGAGGTGGTGGATGAGTTGAATTTGCGGTTGAGAGAGGGGCGCGGGGCTTAAAACCCGCTTTACTGACCCATATCTTCGCGCCGCCACCACCCATCCCAAAATTTGTATCAAAACTTGACGGCTTTGGATCCATCGACCATATTGATAGTTAGCAAACTAACTGTATGCGAATAGTCCAGTGTCCCAGACCCTCGAACAACTCCAGATGAACATCAGCAGCAGCATGGTGGTAGGTGCCAGGACCTGGCGCAAAATCTGCCAGACCACGCTTGTCAGCTATGGCATCTCCGAAGCCTGCGCCGTGCCGCTGCTGATGATCGGCCGCCTCGGCGACGGTGTGCACCAGGTGAAGGTAGCCCAGGCCGCCGGGATGGAAAGCCCGTCCTTGGTGCGCCTGTTGGACCAGCTGTGCAGCTCCGGCTACGTGTGCCGCACCGAAGACATCCACGACCGCCGCGCCAAGGCCTTGAGCCTTACCGAGCGTGGCCGCGAGCTGGTGCAGGCGGTGGAGGAACAACTGGTGCGCCTGCGCCGCGAGGTGCTGGCGACGATCGATCCCGATGACCTGGAAGCTGCCCTGCGTGTGCTGCGGGCCTTCGAAGGCGCCAATCAACATCCCATGGTTGTGAGTTCTTGAACGGATTTTTTACCGGCATGCCGCCGGCCAGGGATTGGTTCTATGGCGTCAGGACATTCGCCGCTTCAATGATCGCGTTGTACATCGCCATGCTGATGCAAATGCCGCGTCCGTATTGGGCGATGGCCACGGTGTATATCGTTTCCAGCCCGTTTGTCGGCCCTACCAGCTCCAAGGCGCTGTACCGGGCGGTCGGCACCTTCATGGGCGCGGCCGCCGCGGTGTTTTTTGTGCCGATGTTTGTGCAGACGCCTTACGTGCTGGTGGTGGTGATCGCGCTGTGGACCGGGATTCTGCTGTTCCTGTCCCTGCACCTGCGCACCGCCAACAGCTATGCGTTGATGCTGGCCGGCTACACCTTGCCGCTGATCGCCCTGCCAGTGGTGGATAACCCGCTGGCGGTGTGGGACGTGGCGGAAGCGCGAACCGAAGAAATTTTCCTCGGCATCGCCGTGGCGGCAGTCGTGGGGGCGATGTTCTGGCCGCGACGGCTGGCGCCGGTGTTTGATGATTCGGTGAGCAAGTGGTTTGCCGACGCGCAGGTCTACAGCCAGCGCTTCCTCAGCCGCAACGTGCAACCCGAAGAAATCAGCACCTTGCGCGGTGGCATGGTCGCCACCTTCAACACCCTGGAATTGATGATCGGCCAACTGCCCCACGAGGGCTCCCGGCCGCAAACGGTGCGTAACACCAAGGAGCTGCGCGGGCGGATGATCCACCTGCTGCCGGTGATCGACGCCCTCGACGACGCCGTGTATGCCCTGGAACATCGCGCCCCGGAGTTGCTCGACCGCTTCACGCCGCTGCTGAGCGCCGCCACCGAGTGGCTGGACAGCACGCAAAAGGACGCGCCCCTCGAACGCTGGCGGGCGCTGCGTGACCAGATCGAAGCCCTGCAACCCGACGCCGAAGCCCTGGATGATCGCCACCAGTTGCTGTTCTCCAACGCCCTGTTTCGCCTGGGCGAGTGGGTAGATTTATGGCAAGACTGCCGCAGCCTGCAAGCCGCTATCCAGTGCGAAAGCCAGGACAACTGGCGCGCGGTGTACCGCCACTGGCGGTTGGGCCGGCTGACGCCGTTCCTCGACCGGGGCCTGATGTTTTACTCGGCGTTTTCCACCGTCACCGCGATCATCGTCGCCTCGGTGCTGTGGATCCTGCTGGGCTGGACCGACGGCGGCAGCGCAGTGATCCTGGCGGCGGTTGCGTGCAGCTTCTTCGCCTCCATGGATGACCCCGCGCCGCAGATCTACCGGTTCTTTTTCTGGACAGCGATGTCGGTGCTGTTCGCCAGCCTGTACCTGTTTCTGGTGCTGCCCAACCTGCACGATTTCCCGATGCTGGTCCTGGCGTTTTCGGTGCCCTTTATCTGCATCGGCACGCTCACGGTACAGCCGCGCTTCTACTTGGGCATGCTGCTGACGCTGGTCAACACCTCGTCGTTCATCAGCATCCAGGGCGCCTACGACGCGGACTTCCTGGCCTTCGCCAACTCCAACCTGGCCGGCCCGGTGGGCTTGTTGTTCGCCTTCGTCTGGACCCTGATCGCCCGGCCGTTCGGCGCCGAGCTGGCGGCCAAGCGCCTGACTCGTTTCAGCTGGCGCGACATCGTCACCCTCACGGAGCCTGCGACCCTGGCCGAACACCGCAAGATGGGCGTGCAAATGCTCGACCGCCTGATGCAACACCTGCCGCGCCTGGCCATGACCGGCCAGGACACCGGCATCGCCCTGCGGGAAGTGCGCGTGGCGCTGAACCTGCTGGACCTGCTGGCGTACTCGCCGCGCATCCTCGGAGTGCCGCGGGTGCTGCTTAACCAGGTGGTGGAAGGCGTTGGTGGTTACTTCAAGGCCTGCCTGAAAGCCGGTGAACGTCTGCCGGCCCCCAGCGGTCTGCTGATGACCCTCGACCGTACCCGCCGCGCCCTCAACGGCCAGGGCCTGCAAGGCGAAGACGAAACCCGCCTGCACTTGCTGCACGCCCTGAGCGGCCTGCGCCTGTCGCTGTTGCCGGGCGTGGAGTTTCTCGGCGGCACAGAAATGGAAGCGCCGTTACCCGATGGAGCGCCTTTATGATCGGTGATCTGGATATCAGCGGGGTGTTCCTGCCTACGCTGCTGGTGCTGATGGGCATTACGTATGTGCTGTACCTGGTGGTGCACGGGCTGTTGACCCGCGTCCACTTCTATCGCCTGGTCTGGCACCGGGCATTGTTCAATGTGGGTCTCTACGCTCTGTTGCTGGGCGCAGTGGATTCACTCAGTCGATACCTCATGACATGAAAAAACCTTTTTTGACCATCGGCCGTGTAGTCCTGACGTTATTGGTGGTGACCTTCGCCTGCGTCGTGGTGTGGCGCATGGTGATGTACTACATGTTTGCGCCGTGGACCCGTGACGGCCACATCCGTGCCGACATCGTGCAGATCGCCCCGGACGTGTCCGGGCTGATCCAGCAGGTGGACGTGCGCGATAACCAGTTGGTGGTACGCGGCCAAGTGCTGTTCTCCGTCGACCAGGACCGCTTCAAGCTGGCCTTGCGCCAAGCCCAGGCCGCCGTGGCCGACCGCCAGGAAACCCTGGCCCAGGCCGTACGCGAGAACAAGCGTAACCGTGGCCTCGGCAACCTGGTGGCCAGCGAGCAACTGGAAGAAAGCCAGTCCCGCGTCGCCCGTGCCCAATCGGCCCTGGCCGAGTCGCAAGTGGCGGTGGATGCCGCGCAACTCAACCTGGACCGCTCGGTGATCCGCAGCCCGGTGGACGGCTACATCAATGACCGTGCGCCGCGTAACCAGGAGTTCGTGACCGCCGGGCGGCCGGTGTTGTCGGTGGTGGACAGCAACTCCTTCCACATCGACGGCTATTTTGAAGAGACCAAGCTCGACGGCATCCACGTTGGCCAGAGCGTCGACATCCGCGTGATCGGCGACAACGCCCGCCTGCGTGGGCATGTGCAGAGCATCGTCGCCGGCATCGAAGACCGTGACCGCACCAGCGGCTCCAACCTGCTGCCCAACGTCAACCCGGCGTTCAGCTGGGTGCGCCTGGCCCAGCGGATCCCCGTGCGCATCGCGTTTGACGATGTGCCGGCAGACTTCCGCATGATCGCCGGGCGCACCGCCACCGTGTCGATCATCGGCGACAAACCCGAGTCGGGGGAAAAACCATGAAACGGCTCTTAGCAACCGCCGGGCTGGGGTTGTTGCTGTCGGCCTGCCAAGTGGTGGGGCCCGATTACAAGCTGCCGGACAAGGCGGCCGTGAACCGCGGTGACCTTCAGGGCCAGTTGGCCGGGGAGGGCAACAATGTGGTGTCGGCGCCGGTGCCGGCGGACTGGTGGAAGCTCTACCAGGACCCGCGCCTGGATAAGCTGGTGGAGCAGGCCATGGCCTCCAACACCGACCTGCGGGTGGCCGCGGCCAACTTGCAGCGCTCGCGCTATCAGGTGCAGCAAGCCGAGTCTGCCGGCGGTTGGAGTGCCGGCGCCAAGGCTGAGGCCCAACGCCTGCAAGAGTCCGGCGAAGCCTATTTGCTGACGGAAAAAGTCCCGGTGGCGAATATCGGCAGTGCCAGCATCAGCACCTCCTACCAATTCGATTTGTTCGGCACCTTGCAGCGCGGCATTGAAAGCTCCCAGGCCAGTGCCGATGCGGCCCAGGCGGCGGCCGATATCGCCCGTATCACCCTGGTGGCGGACGTGGTGCGTTCCTACACCCAGGTGTGCGCGGCCAACGAAGAGCTGGCGATCGCCAACGAGTCCCTGGACCTTCAAGCCCAGAGCACACACCTGACCCAGCGCCTGCAGGACGCCGGTCGCGGTGATGAAACCCAGGTCACCCGTTCCCAAACCCAATACAAATCCTTGCGCGCCGAAATGCCGCGCTATGAAGCACTGCGCCAGGCCGGGCTGTTCCGCCTGTCGATGCTGCTGGCCAAGCCGCTGAATCAACTGCCGGCCGGCACCGCCCAATGCGCCGAGTTGCCGCATATCGCGCAACTGCTGCCGGTAGGTGATGGCGCCACGCTGCTCAAGCGTCGCCCTGACGTGCGCCAGGCCGAACGCCAACTGGCGGCGGCCACCGCGCGAATCGGTGTGGCCACCGGCGCGCTGTACCCGGATATCAGCATCGGCGCCACCGTGGGCACCGTCGGTATCCTGGATGACCTGGGCACGCCAGCCACCAACCGCTGGGGCTTTGGCCCGCTGATCAGCTGGACACTGCCGACCAACGGCGCGCGTGCGCGCATCCACGAGGCCGAAGCCGCGACCCAGGGCGCCCTGGCGCACTTCGACGGTGTGGTGCTCAATGCCATCCGCGAAACCCAGACGGGCCTCGCGCAATACACCGCCCAACTGCAACGCCGCGATGCCCTGGCCGATGCCGGCGCGTCGGCCAAAGAGGCGGCGGAGCAGACGCACCGCTTCTTCCAGGCCGGCCGCGCCTCGTTCCTGGCCGACCTGCAAGCCACCCGCACCTACACCGATGTGCGGGCGCAGCTGGCAGCGGCGAATACCCAGGTTGCCATGAGCCAGATCGATTTGTTCCTGGCCCTGGGCGGCGGCTGGGAAAGTGGACGAACGCAAGCCACACAAGCCAGCAAACCCTGAGCTGATTGCTATGCTTTGAACAGCAGGCCGCCGTGATGGCCTGCTGGTCACTGCTCGCGTTTGCTCATGGGGATTCCAATAATGAAAAACCCTTATGCTCCCGCTTTCTGGTGCGTGTTCTTCGCACTGGTGTTGCTATCGGCGACTTACTTCTACGGCATCATGCTGGCCCATCAGATCGACAAGGCCATGGTGTTCCTCGACAGCGCCAGCGCGCTGATCGCGGTGTTGTCCATTGGCGTGGTGGCCTGGGCCTCCTACCAGGGCCAGCGCATCAAGCGAAGACTTCTGGAACAAGGCAAGACCCGCGTGGCGATCTGGGACACCAAGGTTGCCCTGCGCCGGGTCGAGACGGTGTTCGACCGCTACTTCTGGGGCAGTTACTGGCAGCCGGGGCGTACGTTCCAGGAAGTCATGGGTGAACTGACCGGCACGCCGCTGGAAAAAAGCCTCGAAGCCCTGAAAAAACAATGCGTGATGCTCGACCGGCAGGTCGCCGACGGACGGCATTGGCTGAATAACGCGCGGGAATTATCCGACGTGGCCACCGCCATGGCGCGGGAGCGTTACCAGCTGGATTTTTACGATCCCAAGTCCGATACGCCGGGCAATGCGGTGATTCACCGTGAGTTTGAAGTGCTGGTGTATACGTGGACGGCGCGGCTGAAGAGTTTCGATCATCAACTCGATGAGATCGAAACCGAGTATTCCTGAGGGACCTTCCACTGTGATTGGGTGCCTATGCTAATCTTCCCCGGATTTCGGCGGGCTTGAGCCGACACCCTTCGGGGTTCAGGGAAGACAGCCCACTTCACAGGATTTGATCAGGTCACTACATGAATAAGCCAGCAGTCGTTCTCTTGGGTATCGTCGTCGCCATTGGTGCAATCAGCGCAGGCGGTGCCTGGTACACCGGCAAGCAACTGGAGCCGGTGCTGCAAACCGCCATCCAGGACGCCAACAAGGAACTGCAGACCTCCATGGCCGGCGTCGACGGCACGGTGACCCTCGAACTGGTCTCCCTCGACCGCCAGCTGTTCAGCAGCACCGCCCACTATCGCCTCAAGGCCCAGGGCGCGGTGTTCGGCGAAAACCACCAGGACACCGAGCTGCTGTTCGTCGACCATATCGAACACGGCCCGCTGCCGTTCTCGCGCCTGGTGTCGCTGAAGTGGCTGCCCGTCATGGCCACCAGTCACTATGAGCTTGAGAAAAACCCGACCACCGAAAAATGGTTCGCCGCCAGCAAAGACGTGTCGCCACTCAAAGGCGTGGCCAACATCGGCTACAACCGCTCGGTGAGCGGCAACGTTGAACTGCTGCCCCTGGAACTCAAGGACGACAAGTCGGCCGTGAGCTTCTCCGGTGCCAACCTGGACTTCGACTCCACCGCCGAAGGCAAGAAGGTCAAGGCCAGCGGCTACATGGACAGCCTCAAGGTCTCGGTCACCGACGCCAACAACGCCAAGCTGGATGCCGAGTTGAGTGGCCTGACCATTGCCAGCAACCTGGAAAAAACCACCTTTGGTTTCTACACCGGGCAAAACACCGTCGAACTGACCAACACCAAGGTCACCTTCGGCCCGCAACAAGCGGTGCTGACCCTCAAGAACTTTGAGCAGAAAGACAGCAGCGAAACCAAGGACAACAACCTGGCCGGCCGTGTCGACTACAAGATCGACGAGATCGGTTACCAGGGCAAGCCAGTGGGTTCGGCGGCCATGGCGGTCAGCATGAAGAACGTCGACATCCCGTCGATGCTGGTACTGACCAAGCTCTACCAGGAAAAGGTCCAACCGGCCCAAGCCGCTGCCGCTGCCGGCCAGCCCGTGCCTGAGTTGCAACTGACTGACGCCGAGCAAGCCCTGGCCCAGTCCAACGTCGACCAACTGCTGGCTGCCAAGCCGCAAGTGGCGGTAGAAAACCTGTCGCTGAAAACCACCAATGGCGAAAGCCGCTTCAACCTGGTGGTAGACCTGGCCAAGCCGTCGAGCATGGACCTGCCGCCGGTAGAACTGGGCAAGCAAATCGTTGCCCTGCTGGACGCCAACCTGACCCTGTCCAAACCGATGATCCAGGACGTGGCCGGCCTGCAAGCGCAGATCGGTGGTGTGATCGACCCGAAAGCCATCGAGCAGCAATCCCAGATGGCCAGCGAGATGATCAGCGGCATGGCCGTGGGCACTCAACTGGCGACCCTGGTGGGCACCGATATCGTTTCCAAGCTGCACTACGCCAACAATGAAGTGACTTTCAACGGGCAGAAAATGACCGTCGAGCAATTCATTGGTTTTGTACTGGGCAAGTTCGGCGCGGTCAGCGGCGCTCAATAAGACTCGGCTCAAAGTGATGTAGGCCAATTCTGAACAATTGTTCTGAATTGGCCTTTTTTATACCCCTCTCAAGGATATTGCGCCCCAGGAAAGCTTGGCCGCGTCATCAGATGTCGGCCGCCTGGTGTGTCGTGCAGGTGAATTTATCGCTCCGGCTTTCCCAGGTGAGGAAGCTGACGACATGTCGCGTAATGTTCATCCCTTTATCCGCCTGGCCCTGTGCGGCCAGTTGCTGTGGCCCGTCGTGGCCTCGGCCGATGCGGCCTATGATTCGCTGATCAACCAGGCCCGCAGCGGCAACTACGGTCCGGCCCTCAACCTGTTGCGCCAATTGCCCGCCGAGCGCCAGACGCCGGGGCAGGTCAGCGATCATCTGCTGATCGCCAGTTGGGCGCGCCAGGACGCCGAGGTGCTGACGGTCTACGAGGCCCAGGGCCGCACTCGCACCCTCACCACCCAAGCGCTGGCCACCGTTGCCCGTACCTATCGCAACCAGCAGCGTTGGGAACCGGCGCTTGCCGTGTACCGCCAGGCACTGCAACGCGAACCGAATAACCCGGACCTGCAACTGGGCCTGGCCCTGACCCAGGCGGATGCCGGCCAGACCGCCGAAGCCGTGCAGCGCACCCGCGCCCTGGTGGCCGCCAAGCCCGACGACGCCGACCGCCGCATGGCATTGGGCTACGCACTGACCCGCGCAGGTTTTACCTATGACGCACTGTTCGAATTCGACCAGGCCTTCATCCGTGCCGGCAACACACCCGAAGTCGCCCGCGAATACATCGTCGCCCTGCAACGCGCACGCCTGCCGGAGCCGGCCCTGCGCCTGGCTGCCAAACGCCCGGGCCTGCTGGACCCGGTCACCCAGCGCCGCCTCGAAGGCGACCTGGCGGCCGAACGCGTGCGCATGGCAGAGTTCGCGACCCGCGGTGAAAAAGAGCGCTACGTGATTGCGGACCGCGCCCTCAAGGATTACGACCAACTGCTCGCCACCTGGACGCCGCAGGCCAGCGCCCATGACGACGTGGTGCGCTGGCGCATCGACCGTCTGGGCGCGTTGAAAGCCCGGGCGCGCACCGCAGAGGTGATCCGCGATTACGAAGTGCTCAAGAGCGAAGGCGTGCAACTGCCGACCTACGCCCTGCGCTGGGTCGCTGCCGCCTACCTCGACCAGCGCCAGCCGGAAAAGGCCGCGCCTTTGTATCGCCAGGCCCTGGCGGCGAGCGATGCGGACGCCGGCGATCACGTCGAAGACAGCACCGCGCTGTTCTACGCCTTGCTCGAAAACGATCAAGTGGCGCAAGCCCGCGAAGTCGCCGACAACCTGGCGAGCACCCAGAAACCCCGGGTCGAACTCAAGGGCTTGCCCATCGGCAACCCCAACGACGCGTGGATGGACGCCCAACAATTAGCGGCGCAGGCCGGTACCTATGGCGCCGACTTGCCCGCCAGCGAAAAAGGCCTGGAAGCCCTGGTGCAACAGGCCCCCGGCAATATCGGCCTGCGCCTGGCCCAGGCCGACATGTACCGTGCCCGCGACTGGCCTCGGCGCGCCGAAAACACCCTCAAGGAAACCGAAGCCCAGGCCCCGCGCGACATCGGCCTGGAGGTTTCCCAAGGGCACACCGCCCTGGATTTGCAGGAGTGGCGCCAGCTCGACGCACTCACCGACGACGTGGTCGACCGCGCCCCGAACAACCGCCAGGTGCAGCGCCTAAGCCGCCTGCGGGATGTGCACGACATGGCCGAATTGCGCGTCGAGGCCTATACCGGCAAAAGCAACGGTGGCGGTGATAACGGCGCGGGCGCGGTATCCGGCAGTCGCGACTTCGGTATCGAAACCTTGCTCTACAGCCCGCCCATCGATGAAGACTGGCGGGTGTTCGGCGGTGCCGGCTACGCCACCGCCGATTTCGAAGAAGGCACCGGCCAGCACCGCTGGCAGCGCCTCGGCGTAGAGCGGCGCACCCGCGACATGACCCTGGAAGCCGAGGTCTCCAATCACTCCTACGGCTTTGGCTCCAAGCAGGGCGCGCGGGTCGCGATTGCCCGGGACATCAATGACCAATGGCAGTACGGCGGCAGCCTCGACTACCTCTCCGCCAGCACCCCGTTGCGGGCGCTGAACGCCGACATCACCGCCAACGGCGGC
>NZ_AHHC01000023.1:0-103753 GCF_000242655.1 Pseudomonas sp. PAMC 25886
CTGCCGCCAGTGTCTTCACCCGTGATCGGGGTGGTGACTTTCAGCAGCATCGGGCCCGTGTCCAGGCCGGCCTCCATGCGCATCACGGTCACGCCGCTTTCGGCGTCACCGGCTTCGACCGCACGCTGGATCGGCGCTGCACCGCGCCAGCGCGGCAGCAATGAGGCGTGGCTGTTGATGCAGCCCAGACGCGGGATATCCAGCACGGCCTGGGGCAGGATCAAGCCGTAGGCCACCACCACCAGCAGGTCCGGCTTCAACGCCGCCAATTCAGCCTGGGCATCGGCGTTGCGCAGCGTCGGCGGCTGCAACACCGCAATGTTGTTCTCAAGTGCAAGCTGCTTGACCGGGCTGGGCATCAGTTTTTGCCCACGACCGGCCGGGCGATCGGGCTGGGTGTAGACCGCCACGATTTCATAAGGGCTGGCGAGCAGGGCCTTGAGGTGTTCGGCGGCGAATTCGGGGGTGCCGGCAAAAACGATGCGCAGTGGCTCGGTCATGGGAAACGTCTCACAAAAGAAAAAGGCTTGCCGGAGCAAGCCTTTGAAAGAAGGGAATCAAGCTTGCTGGCGATGCTTCTTTTCCAGTTTCTTCTTGATCCGGTCGCGTTTAAGCGTGGACAGATAATCGACAAACAGCTTGCCGTTGAGGTGGTCGCATTCGTGTTGGATGCACACCGCCAGCAGGCCTTCGGCAATCATTTCGAACGGCTTTCCGTCACGGTCCAAGGCCTTGATCTTGACGCGCTGGGGACGGTCGACGTTCTCGTAGAAGTCCGGCACCGACAGGCAGCCTTCCTGGTACTGGCCCATCTCGTCGGTCAGGGTTTCGAACTCAGGGTTGATAAACACCAGAGGCTCGCTGCGGTCTTCGGACAGGTCCATGACCACGACGCGCTGATGCACGTTGACCTGGGTCGCGGCGAGGCCGATACCCGGGGCTTCATACATTGTTTCAAACATGTCATCGACCAACTGACGAACCTTGGCGTCCACTACGGCCACTGGCTTGGCGATAGTGCGCAGGCGTGAGTCCGGAAATTCGAGGATGTTCAAAATAGCCATAAGCGTAATTGCTGCACATGTGAGGTAAAGGCAAGTCGGCGCCGGGGATGGACCCCTGCTGTACCGGTGTAAGTGCCGTGGGAAAACGTCCGAGAGCCGCGAAGGCCAAGGCGTTTCACGCGAATGCACATAATAAAGGAGATTCACCCCATGAGGAAATCGCTACTCGTCTTGCTGCTGTGGGCCCAGGCCGTTGTTGCCCAGGTTCCTGCGAGCTTTCCACAGGCCGGTCAGCCGCTGGCGCTTCATACGCAGCAAGCCATCCAGCGCTTTTTACTGCACAACCACATGCTCGATTCGCCCCAGGAACTGGACCACGCACCCTATATTGTTGCAGCAGATGCCGGCCGGGTACTGGGCGCCAATGGCGAGCGTGTTTATGCGCGGGGCACACTGGACCCTGCCGTCCAAAGCTACGGGATCTTTCGCCGGGGCAAGGTCTACACCGACCCGCAAAGCCAGGAATTGCTGGGCATCAACGCTGACGACATCGGCACTGCACGCTTTGTGACCGCAGGCGATGTCAGCACGCTGGGTGTGCAGCGGGTCACTCAGGAGGTGCGCCCCGGCGACCGATTACTCCGCCCGCCAGCACCCACGGACCTGGCGAGCCTGGTGATGCAGTGGCCTGCCCGCGCCGTTGCCGGACGCATCATCGACGTGCCCCGGGGCGTGACGCAGATCGGCGTACTGGACGCGGTCACGTTGAACAAGGGCCGGCGTGACGGCCTGATGGAAGGTCATTTGCTGGCCGTGGTGAAAGCCGGAGAAACCGTTCGGGACAGGGTAACCGGCGCTCCCGTGAAGATTCCCGACGAACCTGCCGGGACGTTGTTGGTGTTTCGCACTTACGAAAAGCTCAGTTATGCCTTGGTCCTCGACGCGTCGCGGTCCCTGGCCGTAATGGACCGTTTCGAGGTGCCTGAACGAAGGCAATAATTAGGTGGCTAAATAAGTTACCAACAGAGTTATCCACAGCTTGTTCCGATCAAGGACGATCAAATGTTACCGACGAATAACCGTGAAATTTCCCCGGCAGAACTGGAAGCTCGACTACGCTTGCACAGGCTGCCGGAACTGGGTCCCAAGGGCTTTCAAAAACTCATCGAGGCGTTTGGTTCTGCGTCAAAAGCCATCAGTGCACCGGCCAGTGCCTGGCGCTCCCTGGGCCTCAAGATGATCAGCGCCGATGCCCGTCGCAGCGAAGAAGTACGCGATGGCGCCAGCGCGGCACTGGCCTGGCTGGAGCGTCCGGCCCAGCATTTGCTGATGTGGGACCAACCCGACTACCCCGCGTTGCTCGCCGAACTGGATGACGCGCCCCCGCTGTTATTCGTCGCCGGCAACCCGGCGATTCTGGAAAAACCGCAGCTGGCGATGGTCGGCAGCCGCCGTGCCTCCCGGCCAGGAATGGACACCGCCGCCGCGTTTTCCCGCAGCCTGGCGAGTGCCGGTTTTGTCATCACCAGTGGTCTTGCCCTGGGTATCGACGGCGCGGCTCATCAAGCGGCTTTGGATGTTGGTGGACATACAATCGGCGTGCTGGGCACCGGGCTCGAAAACTTTTATCCACAGCGCCACCGTCGCCTGGCCGAGGCGATGATTGCCCAAGGCAGCGCCGTGGTTTCCGAGTTTCCGTTGGACGCCCCGCCCCAGGCCGGCAATTTTCCACGGCGCAACCGCATTATCAGTGGCCTGTCCCTGGGGGTGCTGGTGGTGGAGGCCAGCATGGCCAGCGGTTCGCTGATCACTGCACGGCTGGCGGCGGAGCAAGGGCGCGAGGTATACGCCATCCCGGGCTCCATCCATCACCCTGGCGCCAAAGGTTGCCATCAGCTGATTCGCGATGGCGCCGTGCTGGTGGAAACCATCGAACACATTCTCGAGAACCTGCGCGGCTGGCAGGCGTTATCCCGCCCGGCGCCGATCGCGGTCACTCACCCGCTGGTGGCACTGTTGCACGCCGCGCCCCACACCAGTGAAGCCTTGGCGATTGCCAGCGGACGGGCCTTGTCCGAGGTGCTGGCCAGCCTCACGGAGCTGGAACTGGAGGGCCGGGTGATCTGCGAAAGCGGACGCTGGCTTGCGCGCGGCTAGGTTTTGTAACGAAGATCGGTAAACTGCGCAGAGCTTTAGTCCGGAGAGTGAGCAATGGTCAACAGGTGGCGTGTGCGAGAAGCCGCACGAGAAATTCGCGCAGGCGCAGTGATTGCCTATCCAACCGAGGCGGTCTGGGGCCTGGGCTGTGACCCTTGGAACGAAGAGGCCGTGGATCGTTTGCTGGCGATCAAGGGTCGGTCTGTGGATAAGGGGTTGATCCTGATTGCCGACAATATCCGTCAGTTCGATTTTCTCTTCGAAGACTTTCCCGATGAGTGGATGGACCGCATGGCCAGTACCTGGCCTGGCCCGAATACGTGGCTGGTGCCCCATCAGGACTTGTTGCCCGAATGGATTACCGGGGTGCATGACACGGTGGCGTTGCGGGTGACCGATCATCCGCAAGTGCGGGATCTGTGCTCGCTGGTCGGGCCGTTGATTTCCACCTCGGCCAACCCACAGGGCCGCCCGGCGGCGCGCACGCGGATTCGTGTGGAGCAGTATTTCCGTGGGCAGGTGGATCTGGTGTTGGGCGGGAATCTGGGGGGGCGCAAGAACCCGAGTCTGATTCGGGATCTGGCGACGGGCGAGGTTGTGCGGCCGTCTTAAGGCCGAGTCGCGGCCATCGCGGGCAGGCCCGGCTCCCACACGGATCTCCAGCGAACACAAAATTTATGTTCACCGCAGACTCCAGTGGGAGCCGGGCTTGCCCGCGATGAGGCCCTTACAGGCCCCAGAGACCTAAAGCCCTAAGGCAACAGAATGGTCGACCCAGTCGTGCGCCGCGCCGACAACTCTGCCTGCGCCTTCGCCGCATCCCCCAGCGAAAACCGCTGATTGATATCAATCTGCAGCTTCCCACTGATGATCATCGAAAACAGATCATCCGCCATCGCCTGCAGGTTTTCCGGGTTGTTGGCATAGGTCGCCAAAGTCGGCCGGGTGACATACAGCGAGCCCTTGGCCGCCAGAATCCCCAGGTTGACCCCATCCACAGCACCCGAAGCATTCCCAAAACTCACCACCAGCCCGCGTGGCGCCACGCTGTCCAGCGAGGTGAGCCAGGTGTCTTTGCCTACGCCGTCGTACACCACCGGGCATTTCTTGCCGTCAGTCAGTTCCAATACGCGTTGTGCGACGTTTTCCTTGCTGTAGTCGATGGTTTCCCAGGCGCCGAGGGATTTGGCCAGCGCCGCTTTTTCCGGCGAACTGACGGTACCGATCAACTTCACGCCCAACGCCTTGGCCCATTGGCACGCCAGCGAACCGACGCCACCGGCAGCGGCATGGAACAGAATGGTTTCACCACCTTTCAACTCATAGGTCTGGCGCAGCAGGTACTGCACGGTCAGGCCCTTGAGCATCGCGCTGGCGGCCTGTTCGAAGCTGATATCGTCCGGCAGGTGCACCAGGTTGGCAGCCGGCAGCACATGCAATTCGCTGTAGGCACCCAATGGGCCGCTGCCGTAGGCCACGCGATCGCCGACCTTGAATTGAGTGACTTCGCTGCCCACCGCATCAACCACGCCGGCACCTTCCGCGCCAAGGCCCGACGGCAAGGCCGGTGGTGCATACAGGCCGCTGCGGAAATACGTGTCGATGAAGTTCAGGCCAATGGCCTTGTTCTGCACGCGAACCTGCTGCGGGCCGGGTTCGGCCGGGGTGTAGTCCACATACTCAAGCACTTCGGGGCCGCCATGGGCACGGAACTGGATACGTTTGGCCATCTGCACTCTCCTTAAGTCATTTCGCGTAGCCCCCTATCGGACTCCTAAGCTTGATCTTCGTCAACTGCGGCAGTAGCGGGTGCAGTGGTATCCTGTGCGCCCATTTGCCGCCGACGCCCAATGGCCTCGCGTAGCTTTGCCCGATTCAAGGTGATGTCATGACTACCCGCACCGAGGCTGTCAAAGCCTACCTGCTTGACCTGCAAGACCGCATTTGCAGCGCCCTGGAAACCTTCGAGACGGACACTCGCTTTATCGAAGACGCCTGGACCCGGCCTGCCGGCGGCGGCGGTCGCACCCGTGTGATCGAAAACGGCTCGGTGATCGAGAAAGGCGGCGTTAACTTTTCCCACGTGTTTGGCAGCGGCCTCCCACCGTCCGCCAGTGCGCATCGCCCGGAATTGGCCGGTCGCGGTTTTGAAGCCCTCGGCGTGTCGCTGGTGATTCACCCGCACAACCCGCATGTGCCGACTTCCCACGCCAACGTGCGGTTTTTCATCGCCGAAAAAGACGGCGAAGAGCCGGTGTGGTGGTTCGGTGGCGGCTTCGACCTGACGCCCTACTACGGCAACGAAGAAGACTGCATCCACTGGCACCGCGTGGCCGAACAGGCCTGTGCGCCGTTTGGCCCCGACGTGTATTCGCGCTACAAGGCCTGGTGCGACACCTACTTCCACATCAAGCACCGCAACGAACCGCGCGGCATCGGCGGTTTGTTCTTCGATGACTTGAACGAGTGGGACTTCGACACCAGCTTCGCCTTCATGCGTGCCATCGGCGATGCCTACATCGACGCCTACCTGCCGATCGTCCAGCGCCGCAAAGCCATGGCCTATACCGAGCAGCAGCGCGAATTCCAGGAATTCCGCCGTGGCCGCTACGTCGAGTTCAACCTGGTCTACGACCGTGGCACGCTGTTCGGCCTGCAATCGGGCGGGCGCACCGAATCGATCCTGATGTCGCTGCCACCGCAAGTGCGCTGGAGCTATGACTGGAAAGCCGCACCCGACAGCGAAGAAGCGCGCCTCACCGACTACTTCCTGCAAGACCGCGACTGGCTGGGCGTGCTGCCCAAGGCGGCGGTCTGATGGATCGTTATGTCGTCTTCGGCAACCCCATTGGCCACAGCAAGTCACCGCTGATTCATCGCCTGTTCGCCGAACAAACCGGTGAGCAACTGGACTACAGCACCTTGCTCGCGCCGCTGGAGGATTTCACCGGCTGCGCCCGTGAGTTTTTCCAGCAAGGCCGTGGCGCCAACGTCACCGTGCCGTTCAAGGAAGAGGCTTATCGCCTGGCCAACACCCTGACCGAGCGCGCCCAGCGCGCCGGCGCGGTGAATACCTTGAGCAAGCTCGCCGATGGCAGCTTGTTGGGAGACAACACCGACGGCGCCGGCCTGGTGCGGGATTTGACGGTGAATGCCGGGTTCAGCCTGCAAGGTAAACGCATCCTGCTGCTAGGGGCCGGTGGCGCCGTGCGCGGAGCCCTGGAGCCGTTGCTGGCCGAGCAACCGGCGTCGCTGATCATCGCCAACCGCACCGTGGAAAAGGCCGAATTGCTCGCCGAGCTGTTCGACGACCTCGGCCCGGTCTCTGCCAGCGGTTTCGACTGGCTGCGTGAGCCGGTGGACCTGATCATCAACGCCACGTCCGCCAGCCTGTCAGGCGATGTACCGCCGATTGCAGGCAGCCTGATCGAACCCGGAAAGACTTTTTGCTACGACATGATGTACGGCAAAGAGCCTACGGCGTTCTGCCGCTGGGCCAGTGAGCAGGGCGCAGCGGTGGCGATGGATGGGTTGGGAATGCTGGTGGAGCAGGCGGCGGAAGCGTTCTTCCTGTGGCGCGGGGTGCGGCCGGATTCGGCACCGGTTTTAGCTGAGCTGCGCAGGCAACTGGCCTGACGCCAATCCAAATGTGGGAGCTGGCTTGCCTGCGATAGCGGTGGGTCAGCTACACACTTGGCACTGATACACCGCTATCGCAGGCAAGCCAGCTCCTACAGTTTTAACCGTGCTCAGTCTTCGAAATGGAGGGGGCACTTGTCGGCCCCTTCCAGTTTCTTCAACTCATCCACCACCTGCGGCCGGGCTTTGCGCAACGCCAGGCTGCGCCCCAGTCCATTCAATCGGCGCGCCTCCTGGTGCAGCATCTCCACCCCGGAATAGTCGATAAAGTTGATCTGCTGCGCCTCGATCACCACGCGCTGGCCGTGGAGGCTTTGCAGCCGCACTTGCAGGTAATGGCTGGCGCCGAAAAAGATCGACCCGCCGACTCGCAGCACATCGTCCTCACCGTCGCGCCATTGCTGGACCCGCGGCTGCGAGGTGCGCTTGAGGTAGAAAAACAGCGACGCCAGCACCCCCGCGTAAATCGCCGTTTGCAGCTCCAGCAACAGCGTGGCGATGCAGGTCAGGCTCATCACCACGAACTCCGCACGGCTGACCCGGAACAACGCCCGAATACCACGATGGTCCACCAACCCCCAGCAAATCAGCAGGATGCTCGCGGCCATGCTCGGGATCGGAATATGCGCGATCAATGCTGCGCCGAACAGCGCAAACAGCGCCACCCACAGCGCGGAAAACACCCCCGCCAGCGGCGAACAGGCGCCTGCCTCGTAACTCAGGCCCGACCGTGTGAAGGAACCCGCCGACAAGTACCCGGAGAAAAATCCGCCAACGATGTTGGATAAACCCTGGGCGCGCACTTCCTGATTCGCATCGAGCAATTGCTGAGAGCGAGCCGACAACGAGCGCGCAATCGACAGGCTGGTCACCAGCCCCAGCATGCCCACGGCCACTGCGCTTGGCAGCAGTCGCAGGACCATGTCCAGGTCCATCGACAGCGGGCTGAACGGCGGCAGCTTGCCAACAAATGAACTGACCAGCGCCACCTGCCCGAACATCGCCGGCCACAGCCACGGCACGAGACTGCCCAGGGCTAATGCGATCAACAGCGTGGGCCAGCGCGGTACCCAGAGCTTGAGCAGTATTCCTGCCAGCAAGGTTCCGAGCCCGAGCACCAGGGAAGGATGATTCCACTCCCCGGCATGGTTGATCAGCGCCAGCAGGCTGTTGATCGCCGTGGCCTGGCTCGGAAGGTCCAGCCCCAGCAAGTTGGGCAGTTGGCCCAGGGCGATCACTACCGCAGCGCCAAGGGTGAAGCCGAGTACCACCGAATGCGAGACGAAATTCACCAGGGCGCCGAAGCGCAGCATGCCCAGCAGCCATTGGAAGACGCCGGCCAGGAAGGTCAGCAACAGGATCAGCGTGATGTAGTCCTGGGAGCCGGGCACGGCCAGTGGGCTGACGCTGGCGTAGAGCACGATGGAAATCGCCGCCGTGGGGCCGCAGATCAGGTGCCATGAGGAGCCCCACAAGCAGGCGATCAGTACGGGGATGATTGCAGCGTACAGGCCGTATTCCGGTGGGAGCCCGGCGATCAGCGCGTAGGCAATGGATTGCGGTAATGCCAGGACTGCACCGCTCAGGCCGACGATCGCGTCTCGCCCGACGCTGGCGCGGGTTTGGCGCGGGAGCCAGTTGAGGAAGGGGAAGAGTGTATGGCGGTTGGGCCAGGGCATTTGGGGCTCGGATTGATAGGTTTGAATCAGGGTATCAGGACAAACGCCGGACTGTGGGAGTCCGCTGACTGTGGGAGCCGGGCTTGCCCGCGATGCAGGCGCCTCGGTCCTACAGGGACACCGCGGTGATGCCATCGCGGGCAAGCCCGGCTCCCACAGGGTGCGGCGTCAGCCGTTAGAGCTTGGCTTTTACAGCGGCCAGCGCATCTTGCCCATCGACGGTTTTAACCCCGTCCAGCCACTTGTCCAGCACCGTCGGATTCGCCTTGATCCACGCCTTCGCCGCCTCGGCATTACTGACCTTCTTGTTCACCACCTCAGCCATGATGGCGTTCTCCATCTCCTGGGTGAAGCTCAGGTTGGTCAGCAATTTGCCCACATTCGGGCACGCCTGCGCATAGCCCTTGCGGGTCAACGTATACACGCTGCCGGTGTCACCAAAGTACTTTTCCCCGCCCTTGAGGTAATGCATCTTCAGCTGCACGTTCATCGGGTGCGGCGTCCAGCCGAGGAAGGTCACGAACTTCTGCTTCTTCACCGCTCGCGACACTTCCGCCAGCATCGCCTGTTCGCTGGACTCGATCAGCTTCCACTGGCCCAGGTCAAAGTCGTTCTTCTTGATGATTTCCTGCAGCGAGATATTCGCCGGCGCACCCGAACCGATGCCGTAGATCTTCTTGTCGAACTTGTCGGCAAACTTGTTCAGGTCGGCAAAGTCATGCACCCCGGCGTCCCACACGTAGTCCGGCACGGCGAGGGTGAACTCGGTGCCGTCGAGGTTCTTCGCCAGTTGCACCACATCGCCATTGGCCACGAACTTGTCGTAGAAGCCCTGCTGCGCCGGCATCCAGTTACCCAGGAACACATCCACCTGGCCGTCCTTGAGCCCGCCAAAGGTGATCGGCACCGCGAGGGTGTCGACCTTGGCCTTGTAGCCCATGCCGTTCAGCAAAAATCCGGTAATGGCATTGGTGGCGGCGATATCGCTCCAGCCCGGATCGGCCATCTTCACGGTGTCGCAGCTTGTGTCCGCGTAGGCGCCGGCACTGCTCAATGCCAGCAGCGCAACGCTCACCACGGTGGATAACTTTTGCATGGCCTTCCCCTCAGTTTTATTGGTTTTGGCAGGGTTGTGGAAAACGTGCCTTGCGCTCCAGATCGTCGAGGTCGATGTGGTTGCGCATGTATTGCTGACTGGCGTCTACCAGTGGCTGGTGGTCCCAGCTCTTCAGCTTGCCTTGGGTCAGTGCCTCGAACACCAGGCGGCGACGGCGTTGGCTGGCGAGCACCTTCTGGTGGATCGCCGAGATGTCCCATTTGGCCCGCGCCTCACTCAAAAACGCCTCGAACAGGGGCCGGTGTTCCGGTGACTGGCTGAGGTCTTCCCGCTCGTGCGGGTCGTTGTGTACATCGAACAATAGGCAAGGGTCGTCCTCGCTGTAGATGAACTTGTAGGCGCCACGGCGGATCATCATCAGCGGGCTGATGGTGCCCTCGGCCATGTATTCGCCGAACACTTCGTCATGCCCGCCCTGCCCTTGCAAGTGCGAGACCAGCGAGCGGCCGTCCAGCGGCAGCCTCGGGTCCAGCTCACCGCCGGCCAGTTCCACCAGGGTCGGCAGCAGGTCGGCGGTGGACACGGCGGCGGTCACGCGGCCGGCGGCAAACTGCCCCGGCGCGCTGATCAGCAGCGGCACCCGGGCAGCCATTTCAAACCAGTGCATTTTGTACCAGAGCCCGCGCTCGCCGAGCATGTCGCCGTGGTCGCCGGAGAAGATAATGATGGTGTCGTCGGCCAGCCCTGTGTCTTCCAGGGTTTGCAGGAGCTTGCCGACGTTGCTGTCGATGTAGCTGCACGCGCCGAAGTAGGCGCGGCGCGCATCGCGGATCTTGTTCACCGGCAGCGGCTTGTCCCACAGGTCGTAGACCTTGAGCAGGCGTTGGGAGTGCGGGTCCAGGTCAGCCTGTGGCGGGGTTGTGGGCAACGGGATGTCGTTGTCGTCGTACAGGTCCCAGAACGGCTTGGGAATGGTGTAAGGGTCGTGTGGGTGCGTCATGGAGACGGTCAGGCAGAAAGGCTGCTCGCCGTCCTCGCGGATATGGTCGAACAGGTATTGCTGGGCCTTGAACACCACCTCTTCGTCGAAATCCAGCTGGTTGGTACGCACGCACGGCCCGGCTTGCAGCACCGACGCCATGTTGTGGTACCAGGTGGGGCGCACGTCCGGCTCATCCCAGTTCACTGCCCAGCCATAGTCGGCCGGGTAGATATCGCTGGTCAGGCGTTCTTCATAACCGTGGAGTTGGTCGGGGCCGCAAAAGTGCATCTTGCCCGACAGCGCCGTGCGGTAGCCGAGGCGACGCAGGTAGTGGGCATAGGTCGGCACGTCGGCGGGGAAATCGGCTGCGTTGTCGTAGGCGCCGATCTTGCTCGGCAACTGGCCGCTCACCAGGGTAAAGCGCGAGGGTGCGCACAGCGGGCTGTTGCAGTACGCGGCGTCGAACACCACACCCTCAGCGGCGAGGCGGCTCAAGTTCGGCAGTTTGATAGGCGAAGGACCGTAGAACGGAAGCATCGGCGCGGCCATTTGATCGGCCATGATGAAAAGAATGTTCTTGCGCTTCATGGTTTCGCGGCATTCCATAGTCAACGTTTATGCGAATGAGCATGCAGGCCATGGAAATCGTGGTAAAGCCCATGAGAAGCAATGTCTAGGATAAGCCCAGCTTATGTATGAATCCCTCGGTCACCTGTCACTCGATTTGCTGCGCGCGTTTGAAGCCGCTGCGCGCCAACGCAGCTTTACGGCGGCGGCCATGGAGTTGGGCACCACCCAGCCGGCCATCAGCCAGCAGATCAAGCGCTTGGAAGAACAGCTGAAGGTGCGGCTGTTTGATCGCATTTACCGGGGCATCGAGTTGACCGACGCGGGCGCCCTGTTGTTCGAGCAGGTGCAGGCTGGTCTACAGAGCATCAACCAGGGCCTGAGTGCGATTGCCGAGCAGGACCAGCACGAAGTCCTGCAGGTGGCGACAGACTTTGCCTTCGCCGCCTATTGGCTGATGCCACGCCTGCACCGCTTCCATGAAGCCAACCCGCAGGTGGACGTGAGCCTGGTCACCAGCGAACGCAATCACGCCACGTTGCGCAGCGATATCGATGTGGCGGTGCTGTTCGGTGATGGCCGCTTCAAACAGGGCGACAGTCATTGGCTGTTCAACGAGGAAGTGTTCCCGGTGTGCAGCCCGCAGCTCATTCAGGGCCGCGACGCGCCGCTGCCGGTGCAAAGCCTGCTGGAGTTTCCCTTGCTGCACCTGCGCCAGCAAAACAACAACCAGTGGTTCGACTGGGGTGGCGTATTCCGCGAACTGGGCATCACCACGGCGCCCACTCCGGGCCAATTGCGTTTCGACAATTACACCCTGTTGATCCAGGCGGCGATTGCCGGCCAGGGCGTGGCCATCGGCTGGCGCCACCTTGTGGATAACTTGCTGGAGCAAAAGTGGCTGTGCCGGCCGATTGGCGACACGGTGATCTCGCGCTTCGGCTATTACGTGGTGCTGCCCCAGCGCAAACGTCGCAGCCAGTTGATCGAGCGTTTCGTCGACTGGCTGATGGCCGAGCAGGCCAGTAGCGCACAATCGCTGACCGGTCTGGCCCTGCCGTCCATTGCGGTCTAGGATTTGCCGATCATTGAGCCCGGAGCCTGTCATGCAACGTATCAAGGGCTACCACGCCCACATCTACTTTGACGCCAACACGATCGATCAGGCGCGCAAACTCTGCGAAGACGCCGCGCAAATGTTCCCGCTGCGCATGGGCCGGGTGCATGAGCGCCCGGTGGGCCCGCACCCGGACTGGAGCTGCCAGCTGGCGTTCGACCCGGAATACATCGGCGTCGTGCTGCCGTGGCTGGCACTCAACCGCAACGGCCTGGTGGTGTTCCTGCACCCCACCACCGGCGATGACCTCAAGGACCACACCGAACACGCGATCTGGATGGGGGCGATGCGCACGCTGGACTTGTCGATATTCTGAGTGTTCGTATTCCCTATATATGGGACTGATATTTATATATTGAGACTTTAACGGTCTTGGGTTTATATTCGCCTCATCCGCTCAGAACACTCAGGTGAAGCGATGCAGGCGCAATTGATCGCGCTCGATTGGGGAACCAGTTCCCTTCGTGCTTATAAGCTCGGCCCGGCAGGCGTCGTGATCGAACGACGTGCCCTGGCGTCGGGGATCATGCACTTGCCCACCGAACCCCGGGACATTGCCGGTGTTCGCAGCAGTAACGGTTTCGAGTTGGCATTCGACGCGGCCTGCGGTGACTGGCTCGACGCCCAACCCGGCCTCCCCGTCATCGCCTGCGGCATGGTCGGCAGCGCCCAGGGCTGGAGCGAGGCGGCTTACCGCGACACCCCGGCGGATGTTTCCACCCTCGGCCAGGCGCTGCAGGGTGTGCGCAGCTTGCGCGGCGCTCTGGTGCACATCGTGCCTGGCGTGATTCAACGCGGCGCGTTGCCCAACGTGATGCGCGGCGAAGAAACCCAGGTGCTCGGCGTGTTGCAAAGCCTGCCTGCGACGAACGGGCGCGACGTACTGATCGGCCTGCCGGGCAGCCACTCCAAGTGGGTGGACGTGGTGGAAGGCTGCATCACCCACTTCGACACCTTCATGACCGGCGAGCTGTTCGCCGTGCTCAGCCAGCACAGTATTTTGGGGCGAACCCAACGCCCTTCCGAACAGTTCCAGGCGGCGGCTTTTGATCGCGGCGTGCAGGTGGCGCAGTCGGCAGACGGCCAGGCCGGCCTGTTATCGACCTTGTTCAGCGCCCGCACCCTGGGCCTGACCGGCGAGCTGGCGCCGGACGAGCAGCCGGACTATTTGTCTGGCCTGCTGATCGGCCACGAACTCATGGGCCTGCGCACCCGCCAGCCTGCCCGACAGCGAGACATCGTCCTGGTGGGCGCAACCCAACTCTGCACCCGCTACCAGCGTGCACTCCAACTCTGCGGCTTCCCCCACGTGACCCTGGCGCAGGAGGCTACCGAACGTGGCCTTTGGCAACTGGCCATGGCGGCGGGGCTGCTGCCTGCAACCTGACGAGAGGCCCGACATGCTCAAGCAAGCACTGACACACAACGGTTTGATCGCGATCCTGCGCGGCCTGCGACCGGACGAGGCATTGGCGATCGGCGAGGTGTTGTACAAGGCGGGCTTCAGGGTCATCGAAGTACCGCTCAACTCGCCGGATCCCTACACCAGCATCCGTATCCTGCGGGACAGCCTGCCCGCCGATTGCCTGATCGGCGCCGGCACCGTGCTGACCCCGGAGCAGGTCCATCAAGTCAAAGCGGCCGGTGGCCAAGTGATCGTCATGCCCCACAGTGACGCCAAGGTGCTGCGGGCTGCCAAGGCCGCGGGCCTGTACCTGTCGCCAGGTGTGGCCACCCCGACCGAAGCGTTTGCCGCGCTGGCTGAAGGCGCCGACGTGCTGAAGCTGTTCCCGGCCGAGCAAATGGGCCCGGCGGTGGTCAAGGCCTGGCTCGCGGTACTGCCCGCCGGCACGGTGCTGCTGCCGGTGGGCGGCATCACCCCGGACAACATGCAGGTATTTTTCGACGCGGGCGTCAAAGGCTTCGGCCTGGGCTCCGGGTTATTCAAGCCGGGCATGAGCGTCGACCAGGTTGCCAGCAACGCCCAGGCCTACGTCACAGCCTGGAATGCCCTGGGCTGACCAGCGTTCTCCATCTACAAGAGAGATAAGAAGATGAAAATCACCAAACTGACCACCTTCATCGTCCCGCCGCGCTGGTGCTTCCTCAAGGTTGAAACCGACCAGGGCGTGACCGGTTGGGGCGAGCCTGTGGTCGAGGGCCGCGCCCACACCGTGGCGGCCGCCGTCGAAGAACTTTCCGACTACTTGATCGGCAAAGACCCACGCAATATCGAAGACATCTGGACCGTGCTCTATCGCGGCGGTTTCTACCGTGGCGGCGCGATCCACATGAGCGCCCTCGCCGGCATCGACCAGGCGTTGTGGGACATCAAGGGCAAGGCGCTCGGTGTGTCGGTCAGTGACCTGCTGGGTGGCCAGGTGCGCGACAAGATCCGCGTGTACTCGTGGATCGGTGGCGACCGCCCGGCAGACACCGCCCGCGCCGCCAAGGAAGCCGTGGCCCGTGGTTTTACCGCCGTCAAAATGAACGGCACCGAAGAACTGCAATTTCTCGACAGCTTCGAAAAGGTCGACCAGGCCCTGGCCAACGTGGCCGCCGTGCGTGATGCGGTAGGCCCGAACGTGGGCATCGGCGTCGACTTCCATGGCCGGGTGCACAAGCCCATGGCCAAGGTGCTGATGAAGGAACTCGACCCCTACAAACTGATGTTTATCGAAGAGCCGGTGCTCAGCGAAAACTACGAAGCGCTGAAAGAGCTGGCGCCGCTCACCAGCACCCCGATTGCCCTCGGCGAGCGCCTGTTCTCGCGCTGGGACTTCAAGCGCGTGCTCAGCGAAGGCTACGTCGACATCATCCAGCCGGATGCTTCCCACGCCGGCGGTATCACCGAAACCCGCAAGATCGCCAACATGGCCGAAGCCTACGACGTGGCCCTCGCCCTGCACTGCCCGCTCGGCCCGATTGCCCTGGCGGCGTGCCTGCAGCTGGACGCGGTTTGCTACAACGCGTTCATCCAGGAACAGAGCCTGGGCATTCACTACAACGAGAGCAATGACCTGCTGGATTACGTGCGCGATCCGGGCGTTTTCGACTATGACCAGGGCTTCGTGAAGATCCCCAACGGGCCGGGCCTGGGCATCGAGATCAACGAGGAATACGTGATTGAGCGCGCGGCCATCGGGCATCGCTGGCGCAACCCGATCTGGCGCCATGCCGATGGCAGTTTTGCGGAGTGGTAAGCCTTTATTCCTGACGGAACACGGTCTCTGTAGGAGCTGGCTTGCCTGCGGTAGCGGAGTGTCAGCTTGCATCTGCGGCACTGATACGCCGCTGTCGCAGGCAAGCCAGCTCCCACATGAACCGATGTTTCGTCAGTAAGACCTGTCCTCAATAACCATAAGAAGAGGCAACCCCCATGCAATCCGAGTCCTTCACCGGGCAGGCTTCTTTAGTCACGCCCAGCCGAAAGCGTTTCTTCATCATGGTGCTGCTGTTCATCACGGTAGTGATCAACTACCTGGACCGCAGCAACCTGTCGATTGCCGCCCCGGCCCTGACCAGCGAGCTGGGGATTGACCCGGTGCATGTCGGGCTGATTTTCTCCGCGTTCGGCTGGACCTACGCTGCCATGCAAATCCCCGGTGGCTGGTTGGTGGACCGGGTGCCGCCGCGCATTCTCTACAGCGTTGCCCTGCTGCTGTGGTCGGTGGCCACGGTGATGCTCGGCTTTGCCGCCAGCTTTATCGCGCTGTTCGTATTGCGCATGGCGGTGGGCGCCCTCGAAGCCCCGGCTTACCCGATCAACAGCCGCGTGGTCACCACCTGGTTTCCCGAGCGTGAGCGGGCCACGGCGATTGGGGTCTACACCTCCGGGCAGTTTGTCGGGCTGGCGTTTCTCACGCCGGTGCTGGCCTGGCTGCAACACACCTTTGGCTGGCACATGGTGTTTGTCGCCACCGGCGGCGTGGGCATTGTGTGGGCGTTGATCTGGTACGCGGTGTACCGCGAGCCACGGGATTTCAAGGGCGCCAATGCGGCGGAAATCGAGCTGATTCGCGCAGGCGGCGGGTTGGTGGACATTCAAGCGCAGGCGGCCAAGGCCCCGTTCAGTTGGGTCGACCTCGGCATCGTGCTGAGCAAGCGCAAGCTGTGGGGGATCTACCTGGGGCAGTTCTGCCTGAACTCCACGCTATGGTTTTTCCTGACGTGGTTCCCGACCTACCTGGTGAAATATCGCGGCATGGACTTCATCAAGTCCGGCCTGCTGGCGTCGCTGCCGTTTCTCGCGGCGTTTGTCGGCGTGCTGTGTTCGGGGTTGTTTTCTGACTGGCTGATTCGCCGGGGAACGTCGGTGGGCTTCGCGCGCAAGTTGCCTATCATTGGCGGGTTATTGATTTCCACGGCGATCATTGGCGCCAATTTTGTTGACTCCACGGCGTGGGTCATTGCCTTTCTGGCGGTGGCGTTTTTCGGCAATGGCCTGGCGTCGATCACCTGGTCGCTGGTGTCGACCCTGGCGCCGGCAAGGCTGCTGGGGCTGACGGGCGGGGTGTTCAATTTCATCGGCAATCTGTCGGCGATTACCACACCGATTGTGATTGGCTTTCTGGCCACCGGGGATTCGTTTGCGCCAGCGATCACGTATATCGCGGTGCTGGCGTTGCTGGGGGCGCTTTCGTACATCTTGCTGGTGGGCAAGGTCGAGCGCATCGAACTTTAGAGGACTGATAAGTATCTGTGGCGAGGGAGCTTTTGTGGCGAGGGAGCTTGCTCCCGCTGGAGTGCGCAGCGCTCCCATGATTCTGGGGCCGCTGCGCAGCCCAGCGGGAGCAAGCTCCCTCGCCACAAAAAAGCAGTCCGGCTCTAGTACAGCGCGCCATCCAGAATCTGATAGACGATGCTGGTGCCCACCGCGATCAACACGATGTCCCCTCCCGAACGGCGCCATTCGTAACCCGGGTATTGCGGCAGATGGCCCAGAGCCCGTGGGTCCAGACGCTCGCCATAGTAGTTCGGCGGCAGGCGCTGGCCGCGCACCAGATGGATACCCGGAGGCGGCGGCGCGCCACGGCGGAAGTCGCCGTGGTTATCGCGGATCACTTGCCGTACCGGGCCGAAGTCCTGAGGAGGCCCGCCACGGTGGTTGTCCTGCGGCCCGCGACGGTCATCGCCACGGTGATCGTTTTGTTGGCCCTGGGGGCCGCCACGGTCAGGACCGCCACCTTGGTCATACGGTGCCGCTTGCACCAGGGCACTGGCGCCGAGCACCAGCACGCCTACACCTGCGATCAAGCGTTTGGGGATTTTCATGGGGCTGCTTCCTCAGTACTGCACGAACAAAAAAGGGATTTCGAACCATGTTCGAAATCCCTTGGTCTTGTTAGCTTAGGTACTGATTTGCCAGCATGATTCCTCTGTATCAGGAACTTTACCTATCGCTTACGAGCCGCTTACTTACGGGCGTTGCGCACACCTTCCGACAGCGCCGAACACAGGGTCAATACACCGTCGATGGCCTGCTGATCGTTGCTGGCATTGGCGATGTGATCGATCAGCGCCGAACCCACCACCACACCGTCTGCCAGGCGGGCGATTGCAGCGGCCTGCTCCGGGGTACGGATACCAAAACCGATGCTGATCGGCAGGTCGGTATGGCGACGCAGACGGGTCACGGCTTCTTCGACGTGTTCCAGGGTCGCGGCGCCGGCACCGGTCACACCGGCCACCGACACGTAGTACACAAACCCGGAGCTGCCGTTGAGCACGGTCGGCAGGCGCACGTCGTCGGTGGTCGGCGTGGTCAGGCGGATAAAGTCGATACCGGCAGCCTGGGCCGGGTCGCACAGTTCGCCGTTATGCTCGGGCGGCATGTCGACCACGATCAGGCCGTCGACGCCGGCTTCTTTCGCATCACTGATAAAGCGTGGCACGCCGTACATGTGGATCGGGTTGAAGTAACCCATCAACACCAGCGGCGTGTCGCTGTTGTCCTTGCGGAACTCACGCACCATCTGCAGGGTTTTGGTGAGGTTCTGTTTGGCGGTCAGTGCGCGGATGTTGGCCAGTTGAATGGCCGGGCCGTCGGCCATCGGGTCGGTGAAGGGCATGCCCAACTCGATCACATCGGCGCCGGCCGCCGGCAAGCCCTTGAGGATCGCCAGCGAAGTGTCATAACCCGGGTCGCCGGCGGTGACGAAAGTCACCAGGGCGGCGCGGTTTTGTTCTTTCAGTTGCGCAAAACGTGTTTGCAGGCGGCTCATTTAGTGTTTCTCCTGCTGAGACTGTTCCATATGGTGCATCACGGTCTGCATGTCTTTGTCGCCACGGCCGGACAGGTTCACCACCATCAGGTGATCTTTCGGCAGGGTCGGTGCGCGTTTGAACACTTCGGCCAGGGCGTGGGCGCTTTCCAGTGCAGGAATAATCCCTTCCAGGCGGCAGCATTTGTGGAACGCGTCGAGGGCTTCGTCGTCGGTCACCGAGGTGTACTGCACACGGCCGATGTCGTGCAACCAGGCGTGTTCAGGGCCGATGCCCGGGTAGTCGAGGCCGGCGGAAATCGAGTGGGCGTCGATGATCTGGCCGTCGTCGTCCTGCAGCAGGAACGTGCGGTTGCCGTGCAGTACACCCGGTACGCCGCCGTTGAGGCTGGCCGCGTGCTTGCCGGTTTCGATGCCGTAGCCGGCCGCCTCAACGCCGATGATTTCGACGCTGGTGTCATCCAGGAACGGGTGAAACAGGCCCATGGCGTTGGAACCGCCGCCGATGCACGCCACCAGGCTGTCGGGCAGACGGCCTTCCTGGGCTTGCAGCTGGGTACGGGTTTCCTTGCCGATCACGGCCTGGAAGTCGCGAACCATCGCCGGGTACGGGTGCGGGCCGGCCACGGTGCCGATCAGGTAGAAGGTGCTGTCGACGTTGGTCACCCAGTCACGCAAGGCTTCGTTCATCGCGTCTTTCAGGGTGCCGGTGCCGGCAACGACCGGAATCACTTCGGCGCCCAGCAGCTTCATGCGGAACACGTTGGCCTGCTGGCGTTCGATGTCGGTGGTGCCCATGTAGATCACGCATTGCAGGCCAAACCGCGCGGCGACGGTGGCCGTGGCTACACCGTGCATGCCGGCGCCGGTCTCGGCGATGATGCGTTTTTTGCCCATGCGCCGTGCCAGCAGGATCTGGCCGATGCAGTTGTTGATCTTGTGCGCGCCGGTGTGGTTCAGCTCTTCGCGCTTGAGGTAGATCTTGGCGCCGCCGCAGAACTCGGTCAGGCGTTCGGCAAAATACAGCGGGCTTGGACGTCCGACGTAGTCGCGCTGGAAGTAGGCCAGTTCTTCGTTGAAGGCCGGATCGATCTTGGCCGCTTCGTATTCGCGGGCCAGATCCAGGATCAACGGCATCAGGGTTTCCGCCACGTAGCGGCCGCCGAACGAACCAAACAGGCCATTGGCATCTGGGCCGTTGCGTAAATCGGTCTGGGTCTGAGTCATGGGACGCTCCAGGTAGAAAATGTATAAGAGGCAATGACGGCCACTCTACCCCTGACGCTTCAAGGTGAAAACCGATAAGATCGCCACAACCTGTCAGGAAAACTCACAGATGAGCCGAGACCTTCCCCCACTGAATGCCTTGCGCGCTTTTGAGGCGACGGCACGCTTGAACAGCGTCAGCCAGGCTGCCGAGCAACTGCACGTCACCCATGGCGCGGTCAGCCGGCAGCTCAAGGTGCTGGAAGAGCACCTGGGCGTCAGCCTGTTCGTCAAGGACGGGCGCGGCCTCAAACTCACAGATGCCGGTGTCCGCCTGCGGGACGCCAGCTTCGAGGCCTTCGAACGTTTGCGGGATACCTGCGCAGAGCTCACGCAAAGCAGCGCCGACGCGCCGTTTGTGCTCGGCTGCTCCGGGAGTCTGCTGGCGCGCTGGTTTATTCCCCGCTTGGGCCGCCTGAATGCCGAGTTGCCGGATTTGCGCCTGCACCTGTCGGCGGGCGAAGGTGACCTCGACCCGCGCCGCCCGGGGCTGGATGCGTTGTTGGTGTTCGCCGAGCCGCCGTGGCCGGCGGACATGCAGGTGTACGAATTGGCCAGCGAGCGCATCGGCCCGGTCATGAGCCCGCGTTTTGCCCACTACGAACGGTTGCGCCACGCGCCTGCCGAGGCGCTGCAGAATGAAGCCTTGTTGCACACTACCTCACGCCCTCAAGCCTGGCCCAGCTGGGCGCAGCACCACGGGATCGACGCCGGAGCGTTGAAGTACGGCCAGGGTTTTGAGCATTTGTATTATTTGCTGGAAGCGGCGGTGGCAGGGCTGGGAGTGGCGATTGCGCCGCAGCCGCTGGTGGCAGAGGACCTGCGAGCGGGCCGCCTGGTTGCGCCGTGGGGTTTCAGTGAAACCCCGGCGCAACTGGCGTTGTGGCTACCCAAGCGCGCCGCGGATGGGCGCGCCCGGCAACTGGCGCAGTGGCTCAAGGCTGAGCTTGGGCGCCAGGACGTTTAGTCACCGCGTTTGCACAGCAAGTAAGCAGCCAGCAGGCCCAGCGCACCGACGGCGACGCCAGCGGTAGTCCATGGGTGCTCTTGCGCGTAGTCCCGTGTTGCAACACCGGTTTCGCGGATTTTGACTTTGCTTTCTTCGTAAGCATCGCTGATCAGGTGACGGGAATGCTTGAGGGCATTCTCGGCATTGCTTTTCAGGGCCTTCAGGGTTTTGCGCGACTCGTCAGACGCATCGTCCTTGAGGCTTTCCAGAGATTTGAGCAGGCTCGAAATCTCGGCTTCCATGCTTTCCAATGACGCTTTGCGTAAAGAGGTGTTGGCCATGTGGGCTCTCCTGGAGTGATTGAGTGGCGTGTGTTGTTTCCGACTGCGGCGGTTTCAGAAAGTGCAGTAAATCTGAACTTTCGCGTGGGAATGGTCGCCAGAAGCAGTACGAGAATTCACTGCTAGGCTTCATAAACCATCCAGGAGAAAAACCTTATGAGTGATCATCACACCTACAAGAAAGTCGAACTGGTGGGCTCTTCCACGACAAGCATCGAGGACGCCATCAATAACGCCCTGGCTGAAGCCAACAAGAGCATCAAGCACTTGGAGTGGTTTGAAGTGACCGAAACCCGTGGCCACATCAAGGACGGCAAGGCCGCGCACTTCCAGGTCACCCTCAAGGTGGGGTTCCGAATTGCCAGTAGTTGATCCCGCCGGTTGAACTTGCGCGCTGGCCGATTGCCATAAACTCCGCTACAACCTTTAGGCATGCCGACGTGACGAGCGTCGGCATGCTTCCTTTCGATCAACCCAAGGAAAGTGACGGATGAAGAACTTTTTGTTGGCGGTAGGTTTGTTGAGTATTGCGGGCACAGCCCTGGCGGCGGGCAAGCCTTGTGAAGAGCTGAAAAGCGAGATTGCGGCGAAAATCGACGCTAAAGGCGCTTCGGGCTACTCCCTGGAAATCGTGGACAAAGGTGCTGCACCTAGTGACCACACGGTTGTCGGCAGCTGTGAAGCCGGTACCAAGGAAATCGCCTACAAGCGCGGGTGATCCCGTGTTGCAGACGTAAAAAACCGACGCAAGTGCGTCGGTTTTTTTATGCCTGCGGTTTAGCCCTTCATGACCTGCGCCAGCAGCTCGTAGGAATGAATCCGGTCGGCGTGCTCGTACAGGTCGCAGGTAAAGATCAGCTCATCAGCGCCGGTCTGCTCGACCAACACCTCCAGCTTGGCGCGGATCTTCTGCGGGCTGCCAACCATCGCCAGACCAAGGAAACTGCCCACGGCGTCTTTCTCATGGGGCAGCCACAAGCCGTCCATGGTCTTGACCGGCGGGCGCTGCACCAGGCTTTGCCCACGCATCAGCGCGAGGATTCGCTGGTAAACCGAGGTGGCCAGGTAATCGGCTTGCTCATCGGTGTCGGCGGCCACCAGCGGGATGCCGAGCATCACGTAGGGCTTGTCCAGCACGGCTGAAGGCTTGAAGTGGTTGCGATAGACGCGAATCGCCTCATGCATCAGGCGCGGTGCGAAATGTGAGGCAAAGGCGTAAGGCAAACCGCGCTCGCCCGCCAGTTGCGCACTGAACAGGCTCGAACCCAGCAGCCACACAGGCACATTGGTGCCGGTGCCGGGTACGGCGATCACACGCTGGTCCGGGGTGCGCGGGCCGAGGTAGGCCATCAGTTCTGCTACGTCTTCCGGGAAATCATCAGCGCTGCCGGAGCGTTCACGGCGCAGCGCGCGGGCGGTCATCTGGTCGGAGCCTGGTGCGCGGCCAAGGCCGAGGTCGATGCGGCCCGGGTAGAGGCTTTCGAGGGTGCCGAACTGCTCGGCGATCACCAGCGGCGCATGGTTGGGCAGCATCACGCCGCCGGAGCCAACGCGGATCGTCGAGGTGCCGCCGGCCAGGTAACCCAGCAAAACCGAGGTCGCCGAACTGGCGATGCCGTCCATATTGTGGTGTTCGGCCACCCAGAAACGGTTGTAGCCAAATTTTTCCACGTGCTGGGCCAGGTCCAGGGAATTGCGCAGCGACTGTGCCGGACTGCCGTTGGCGCGCACGGGCACAAGGTCGAGGGTCGAGAATTTTACGTCGGACAGCGGTTTCATAAGCCTGCTTCTCCAAGGGGGCCGCAGGTTTTATGTCGAGCCAAAACCTGCCGCTTCATGTGCATGTCTATGCAATGAGGGCATATACCCGAGATTCAATAGCGACTGTGAAATTTCCTACTTAATCGCTAGGTTTCTCCGACAAGATGAACTTTGCCGGGGCGTCTATCCTCAGAACCCTTACTGACGCAAAACCACCGTTCGAGGAGACCGCTATGAGTATCGTTAAAAAAGCATCCGCGCATTGGGAAGGCGACCTGAAGACTGGCCTGGGTTCCATCTCCACGGAGACCGGCGTGCTGCGCGAAGCGCCCTACGGCTTCAAGGCCCGTTTCGAAGGCGGTAAGGGCACCAACCCTGAAGAACTGATCGGCGCGGCCCATGCCGGCTGTTTCTCCATGGCCTTCTCCATGATTCTCGGCGACGCCGGGCTCAAGGCCGACAGCATCGACACCCAGGCCGAAGTGACCCTGGACCAGGTGGACGGTGGCTTTGCGATCACTGCGGTGCACTTGATCCTCAAGGCGAAGATCCCGGGCGCCAGCCAGGCGCAGTTCGATGAACTGAGCAAAAAGGCCAAGGAAGGATGCCCGGTGTCCAAGGTGTTGAATGCAACCATCACCCTGGATGGCACCCTCGTTAGTTGATCCAGCCCCCTTGCAGGGGTGAGCTTGCTCGCTCCTGCAGGTGCAAGTGTGGTCGAATAGCCGATTGCAGACTTAGCGCACACCCGTGCGCGTGCATTCAGGGAGCTTCACACATGAAACGTATTGCCTTGGCGGTTATCTGCGGTGCGCTGGCCACATCAGCCCTGGCCGCGCCGAAAGACTGTGAAGAGCTGAGGAAAGAGATCGAGGTTAACATCCAGGCCAAAGCGATTCCGTCCTACACCCTGGAAATCATTACCGCCGAAGAGGCCAAAAATCATGACAGCGCCATGATCGTCGGCTCTTGTGAGAACGGAACCAAGCGCATCCTCTACCAGAAGAACAACGACTGATCAGATGCAGTTGACGCTACGTTCTTCCGCCAGCAACTGACCCGCTTTGTTGTACAGCCGGATATTCGGGTTGTAGCCCAGTGACCGCCCTTCCAGGCGATAACGCTGGCCTGCCTCGAAACGCTCGTATTGCAGGGTCATGAAGCAGGTGCGGTCAGTGGTTTGGCCAAACCCGCCGAAGCTTCCGCCGGTAGGCACCTCGAAATCAAAGCGCACCATCAATTCATGGCTGCCTGGCGGCACCTGGAAGAAGCGCCCGTCGTTCAGGTTCTTCCCGTCCAGGCGTTGCGCCATCACCAGCTTGGCACCGGGTGTCGGGGTGGCGAAGTCGACCCAGGCTTGCTGCGGGTCAACCGCAGGGAGCGGCGTCGACGCGCAGGCACTGAGAAAAATCGCGGCGACGGGAAGCAGTAGCTGACGCATGTTAAGCACTCAACTGTAGGAATGATTTTTCGAGCGGCTGCATTCGGCAGCAGACTCCCTATGAGTATAAACACGCCACGCCATGGAAAAATTCCCCACAGGCGAGATAGTCTGGCGGGATGATTACCGGTGAGAGGTTGGAATGGTCAGGCGTTTACTTCCCGGGTTGATGCTGTTGTGGCTCAGTGGCTGTTCCAGCGTCAGCTATTACAGCCAACTGGCAGACGGCCAATGGCAATTGCTGCGGGCCCGGGAGCCGGTCTCCACGGTCATCGCCGACCCGTCCCGCCCGCAGGTGCTGCGTGAGCATCTGGCGCAGTCGCAGAAAGCCCGCACGTTCGCGAGCGAGCACCTGCACCTGCCGGATAACCAGAGTTACCGCTTGTATGCCGATATCGGCCGCCAGTACGTGGTCTGGAACGTCTTCGCCACGCCTGAATTTTCCCTCTCGCCCCAGACCCACTGCTTCCCGATTGCCGGCTGCGTGGCCTATCGCGGTTATTACAACCAGGGTGCCGCGCGCGGCCAGGCGGCGTTGTTGAAGCAGCAAGGCATGGACGTGTCGATTGGCGGCGTCGAGGCCTATTCCACCCTCGGTTGGTTTAACGACCCGATCATGAATTCGATGATGAACTGGGGCGACGAGCGCCTGGCCACGCTGATTTTCCATGAGCTGGCGCACCAGCGGTTTTATGTGAAGGACGACACCGAGTTCAACGAGTCGTATGCCACCTTTGTCGAGCAGGAAGGCACTCGCCAATGGCGCGCAGCACGGGGTTTGCCGCCGGCCAGCGAGTCGGCGTTGAAACAGCGCGACCAATTCACTCGGCTGGTGCTCGACACCCGCAAGCGCCTGGAGCAGCTGTATGCGCAGCCGCTGGCAGCCGATGCCATGCGCCAGGCCAAGGCGGCCGAATTCGAGCGCCTGCGCAGTGACTACCGGCAAATGCGTGATAGCCAGTGGGGTGGTGACAAGCGCTACGACGCCTGGATGAACTTGCCGATGAACAACGCAAGGTTGTTGCCGTTTGGCCTGTATGACCAGTGGGTGCCGGCGTTCGCCGCATTGTTCCGGCAGGAAGGCGGGGATTGGGCGAAGTTTTTTGTCGCGGTGGAGAAGCTGGGCGGGTTGCCGGTGGATCAGCGCAAGGCGGCCCTTGCGCGGCTGGAGGCCGCGCAGAACCCCTAGGCATCAGCGTTGCAAAAACGCCTGATGCATCTCAGCCAATGTTTCGAAATGCCAGGTAGGCGCCTCGGCGCTCAGCTCTTCATGGCTGCCAAACCCATAACCTACCGCCGCCGAATCCAGCCCATTGCTGCGGGCGCCGATCAGGTCGTGCTTGCGGTCGCCAATCATCAAGGTGCTGGCCGCGTCCAGGCCTTCTTCAGCCATCAGGTGGGCGATCAGCTCGACCTTGTTGGTGCGGGTGCCGTCCAGCTCGCTGCCGTAGATCACCTTGAAATGCCGGGCAAAATCAAAGTGCCGGGCGATCTCCCGGGCAAACACCCAAGGCTTGGACGTGGCCACATACAGCTGGCGACCCTGGCCGTTCAGCGCCTCCAGCAGCGGCATCACGCCGTCAAACACGCGGTTTTCGTACAGGCCGGTGACTTTGAAGCGCTCGCGGTAAAAATTCACCGCTTCCCAGGCCTTGGCCTCGTCGAAGCCGTAGAACTGCATGAAGGCTTGCAGCAGTGGCGGGCCGATGAAGTGTTCGAGTTTGGTCAGGTCCGGCTCATCAATGCCCAGTTTGGCGAGGGCGTACTGGATCGAACGGGTGATGCCTTCGCGCGGGTCGGTGAGGGTGCCGTCCAGGTCGAACAAAACGGTTTGGTAATGCATGGGGGTCCTTGTCATTGGTCGAAGCCTTCGGCCAGGTGCAGGTCTTTGAGCTTCACGTAGTTCGCGGCGCTGTAGGTGAAAAACGCCCGTTCCTTGTCAGTCAGCGGGCGGATTTGTTTAACCGGGCTGCCCACATACAAAAAACCGCTTTCGAGTTTCTTGCCCGGCGGCACCAGGCTGCCGGCACCGATGATGACTTCGTCTTCCACCACGGCGCCGTCCATCACAATGCTGCCCATGCCGATCAGGATCCGGCTGCCCACCGTGCAGCCATGCAACATGACCTTGTGGGCGATGGTCACGTCGTCACCGATCAGCAGCGGGAAGCCATCAGGATTGAAGGGCCCTGCGTGGGTAATGTGCAGCACGCAGCCGTCCTGCACGCTGGTGCGCGCACCGATGCGGATGCGGTGCATGTCGCCGCGGATCACCGTCAGCGGCCATACCGAGCTGTCGGCGCCGATTTCGACGTCGCCGATCACCACCGCCGATGCATCGACGAAAGCCCCGGCGGCCAAGGCCGGCGTGTGATTCTGGTAGGTGCGAAGGGTCACGATAGGCTCTCTCTCTTCTGCTGATAGCTGCGGTGGGCGTTGATTGTAATTAAGATGGCCCCATCTTTGTTCTTACATGTTTCTTCAGCCAAGGTGCCAACCGTGAGCGCGAACAACCCTCTTCTGCAGTCCTACGACCTGCCGCCGTTCTCGGCGATCCGTGCCGAGCACGTACAGCCGGCCATTGAACAGATCCTCGCCGACAACCGCGTCGCAATCGAAGGCATCCTGCAAAGCCAGGGTAAAAATCCGACCTGGGCCGGGCTGGTCCTGGCCATGGACGAACTCAATGACCGCCTGGGCGCAGCCTGGAGCCCGGTCAGCCACCTGAATGCCGTGTGCAACAGCGCCGAAATGCGCGAAGCCTACGAGGCGTGCCTGCCGGCACTGAGCGCCTACTCCACCGAGATGGGCCAGAACCGCGAGCTGTTCCAGGCCTTCGAAGCTTTGGCCAACAGCCCGGAAGCCGCCGGCTTCGACGTGGCGCAAAAAACCATTCTGGAACACTCGCTGCGGGACTTCCGCCTGTCGGGTATCGATTTGCCGCCTGAGCAGCAAAAACGTTATGCCGAAGTGCAGAGCAAACTCTCCGAGCTGGGCAGCAAGTTCTCCAACCAATTGCTCGACGCCACCCAGGCCTGGACCAAACACGTCACTGACGAAGCGACCCTCGCCGGCCTGACTGATTCGGCCAAGGCCCAAATGGCCGCCGCCGCCCAGGCCAAGGGCCTCGACGGCTGGCTGATCACCCTGGAGTTCCCGAGCTACTACGCGGTGATGACCTACGCCCACGACCGCGCCCTGCGTGAAGAAATCTACGCGGCCTACTGCACCCGTGCGTCGGACCAGGGCCCGAATGCCGGTCAGAACGATAACGGCCCGGTCATGGAACAGATCCTCGACCTGCGTCAGGAGCTGGCACAGCTGCTGGGCTTCGCCTCGTTTTCCGAGCTGAGCCTGGCCACCAAAATGGCCGAGTCCAGCGACCAGGTGCTGAGCTTCCTGCGGGACCTGGCCAAGCGCAGCAAGCCGTTCGCCACCCAGGACCTGCAACAGCTCAAGGCCTACGCCGCCGAACAAGGCTGCCCGGACCTGCAAAGCTGGGACAGCGGTTTCTACGGCGAAAAGCTGCGTGAACAACGCTACAGCGTGGCCCAGGAAGCCCTGCGCGCCTACTTCCCGATCGACAAGGTGCTCAGCGGCCTGTTCGCCATCGTGCAGCGCCTGTACGGCATCGAGATCGCCGAACAGAAAGGCTTCGACACCTGGCACCCGGACGTTCGCCTGTTCGAAATCAAGGAAAACGGCCAACACGTCGGCCGCTTCTTCTTTGACCTGTACGCCCGCGCCAACAAGCGTGGCGGTGCCTGGATGGACGGTGCCCGTGACCGCCGCCGCACCCTCAATGGCGTGCTGCAAAGCCCGGTGGCCAACCTGGTGTGCAACTTCACCCCGGCGGACAGCGGCAAACCTGCCCTGCTGACCCACGATGAAGTGACCACGCTGTTCCACGAATTCGGCCACGGCCTGCACCACCTGTTGACCCGCGTTGAACACGCTGGCGTGTCTGGCATCAACGGCGTGGCCTGGGATGCGGTGGAGTTGCCGAGCCAGTTCATGGAGAACTGGTGCTGGGAGCCGGAAGGCCTGGCGCTGATTTCCGGTCACTACGAAACCGGCGAGCCGCTGCCTCAGGACCTGCTGGAAAAAATGCTCGCAGCAAAGAACTTCCAGTCCGGCCTGATGATGGTGCGCCAGCTGGAATTCTCGTTGTTCGATTTTGAGCTGCACGCCACCCACGGCGATGGCCGCAGTGTGCTGCAGGTGCTTGAAGGCGTGCGTGACGAGGTGTCGGTGATGCGTCCGCCGGCCTACAACCGCTTCCCCAACAGCTTTGCGCACATCTTTGCCGGCGGTTACGCGGCGGGTTACTACAGCTACAAGTGGGCGGAAGTGCTGTCGGCCGATGCCTTCTCCAAGTTCGAAGAAGACGGCGTGCTCAACGCCGAGACAGGCCGGGCGTTCCGCGAGGCGATTCTGGCCCGTGGTGGCTCCCAGGCGCCGATGGTGCTGTTCGTCGATTTCCGCGGACGTGCGCCGTCGATTGACGCACTCTTGCGCCACAGCGGCCTGAGTGAGGACGCGGCAGCATGAGTGAAGCACCTGTGAAAACCAAAAAACGCTTTATCGCCGGGGCTGTCTGCCCGGCGTGCAGCGAGCCGGACAAGTTGATGATGTGGAGCGAGGACGACGTGCCGCACCGCGAATGCGTGGCTTGCGGTTATTCCGACACGCTCAATGAGCAAGGTCTGTCAGTGCCCAAGGAATTGGGCACGCGGGTGAACACATCGGCACTGAAAGCACCGGATCCCAAGGTGCAGGCGGTGCAGTTTTTCCCGAATCCGAAGTTGAAAAAAGACTGACGGGTCTACGCCCCCTGAGCGGATGGCTCAGGGGGTGATCACCAAGGCTGTTTTTTCGGCTGCAGCGTCCTTGGCGGTGTCTGCGGTATTCAGCCAGCTTTTCATCGAGCACAGTGCAAACGCGCTGGTGCTGCATTCACCGTTGGCCAGTGCCGTGCGTAACTTGTCGACATCGGCCTTCATCATGTAGCGAACGCCGTCTTTAAACCCGCTGCTTGCACCAAAGCCTCCCAAGGTCATTTCGCTCAGCGCCTCCTCCTTGCTCCACCCCTGAACCACCACCCGATACATCGCCGCCATCAGGCCGGTGCGATCGGAGCCGTGTTTGCAGTGCATCAGCACGGGGCCATTGCCTTCTGCGTCCTGAATGGCGCGCAGCGCGGCCAGCACGTCGCTGTCGTCGACATGATTGGTGCGGTAGGTCAGTTGGACTTGTTTGATGCCTGTCGATTTCAGCCACTTGCCGTCGGATTCGGGCAGGAAATTGATCACCGTACCGATCTTCAGCTTTTCCAGGACCGGAACGGCGCTGCTATCCGGCAGTGCGCTGCGATAGAGGGTGGGCGACATTTGATACAGGTTGTATTGGTTGCCCACCGGCTGGGCCCATTCCGCTGACCGGATGGGCGTGAGCTCTTCGGCCTGGGCGTGGAAGGTAGTAAACAGCGCCATGAACGCCAGGCTGAGGGCGGGCAGCAATTGATGGTTGAACATGGGCGATGTAACCGAATAGGAAAGGGCTGATGGGGCCCAGATTCGCCCAAGGAGGGTCAATGCCGCGTGAGGCTCTCGTCAAAGAATCGTGAACGCATGCTGTTTTTTCCGGCTGAATCGATTCTCCTCGATCCTTAGCCTGCTATCCTTTGTAACTATTGATTGCTGCTGTGTTCTATCCCTTTGGGTCCTTTGGATCCCATTTGCTGCCAAAACTAATAAGTCGCTCCATGAAGCGGCTGATAAATCCGTGACCACATGATGAGGTGCCACCATGTCTGATCAAGATCAAGACAACCCCCGGCGTGAGTTTTTGCGCAAATCCTTGACCTTGATCCCCGTGGTCACTGTCGCCAGCACGGGCCTGGGCGGTTCGATGCTGATGGCCGTTCCCGAGCCGGTTCAAGCCAACCCCGAAAAGGCGCCTGTCAGCACCCAGGCGTATGAGCCGAGCTATTTCACTGTCGAGGAATGGGCCTTTATCAACGCGGCCGTGGCCCGCTTGATCCCGGCGGATGACCAAGGCCCGGGTGCCCTGGAAGCCGGCGCGCCGGAATACATCGACCGCCAGATGAACACGCCCTACGCGGCGGGTGCCCTGTGGTTCATGCAAGGCCCGTTCAACGCCGACGCGCCGCCTGAAATGGGTTGGCAGAGCAAATTGGTGCCCAAGGAGATCTATCGCCTCGGCATCGCCGCCACGGATGCCTGGTCGAAGGCGATGAACGGTAAGCTATTTGCCGAGCAAGACAGCGCTACCCAGGAAAGATTGCTACAGCGTCTGGAGGCCGGCGACGCGCAGTTCGACAGCGTCCCGGCGAAGATTTTCTTCAACCTGTTGCTGCAAAACACCAAGGAAGGTTTCTTCTGCGACCCGGTCCACGGTGGTAACAAAGGCATGGTCGGCTGGACCATGATCGGCTTCCCCGGCGCCCGCGCCGATTTCATGGATTGGGTTGAACGCAACGAGCAATACCCCTTCCCGGCTGTTTCCATCCGTGGCGAGAGGGCATAAACGTGGCGACTATCATGAAGAAAGTGGATGCAGTGATCGTCGGCTTCGGCTGGACCGGCGCGATCATGGCCAAGGAGCTGACGGAAGCAGGCCTCAACGTGGTAGCGCTGGAGCGCGGCCCGATGCAGGACACCTACCCTGACGGCAACTATCCCCAGGTCATCGACGAACTGACCTACAGCGTGCGTAAAAAACTCTTCCAGGACATCTCCAAGGAAACCGTGACCATTCGCCATAGCGTGAATGATGTGGCGATGCCCAACCGCCAACTGGGCGCTTTCCTGCCCGGCAACGGCGTCGGCGGTGCCGGCCTGCATTGGTCGGGCGTGCACTTTCGGGTGGACCCGATCGAGTTGCGCATGCGCAGCCATTACGAAGAGCGCTACGGGAAAAACTTCATTCCCAAGGACATGACCATCCAGGATTTCGGCGTCAGCTATGAAGAGCTGGAGCCGTTCTTCGACTATGCCGAGAAAGTCTTCGGCACCTCCGGCCAAGCCTGGACGGTGAAAGGCCAACTGGTGGGCGAAGGCAAGGGGGGCAACCCTTACGCGCCGGATCGCTCGAATCATTTCCCGCTGGAGTCGCAGAAGAACACCGTCTCCGCACAGTTGTTCCAGAAGGCCGCCACCGCCGTGGGTTACAAGCCCTACAACTTGCCTTCCGCGAATACGTCGGGGCCGTACACCAACCCCTACGGCGCGCAAATGGGCCCGTGCAACTTCTGTGGTTTCTGCAGCGGCTATGTCTGCTACATGTATTCCAAGGCTTCGCCGAACGTGAACATCCTGCCGGCCTTGCGCCAGGAGCCCAAGTTCGAACTGCGGCCCAATTCCCACGTGTTGAAGGTCAACCTCGACAGCACCAAGCGCAAGGCCACCGGCGTGACGTACGTCGACGCCCAAGGCCGCGAGTGCGAGCAGCCGGCAGACCTGGTGATCCTCGGGTCCTTCCAGTTCAACAACGTACGCCTGATGCTGCTGTCGGGCATCGGCAAACCCTACGACCCGATCTCCGGCGAGGGCGTGGTGGGCCGGAACTTCGCCTATCAGAACATGGCCACCATCAAGGCGTTCTTCGACAAGGACGTGTACACCAACAACTTCATCGGCGCCGGCGGCAACGGTGTGGCGATCGATGACTTCAACGCCGACAACTTCGACCACGGGCCTCACGGCTTTGTGGGCGGCTCACCGATGTGGGTCAACCAGGCGGGTAGCCGGCCGATTGCCGGTACGTCCAACCCGCCGGGCACGCCGGCGTGGGGCAGTGCCTGGAAGCGCGCCACCGCCGATTACTACACCCACCAGGTGTCGATGGATGCCCACGGCGCCCATCAATCCTACCGTGGCAACTACCTCGATCTGGACCCGGTTTACCGCGATGCCTACGGCCTGCCGCTGCTGCGCATGACCTTCGACTGGCAGGAAAACGACATCAAGATGAACCGCTTCATGGTCGACAAAATGAGCAAGATTGCCGAAGCGATGAACCCCAAGGCGATCGCCTTGTTGGGCAAAAAAGTCGGTGAGCACTTCAACACCGCGGCCTACCAGACAACCCACCTCAACGGTGGCGCGATCATGGGCACCGACCCGAAAACCAGTGCCTTGAACCGCTACTTGCAGTGCTGGGACGTGCACAACGTGTTTGTCCCAGGCGCGTCCGCGTTCCCACAAGGCTTGGGCTACAACCCTACGGGCCTGGTGGCGGCGCTGACCTACTGGTCGGCGCGGGCGATTCGCGAGCAGTACCTGAAAAACCCCGGCCCACTGGTTCAGGCATAAGGAGCGATGACGATGAAAGCATTTGTTATCGCGTCCCTGGCCTTGTTCAGCAGCTGCTCGGTGAGTGCGGCTGAAACCGATCTGGTCAAACAGGGTGAATACCTGGCTCGCGCCGGTGACTGCGTGGCCTGCCACACCGCCAAGGGGGGCAAGCCGTTCGCCGGTGGCCTGCCGATGGAAACCCCGATCGGCACTATCTACTCCACCAACATCACCCCGGACAAAACCGGCCTGGGCGACTACAGCTTCGAAGACTTCGACCAGGCCGTGCGCCATGGCGTCGCCAAGAACGGTAGTACCCTTTACCCGGCGATGCCCTACCCGTCTTATGCGCGGGTCAGCGAAAGCGACATGCAGGCGCTGTATGCGTACTTCATGAAGGGCGTGGAGCCAGTGGCGCAGGTGAACAAGGACAGCGACATTCCCTGGCCGTTGAGCATGCGCTGGCCGTTGGCCGGATGGCGCTGGATGTTTGCGCCCAAGGTCGAAGACTACAAGGCCCAGGCGGGCGCCGATCCGGTGATCAGCCGTGGCGCGTATCTGGTGGAAGGCCTCGGCCACTGTGGCGCCTGCCATACGCCACGGGCCCTGACCATGCAGGAAAAATCCTTGAGTGCGTCGGATGGCAGCGCTTTCCTGTCCGGCAGTGCGCCGCTGGAAGGCTGGATTGCCAAGAGCCTGCGGGGCGACCACAAGGACGGCCTGGGTAGCTGGAGCGAGGAGCAACTGGTGCAATTCCTCAAGACCGGGCGCAGTGATCGCAGTGCGGTGTTTGGTGGCATGAGCGACGTTGTAGTACACAGCATGCAGTACATGTCGGAAGAGGACCTGACGGCTATCGCCCGTTATCTCAAGAGCCTGCCGGCGGTGGATCCCAAGGACCAGCCGCACCAGTACGATAAGCAGGTCGCCGACGCGCTGTGGAAGGGCGATGACAGCAAGCCGGGGGCTTCGGTATACATCGACAACTGTGCAGCCTGTCACCGCACTGACGGCCATGGCTACACCCGGGTATTCCCGGCGCTGGCGGGCAACCCGGTGCTACAGACGGCGGATGCCACCTCGTTGATCAACATCGTGTTGAACGGCGGCACGTTGCCGGCGACTCACACAGCGCCGTCCACCTTCACCATGCCGGCGTTTGCCTGGCGGTTGTCGGACCAGGAGGTGGCGGATGTCGTCAGTTTCGTTCGGGGCAGTTGGGGTAATAAAGGCGCGCCGGTGAAAGCCAGCGACGTGGCGAACCTGCGCAAGAATGACATGCAGACGACCTCCGGCGATGACCTTGGCCAGGTGACCTCCAAGCACTGATTGGACATCGACCGCCCAACGGCACTGGTCAGAAACGCTGCGCCTCTATACTGTATAAAAAAACAGTATAGAGGCGCTTTCATGTCCACTCCTCTGCCGCCTCGCGGGCGCGGCACGGCCACCAACCGGCACAATCGTTTCGCGCCCACTGCCAGCGTGGCGGAAGACGACGGCTGGTATCAGGAAGTGCCACAGACCCAGGGCACCGAAGTCCGTATCGAAACCGCGAAAACCATCATCACCCGCAACAGCTCGCCGGATATCCCGTTTGATCGGGCGATCAACCCGTATCGCGGCTGCGAGCATGGTTGTATCTACTGCTATGCGCGGCCCAGTCATGCGTATTGGGACCTGTCGCCGGGGCTGGACTTCGAAACCAAGCTGATCGCCAAGACCAACGCCGCCGACGTGCTGGAGCAGCAACTGTCGAAGCCGGGCTACAGCTGCGCGCCGATCAACCTGGGCTCCAATACCGACCCGTACCAGCCTATCGAGCGCGAGTACAAGATCACCCGGCAGACCCTGGAAGTGCTGCTGCGCTATCGCCATCCGGTGACGATCATTACCAAGGGCTCGCTGATCCTGCGGGACCTCGACCTGCTGACCGAGCTGGCGCAGCAGCGGCTGGTGGCGGTGATGATCAGCCTCACCAGCCTGGACGATGAGCTCAAGCGTATCCTGGAGCCGCGCACGGCTGCGCCCAAGGCCCGGCTGCGGGCGATTCGGGTGATGCGCGAGGCGGGAATCCCGGTCGGCGTGTTGTGTTCGCCGATGATCCCGATGATCAACGACAGCGAGCTGGAAAGCCTGCTGGCCGAAGCCCATGCCGCTGGTGCACAAAGCGCGGCGTACATGATGCTGCGCCTGCCGCTGGAAGTGGCGCCACTGTTCGAGGAATGGCTGGCGGCCCATTACCCGCAGCGGGCAGCCCATGTGATGAGCCTGGTGCGGCAGGTGCGCGGCGGTGAGGTCTACGACAGCCGCTTCGGTGTACGCATGCGCGGCGAAGGGCCGTTTGCCGATCTGTTGGCGCAACGGTTCGCCAAGGCGATCAAACGATTGGGGCTCAACCGCCGGGAAGGGTTTAATCTGGATTGCACGGCGTTTTGTCCACCGGGCAGGCAGATGGCATTATTGTAAACTGCTGGGCAAGCGTACTTTTCCTGTCGGAATAGTCGCGTTTTGATATCACTGAAAGCCCCGATCTAGAGCGGTTCATTCAGTTTCAGTTAAGTTTCGGCGGGTACCTTGTTCATCGAGTGACTAATGAGTCGGCGCTCCGGTTTGGGCGCCAACCGCACTGGAAAACTCCCCTGCTCCAACCAAGAGGATGAATCATGAGTGACAAGGATAAACAGCCGTTGGCTGCGTCGGCTTCAGCCCCTCACGAGGCGGAATCCGCCGATGCAGCGCTGCAGCACATCGTTGAAGGCTTTTTGCATTTCCATAACGAGATCTTTCCGCAGCAGGAAGAGCTCTTCAAAAAACTCGCCACGGCCCAGAGCCCACGGGCGATGTTCATTACTTGCGCCGACTCGCGCATCGTGCCCGAACTGATCACCCACAGCTCCCCGGGGGATTTGTTCGTGACCCGTAACGTCGGCAACGTCGTGCCGCCTTATGGGCAGATGAACGGCGGTGTTTCCACGGCCATCGAGTACGCGGTACTGGCCCTTGGCGTGCAGCACATCATCATTTGCGGCCACTCCGACTGCGGCGCCATGCGCGCAGTGCTCAACCCCCAAAGCCTGGAAAAAATGCCCACGGTAAAGGCCTGGCTGCGCCACGCCGAGGTCGCCAAGACCATGGTCCAGGACAACTGTGACTGCGCCAACGAACACGAAAGCATGCACGTACTCACCGAGGAAAACGTGATTGCCCAGTTGCAGCACCTGCGCACTCACCCGTCGGTGGCTTCGCGCATGGCCAACGGGCATCTGTTTATCCATGGCTGGGTCTACGACATCGAGACCAGCGAAATCAGGGCCTACGATGCGGATCAGGCAGCGTTCCTGCCCCTGAACGGTACCCAACCGATCCCATCCGCGACGCCTAAAGCGCGCTTCTAAAGAAATCCCCTGTCGGGTAAAGCGATGGCTGCCATTCGAGCAGCCAGGCCTTGCCACGCCCGGCGAATGCCTCGGGAGAGTCATCATGCGTGCTGCTCAATTAAAAGCTGTACTGCCACGGGAGCTGCTGGCCTCCGTGGTTGTGTTTCTGGTTGCCCTGCCGCTGTGCATGGGGATCGCGATCGCATCAGGGATGCCACCAGCCAAAGGCCTGATCACCGGGATCATCGGTGGTCTTGTCGTGGGTTGGTTGGCGGGGTCGCCGCTGCAAGTCAGCGGGCCTGCGGCGGGTTTGGCGGTGTTGGTGTTCGAGTTGGTGCGCCAGCATGGCATGGCCATGCTCGGGCCCATTCTGTTGCTGGCGGGTTTCCTGCAAGTGGTGGCCGGGCGCTTGCGTCTGGGCTGTTGGTTTCGCGTCACTGCGCCTGCGGTGGTGTACGGGATGCTGGCGGGTATCGGGGTGCTGATTGTCCTGTCGCAAGTCCACGTGATGCTCGACGGTGCACCCAAACCTTCCGGGCTGGATAACCTCGCCGGCTTTCCGGCGGCGTTGGTCCAGGCGATGCCTACCCTCGGCGGCGGCCTCGGTTGGCAGGCCGGTTTGCTCGGGCTGTCGACGATTCTGGTGATGTGGCTGTGGGATAAGTTTCGTCCGCAAACGCTGCGCTTTGTGCCGGGCGCGCTGCTCGGCGTGGGCTTGGCAACGGTTGCCAGCCTGGTGCTGGCGCTGCAGGTCAAGCGGGTGGAAGTGCCGGAAAACCTGGCGGACGCCATCGACTGGCTGCGCCCCAGCGACTTGCTGAACCTGGCGGACCCCAACCTGTTGATCGCTGCGTTCGCCGTGGCGTTTATCGCCAGCGCCGAAACATTGCTGTCGGCGGCGGCTGTCGACCGTATGCACGCCGGGCAACGTTCCGACTTCGACAAGGAATTGTCGGCACAAGGCGTGGGCAACATGCTGTGTGGCCTGGTGGGCGCCCTGCCGATGACCGGCGTGATCGTGCGCAGTTCGGCCAACGTCCAGGCCGGCGCTACCACACGGTTGTCGGCGATGTTCCACGGTTTATGGCTGCTGGCGTTCGTGCTGTTGCTGTCCAGTGTGCTGCAAAGCATTCCAGTGGCGAGCCTGGCGGGTGTCCTGGTGTACACCGGGATCAAGTTGGTGGACATGAAGGCGTTTCGTGGCCTGGCGCGTTACGGCCGGATGCCGATGTTTACCTATGCGGCGACGGCCCTGGCGATCATCTTTACCGACTTGCTGACGGGCGTGCTGGTGGGCTTCGGGCTGACGCTGGTCAAGCTGGCGTTCAAGGCTTCGCGCCTGAAGATAAGCCTGATCGACCTGCCGCCGGAGGGCGAGATGGAGTTGCGCTTGACGGGCGCGGCGACCTTTCTCAAGGTGCCGGCGTTGACCCAGGTGCTGTCGACGGTACCCGCCGGCACGACGGTGCATGTGCCCCTCAGTAACCTGAGTTATATCGACCATTCCTGCCTTGAGCTGCTGGAGGAATGGGGGCGCGCCAATGCGGCCAAGGGCTCGACGTTGGTGATCGAGGCGCGGGGGTTGAAACGCAGGTTGGAAGGCAGAGTCAGGACGACGACCGGGATAGGTTCGGCGCCGTCCATTGGCTGACAAAACCGGATCAAAATGTGGGAGCGAGCAAGCCCGCTCCCACATTGGATCTATGTCAGTCCGGAGATTTACGCCGGCTGGTCCAGCTCAAGCCCCACGCCCAACTGCCGCGACAGGCACGGCCAGCGCTTCCAGGCGGCTTCCGTGTCCGGGCTCTTGAGCTTGTCGCGGTACGCTTCGACCGACTCCAGCGCAAAACTCTCTTCGTTGAGCATCTCGTCCACGGCGTGGTGCACCGCTTCATCCAGCTGATTGGCAAAGGTCTCGCCGATCAATTGGTGAGCAATCACGTTCGCCACGGTGGTATCCAGCGGAATCAACGGCTGGCCGAAGTGCTTGATATACAGATCGTTGACCTCTTCCACCAGGCGATGCGCCAGGTAGGCCTCGTCCAGCAAGCCGTCCAGGCCTTCATGCCCGGCCAGGATCGCCGGAGGCTGCAGGAAGAAATGCTCGGCGATTTTCAGCACCGGTTTTATCTGGCTCTCAATACCGGCTTCGCGGGCGACATCGTTGGCCGCGTCCAGCAGATCCGGGACCTGGTCGATGTAGGCGCTGACAAAACGCGTCATCACGCCCTTGGCGTCGACATCCGGCAGGGAGATCGCCGGGTGCAGGTGCGGTAACTGGACTTCCAGCTGCTGAGCAAGCTGGCCAGTGCTGGTTTCGTGTTGATGGGCACGGGAAATCTGCTCGCGCAATGCGGCGGTGTTCATGAAAGCTCCAGTGATGCAGGCGTAGGAAATAGGGAGAGCATAAGGTAGCTCGTTTATACGAGAGCCTAAGACGCATTTGTCATAATTATTTCATGGTTATGCACTGCTGTTATATCAAATCGCCATCGTTCGTCGGATAACGCCCGCCATCGGTCCTGTTGTGTGGTCGGTTCGTCCATTTTCGTTCATTTGCCCGATCACATTGCGGGGTGGCGGTCGCTGTCTATACTCGGTTTTGTACGCAATTAGCTGATGACGCCCGACTGCATGAGCAGGCAAGGCTTGGCGGTTGTAAGCAGTATGGAAGCCGCTCCCTTGGCCGCAGGTGCAAACCGGCGGGATAACAAGAATGATAAGGGGAACCCGCAATGACGCGACATCCACATGTTTGGATGGGCCTCCTGTTGTGGTCAGTATTCGGCCAGGCGCAAGCCGCCTGGACAACGAATATGGCGCCAGGGGCCACTGAAGTCAGTCACGCCGTGTTTGACCTGCACATGACCATTTTCTGGATTTGTGTGGCGATTGGCATCGTCGTGTTTGGCGCGATGTTCTGGTCGATGATCATCCATCGGCGCTCCACGGGCCAAGTGGCAGCCAAGTTTCACGAGAGTACGACGGTGGAGATTCTCTGGACCGTGGTGCCTTTGCTGATCCTGGTGGCGATGGCCATTCCGGCCACCAAGACGTTGATCAACATCTACGACAGCACCGAGTCGGACATCGACATCCAGGTCACCGGCTACCAGTGGAAGTGGCACTACAAATACCTGGGTCAGGACGTCGAATTCTTCAGCAACCTGGCCACGCCCGCCGAGCAGATCCATAACCAGGCCGTCAAAGGCGAGCATTACCTGTTGGAAGTCGACCAGCCGCTGGTGTTGCCGGTGGGTGCGAAGGTGCGTTTCCTGGTGACCGCCGCCGACGTGATCCACTCGTGGTGGGTGCCCGCGTTTGCGGTCAAGCGTGATGCGATTCCAGGCTTCGTCAACGAGGCCTGGACCCGGGTTGAAAAGCCGGGCATCTACCGCGGCCAGTGCGCCGAATTGTGCGGCAAGGACCACGGCTTCATGCCGATCGTGGTGGAGGTCAAATCCAAGGCCGACTACGACACCTGGCTCGGCGAGCGCAAGGAAGAGGCGGCCAAGCTCAAGGAACTGACCTCCAAGGAATGGACCCTGGATGAACTGGTGGCCCGTGGCGACAAGGTTTATCACACCACCTGCGTCGCCTGTCACCAGGCGGAAGGCCAGGGCCTGCCGCCGATGTTCCCGGCGCTCAAAGGCTCGCCGATAGCCACGGGCCCCAAGGAAGACCACCTGCACCGTGTGTACTTCGGCAAGCCCGGCACCGCCATGGCGGCGTTCGGCAAGCAACTGTCGGAAGTCGATATCGCGGCGGTCGTGACCTATGAACGTAACGCCTGGGGCAACAACAAAGGCGACATGGTCACCCCTAAAGACGTGCTGGCTTTGAAACAGGCGGAAAGCAAATGACTTCCTTCATTGCGTCTTCCCTGAACCGTCCCGCCCACTCGTTCGCAGGAGAAAAGCCATGAGCGCTGTGATCGATGACCACGGTCATGCCGGTGACCACGCTCACGGCCCCGCCAAGGGCCTGATGCGCTGGGTGCTGACCACCAACCACAAAGACATCGGGACCATGTACCTGTGGTTCAGCTTCGCCATGTTCCTGCTCGGCGGCTCGTTCGCCATGGTGATCCGCGCCGAGCTGTTTCAGCCGGGCCTGCAGATCGTGGAGCCGGCGTTCTTCAACCAGATGACCACCATGCACGGCCTGGTGATGGTGTTCGGTGCGGTGATGCCGGCGTTTGTCGGCCTGGCCAACTGGATGATCCCGTTGATGATCGGCGCGCCCGACATGGCCCTGCCGCGCATGAACAATTTCAGCTTCTGGCTGTTGCCGGCGGCGTTCCTGATGCTGGTGTCCACCCTGTTCATGCCTGGCGGCGGGCCGAACTTCGGCTGGACCTTCTACGCCCCGCTCTCCACCACCTACGCGCCGGAAAGCGTGACGTTCTTCATCTTCGCCATCCACCTGATGGGCATCAGCTCGATCATGGGGGCGATCAACGTGGTCGCCACCATCCTCAACCTGCGCGCCCCCGGCATGACCCTGATGAAAATGCCGCTGTTCGTCTGGACCTGGCTGATCACCGCCTTCCTGCTGATCGCGGTGATGCCGGTGCTGGCCGGGTGCGTGACCATGATGCTGATGGACATCCACTTCGGCACCAGCTTCTTCAGTGCCGCCGGTGGCGGTGACCCGGTGTTGTTCCAGCATGTGTTCTGGTTCTTCGGGCACCCCGAGGTGTACATCATGATCCTGCCGGCCTTCGGTGCCGTCAGCTCGATCATCCCGACCTTCTCGCGCAAGCCGTTGTTCGGCTACACCTCGATGGTGTACGCCACGGCGAGCATCGCGTTCCTGTCGTTCATCGTGTGGGCGCACCACATGTTCGTGGTGGGCATCCCGCTGGTGGGCGAGCTGTTCTTCATGTACGCCACCCTGCTGATCGCGGTGCCCACGGGGGTGAAGGTGTTCAACTGGGTGAGCACCATGTGGCAAGGCTCGCTGACCTTCGAGACGCCGATGCTGTTCGCCGTGGCCTTCGTGATTTTGTTCACCATCGGCGGGTTCTCCGGGTTGATGCTGGCCATCGCCCCGGCGGATTTCCAGTACCACGACACTTACTTTGTGGTGGCGCACTTCCATTACGTACTGGTGCCCGGCGCGATCTTCGGGATCTTCGCCTCGGCCTACTACTGGCTGCCGAAATGGACCGGGCACATGTACGACGAAACCCTGGGCAAGCTGCACTTCTGGCTGTCGTTCGTGGGGATGAACATGGCGTTCTTCCCGATGCACTTCGTAGGACTGGCCGGCATGCCGCGTCGGGTGCCGGACTACAACCTGCAGTTCGCCGATTTCAACATGGTCTCCTCCATCGGTGCCTTCACCTTTGGCGCGACGCAAATCTTCTTCCTGTTCATCGTCATCAAGTGCATCCGTGGCGGTAAGCCTGCGCCGGCCAAGCCGTGGGATGGCGCCGAAGGGCTGGAGTGGAGCATCCCTTCACCTGCGCCGTACCACACCTTTACCACGCCGCCGGAGGTCAAATGAACACCTCCCTATCCTGTGGGAGCTGGCTTGCCTGCGATGGCATCACCTTGGTGTACCTGAAAGACCGAGTTGCCAGCATCGCAGGCAAGCCAGTTCCCACAGAAAAGCCATTCACAGAATATTCGTTCGCAGGTGGCCGCCATGCTTGAGTCCGTGCCTATCAAGCGCCTGGTCACGCGGCTGCTGATCCTGGTGGTGGCGATGTTCGCCTTCGGCTTTGCCCTGGTGCCGATCTACGACGTGATGTGCAAGGCGTTCGGCATCAACGGCAAGACCGCCGGGCAGTACGAAGGCGAGCAGGTGGTAGACCCGACGCGCCAGGTGCGGGTGCAATTCCTGTCCACCAACGCCATCGACATGGTCTGGGAGTTCCACTCCAAGGCCGACGAGGTGGTGGTCAATCCTGGCGCGGTCACCGAGATGCTGTTCGTGGCCTACAACCCCACCGACAAGCCGATGACGGCGCAGGCGGTGCCAAGCATTTCGCCCGCCGAGGCGGCGATGTACTTCCACAAGACCGAGTGTTTTTGCTTCACCCAGCAAGTGCTGCAGCCAGGTCAGCGCATAGAGATGCCGGTGCGCTTCATTGTCGACCGCGACATGCCGAAGGATGTGAAGCATTTGACCCTGGCGTACACGCTGTTCGATATCACCGCGCGCCAACCGCCCGTGGCTGTCCATACCGGCGGCTAGGCGTTGCTTGCGGGCTCGATTAGGAGAACGAATACATGTCGACTCATGATACGTACTACGTACCAGCGCAAAGCAAATGGCCAATAATTGCCACGTTGGGCATGCTGATTACGGTGTTCGGGCTGGCTACCTGGTTCAACGATCTGAAGGCCGCACGCCCGGAATCCCACGGTCCGCTGATCTTTTTCGTCGGCGGCCTGCTGTTGGCCTACATGATGTTTGGCTGGTTCGGCGCCGTGATCAAGGAAAGCCGCGCCGGTTTGTACAGTTCGCAGATGGACCGCTCCTTTCGCTGGGGCATGACCTGGTTCATCTTTTCCGAAGTGATGTTTTTCGTCGCGTTCTTCGGTGCGCTGTTTTATGTGCGGCATATGTCAGCGCCGTGGCTGGCGGGCGAAGGCCACAAGGGCATCGCACACATGCTGTGGCCGAACTTCGAATTTGCCTGGCCGCTGCTGAACAATCCTGACCCGAAACTGTTTCCCGCACCCAAGGGCACCATCAGCCCGTGGGGCTTGCCGCTGGTCAATACGATCTTGCTGGTCAGCTCCAGCGTGACCATCACCATCGCCCACCATGCCTTGCGCAAAGGCCATCGCGGCGCATTGAAGATCTGGCTGGCGATCACCGTGCTGCTGGGTTGGGCGTTTCTCGGCTTCCAGGCCGAGGAATACATCCATGCCTATAAGGAGCTGGGCCTGACCCTGGGCTCCGGTGTGTATGGCGCGACCTTCTTCATGCTCACCGGCTTCCACGGTGCTCACGTGACCATCGGCACGATCATTTTGTTTGTGATGCTGATGCGCATCCTGAAAGGGCATTTCAACAACGAACACCAGTTCGGGTTCGAGGCGGCCAGTTGGTATTGGCACTTTGTGGACGTGGTGTGGATCGGGCTGTTTTTCTTCGTTTACGTGCTTTGAGGTGTTTCACCACGGCGCATGAGACACCAGCTGGCCGCTGAAGAACCCCCAGGTGATCAACCCCAGGGTGATCACGGCCAGCACCACACGCACGGTCAAGGCAGTGACGAGGCGGTTGGAGTTGCCTTCGTCCTTGACCAGAAAGAACAAGCCACTGAACAGGCTCACGACGGTAGCAATCAGCATCAGGGCAATGGCTGCTTTGAGCATGGTGGGCTCCGGGGCTCTTTTTTGGAGGGGGCGAGCAATGAGATTCAGTATAGCCAGCGCAGCACCGACCTCTGCGGCAATGCCATGAAACCCTTTCGCCCCGGTATCGCGCCGACGCTGGTGGTGCTTGTGCTGCTGCCATTGTTGGTGTCCCTCGGATTTTGGCAGCTGTCGCGGGGCCATGAAAAACAGGCGTTGCTGGAAACCTACGCCGAGCGTCGCGCCGCCGAGCCCATGAGCAGTACGCAACTGCAGGCCACCGAAGACCCGGCCTTTCGCCGCGTGCACTTGCGCGGGCAGTTCGACGCCGAGCACAGCGTATTGCTGGACAACCGCTTTCGGGACGGCAAGGTCGGTGTCGAGTTGCTGCAACCGTTCCATGATCAGCCCAGCGGCCAGTGGCTGCTGCTCAACCGCGGCTGGCTGCCCTGGCCGGACCGGCGCACGCCGCCCGTGTTCACTACCCCCGAACAACCGCTGAATGTCGACGCCTGGGTCTATGTGGCCCCGGGCGAGACCTTCCAGCTGCACGCCGATCCGGCGGGCGCAAAGTGGCCGCGATTGCTGACTGCACTGCATCCCGAAGCGTTGTGGACCGAGTTGGATCGCAGCGGATTCGCCTATGAACTGCGGGCTGAAGCGGGCCCGGCCACCTACGAAACCAACTGGCCTGTGGTCGCCATGGGCCCGGAAAAACACCTGGGCTATGCCGTGCAGTGGTTCGCCATGGCGGTGGCGCTGTTCGGTCTTTACCTCTACCTCGGATGGCACAACACAAAAAAGGAGAAGCGCCATGGGAGCGGCCATGAATCCACTCAACGTGTCTGACGCGCCGGCAGCGCCCAACCGGCGCAAGGGGCGCTGGCAACTGATCCTGATCCTGCTGATGGTGGTCGGCCCAATGGTGCTCGCCACCTTTATGTACAAGTTGCAGTTCTGGGTGCCGGACAGTCGCAGCTACCACGGCGAGATGATCGGCAATGGCCAGACCCGTGCCGATATTGGCGTACAGGCCGACGAAGACCGCTGGCAACTGCTGGTCACCGCGCCCACTGCCTGCGCTGCCGACTGCCAGCAACTGGTTTACCTGGCTCGCCAACTGCAAATCGGCCTGGGCCGTGATGCTTCCCGCGCCAGCCACGCCCTGGCCAGCGCGCAGCCGGTGAGCACCGCCTACGACGCCAAGCTCAAGGCCGAATACCCGCAACTGCAGCGCTACTCCCTGGACCTCTCGACCTTCAACAAAGACGCCGCGGCTCAAGGCAGCGGCGATGCCCAGCTGTGGATCGTCGACCCCCACGGCAACCTGGTGCTGCGCTACGACGCTCGGGTCAAGGGCAAGGACCTGCTCAATGACCTGCGCCTGCTGCTGAAACTGTCGAACATCGGATAAGGACACCGTCATGGCCAAACCTGGATTTCGCCTCGCGTTGTTTGCCACCCTGCTGGCGCTGATCGTAGTGCTGCTGGGTGCCTATACCCGCCTGACCCACGCAGGCCTCGGTTGCCCGGATTGGCCGGGGTGCTACGGCTTTATCAGCGTGCCGAAAAGCGAAGCCCAGTTGGCCCATGCCGAACTGCATTACCCGGACGCGCCGGTGGAGGCGGACAAGGGTTGGAACGAGATGACCCACCGCTATTTCGCCGGCACCCTCGGGTTGCTGATCGTCCTGCTGGCGGCGCGCGCCTGGACCCATCGGCATCATCCGGGGCAGCCGTTGAAGCTGCCGTTGTTCCTGCTGGCGGTGGTGTTTGCCCAGGCGGCGTTCGGGATGTGGACGGTGACGCTGAAGCTCTGGCCGCAGGTGGTCACCGGGCATTTATTGGGCGGGTTTGCGACGTTGAGCCTGCTGTTCTTGCTGACACTGCGCCTGTCCGGCGTGTTGCCGGCGCTGATCGTGCCCAGGCGTTTGCAGTACTGGGCCACGGCCGGGCTGGTGCTGGTGATCGGCCAGATTGCCCTGGGTGGATGGGTCAGTTCCAACTATGCGGCGGTGGCCTGTATCGACCTACCGACTTGTCACGGCCAATGGTGGCCGGCGGCGGATTTTGCCAATGGTTTCCACTTGACCCAGCATATCGGCCCTAATTACCTCGGCGGGCAACTGGACAGTGACGCGCGTACGGCAATTCACCTGACCCACCGGATTGGCGCGCTGCTGGTCACCGTCGTGTTGCTGGGCCTGGCCTGGCAACTCAAGGTGGTCGGTATGACCCGCCTGGCTGGCCTGTTGCTGATCGCCCTGGCGGCGCAAATCTGCCTGGGGCTGAGCAACGTGTATTTCCACCTGCCGCTGCCGGTGGCGGTCGCCCATAACGCCGGCGGCGCAGCGTTGCTGCTGTCGCTGGTGCTGGTCAATTACCACGCCCGTACCAGCCTGGTCCGGGTGCGGCATCAGTTGCCGTTCGGCTGGCGCTTCAGCCCGCGTAAACACGTGTCGGGCCTCATAACAATAAAAGGAGAGATGCCATGGCGACCTTGATCGGCGAGCGTCACAGCCAGGCGATCTGGCGTGATTACCTGGAGCTGACCAAGCCAAAAGTGGTGGTGCTGATGCTTATCACCTCGCTGGTGGGCATGTTCCTCGCCACCCGCGCCGGGGTGCCGTGGCCGGTGCTGATTTTCGGCAATCTGGGCATTGCCCTGTGTGCCGGTGGTGCGGCGGCGGTCAACCATGTGGTGGACCGGCGCATCGATGCGCTGATGGCGCGTACCCATAAGCGCCCGCTGGCGGAAGGGCGTGTATCGCCTGTGGCCGCGCTGACGTTCGCCATGGTGCTGGCGGTGGCCGGGCTGGCGCTGTTGCTGGCGTTTACCAATCCGCTGGCGGCCTGGCTGACTCTGGCTTCGCTGTTGGGCTACGCGGTGATCTACACCGGCTTCCTCAAGCGTGCCACACCGCAAAACATCGTCATCGGTGGCCTCGCCGGCGCTGCGCCGCCGTTGTTGGGTTGGGTGGCGGTCACCGGCCACGTCAGCGCCGAGCCCTTGCTGCTGGTGCTGATCATCTTCGCCTGGACGCCGCCGCACTTTTGGGCGCTGGCCATTCACCGCAAAGAGGAATACGCCAAGGCCGATATCCCGATGCTGCCGGTGACCCACGGCGAGCACTACACCAAGGTGCATATCCTGCTCTACACCTTTGCCCTGCTGGCGGTCAGCCTGATGCCGTATGTGATCCACATGAGCGGCGCGCTGTACCTGGGATGCGCGCTGGTTCTGGGCGGGCGCTTTCTGCAATGGGCCTGGGTGCTGTACCGTGGCAGTCGGCCGCACGCGGCGATCAACACCTTCAAGTACTCTATTGGGTACCTGTTTGCGCTGTTTATCGCCCTGCTCGTAGACCATTACCTATTGTTGAACCTATGACTCGAACTCAAAAAACTGTCTTCATTCTGGTGGCCATTGTCGCGTTGATCATGGGCCTGACCGTCAACAAAGTACTGAGTGGCAAAGGCCAGGGCGACCCCACTGCCTTGATCGACGCGGGCATCATCCTGCTGCCGCAAAGCCGCCAGCTGCCGCCCGTGACCATGACCAACCAGGACGGCCAGCCGGTGGTGGTCAACGAGCTTAAAGGCAAGTGGAGCGTGTTGTTCTTCGGCTACACCTTCTGCCCGGACATCTGCCCGACCACCCTCGCCCAACTGCGCCAGATCAAGAGTGAGCTGCCGAAAGACGTTGTGGACAAGTTGCAGGTGATTTTGGTCAGCGTTGACCCGAATCGTGATACGCCGGCGCAGCTTAAACAGTACCTGGGCTACTTCGATCCGCAGTTCGAAGGGCTGACCGGCGCGAATGTGGAGGATGTGCAGAAGGTTTCGAACGCGGTGAGCATTCCATTTATTCCGGCGGACACCAGCAAGCCCAACTACACCGTCGACCACAGCGGCAACCTGGCGCTGATCGGGCCGGATGGGACGCAACGCGGGTTTATCCGTGCGCCGTTGAATAACCAGAAGCTGGTGGCGCAGTTCCCGGGGTTGTTGCAGCGTAAGTAAGCCTGTCACTTGTCGTGCTGGCACCATGGCGCAACTGTGGGAGCTGGCTTGCTGTGGTGAGGGGGCTTGTCCCCCGTTGGGTTCACCACAGATTGATGGGGCTGCTTCGCAGCCCAGCGCGGGGCAAGCCCGCTCACCACAGCAAGCCCGCTCCCACATTGGTTATGTGCACGGCATTAAAGCTATGTCGTCGGACTTTTCCCGCAACGTGTAGCGGTCGGCGCGAACTTGTTTGGCGTGCGTCGACTGACTAGTCTTTGCCCTGTCGCTGCAAATTCAGTGACAGGGCGTAGGAACCCTTTTATGTACCCTCGGCGTAATAGCGCCATCGTCTGATTGCGGCGTTTTTTTTGCGCCCGTAGTATCAGTCGCGGCGGCTATGCGCGGGCACGTTTCGACGTGGCCGAGATCCCTGGGTACTCGGTTCCTACCCCGCGTATGGCTGCCACCCAAGCCCGTAGGAAGGCCGTTGGCAGCTCCCATGCATACCCGGAGTTGTCGAAATGAAAATGCTTACCCCAGACCCACCCTGCACCCCCGAAGTATTCACCCGCCATCACCAGCAACTGCACGCCATCCTCATCGATGCCCAAGCCTGGTTCAGCGCCCGCGACATTGGCCATCTGATGGGCCTGCATCTCAACGAAGCCTTGCTGCGCAAGCTCGATCCTGACCAACAACAAACACTGACCGCGACCACCCACCGCCGGGCTGCGCCGACGTTGATGCTCAGCGAATCCGGCGTGTACGCAATGTTGATCTATCACTACTGCCCCGAAAACCGCGCCCTGCGCCAATGGCTGACTCACGAAGTGGTGCCCGCCCTGCGCGGTAAACAGCAGGCAAGCGAAAGCCCGGCCCTGAGTTGGCTGGCCTGGTCGACGGTGAGTTTGAGTGTGTTGCGGTGGCGCAATGAGCCGTGGATCCGGCTGCGCGATATGCCCAAGGTGTTGCCGGGCGTGTAGCGCTTAAAAGTGTGGGAGCTGGCTTGCCTGCGATACAGGCGGCGCGGTGTTACTGATACACCGCAGCGATGCCATCGCAGGCAAGCCAGCTCCCACATTTGATCTCCAGTGTTTGGGAGATCGGGTTTTCAGCTCTGGATCAGAACGCCGGCAGGATCGCGCCTTTGTACTTCTCGAGAATGAACGCTTTCACTTCCGGGGTGTGCAGGGCTGCAACCAGCTTCTTCACTGCATCCGAGTCCTTGTTGTCTTCGCGGGTCACCAGGATGTTCACGTAAGGCGAGTCATTGCCTTCGATCACCAGGGCGTCCTTGGACGGATCCAGCTTGGCTTCCAGCGCGTAGTTGGTGTTGATCAGCGCCAGGTCGACCTGGGTCAGCACGCGCGGCAGGGTGGCGGCTTCCAGTTCGCGGAATTTCAGGTTTTTCGGGTTACCGGTGATGTCCTTGATGGTCGACAGGATGTTGGTCGGGTCCTTCAGGGTGATCAGGTTGTGCTTGGCCAGCAGCAACAGCGCACGGCCACCGTTGGTGGCGTCGTTCGGAATCACGACGTTGGCGCCGCTTGGCAGTTCTTCCAGCTTTTTGTACTTGCTGGAGTAAGCGCCCAGAGGCTCAAGGTGCACAGCGCCAACGCTCACCAGGTGAGTGCCCTTGGCTTTGTTGAATTCATCCAGGTACGGCTGGTGCTGGAAGAAGTTGGCGTCCAGGCGCTTTTCGGCCACCTGTACGTTTGGCTGGACGTAGTCGGTGAAGACTTTCACTTGCAGGTCCACGCCTTCTTTGGCCAGCACCGGCTTCACGAATTCGAGGATTTCAGCGTGAGGCACCGGGGACGCAGCCACGGTCAGGGTTTCGGCGGCGTGGGCAGAAAACGCGGCAACGGCGGCGAAAGCAACCAGTAGTTTTTTCATTCAACAAGCTCCTTGTTCGGGTATTGGCCGGCTTCGCGCCGGCAATAGCCGTTATTTTCGAGAAAAGTGCACCACCAGCTTGTCGCCGACGGTTTGCAGAATTTGCACCAGGATCAACAGCAGCACCACGGTGACCACCATCACATCGGTCTGGAAGCGTTGATAACCAAAACGGATCGCCAGGTCACCCAGGCCACCGGCGCCGACCACACCGGCCATGGCCGTGTAGGACACCAGTGTAATCGCCGTCACCGTAATCGCTGCGAAGATGCCGGGGCGGGCTTCGGGCAACAAGGCGTTGGTGATGATCTGCCGGGTCGTGGCGCCCATGGCCTGGGTCGCTTCGATAATCCCGCGGTCCACTTCACGCAGCGCGGTTTCCACCAGGCGCGCAAAAAACGGCGTGGCGCCTACCACCAGCGGCGGAATGGCACCGGCCACCCCCAGCGAGGTGCCGGTGATCAGCACCGTGAACGGAATCATCACGATCAACAGAATGATGAACGGCAGCGAACGCAGGATGTTCACGATCAGCGACAGCAAGGCGTACAGGTTCTTCTGTTCAAACAACTGGCGCGGGCTGCACAGGAACAACAACACGCCCAGCGGCAAGCCCAGCAGCACGGTGAACAGCAGCGAGCCGAACAGCATGGTCATGGTGTCGCCGGTGGCCAGCAGGATTTCCGACCAGTCGATGTTCGAGAAAAAGCTCAACAGGATTTCCATTAGCGCAGCACCTCCATATGGACGTCTGCCGCGGTGAAGGCGGCGAACGCGGCCTCCATGTCACCACCGGTGACGGCCAGGGTCAGTTGCCCGTAGGGAATGTCTTTGATGCGGTCGATACGACCGGCGAGGATGCTGTAGTCCACACCCGTGTCGCGGGCGACGGTACCCAGCAGCGGCGCGTAGGTCGCTTCGCCCTGGAACGTCAGGCGCACGATGCGGCCTGGGACGTGGGCGAAGTCATCGCGCTGCTCGCCTTCGTCAACCTGCTCGGACTCTTGCACAAAGCGCTTGGTGGTCGGGTGCTTGGGGTGCAGGAACACGTCGGCGACGGTGCCTTGCTCGACGATAACACCGGCGTCCATCACGGCCACGTGGTCGCAGACCCGGCGGATCACGTCCATTTCATGGGTGATCAGCACGATGGTCAGCTTCAACTCGCGGTTGATCTCGGCCAGCAGTTGCAGGACCGAGGCCGTGGTTTGCGGGTCGAGGGCGCTGGTGGCTTCGTCGCACAGCAGGATCTTTGGCTTGGTAGCCAGGGCGCGGGCGATGCCGACGCGCTGCTTCTGGCCGCCGGACAACTGCGCCGGGTATTTCCTGGCGTGGTCAGACAGGCCGACCCGGGCCAGCAGTTCGGCTACCCGCAGGTCGATTTCCTTGCGGGAAAGTTCGCCGGCGAGGGTCAGCGGCAGTGCCACGTTGTCAGCGACGGTCTTGGACGCCAGCAGGTTGAAGTGCTGGAAGATCATCCCGACCTGTTGCCGGAAACGGCGCAGGCCGTTGGCATCCAGGGCGGTGACTTCTTCGTCATCGACCTTGATCTGACCGCCGCTGGGCTGTTCCAGGCGGTTGATCAGACGCAGCAGGGTACTTTTTCCTGCACCGGAATGGCCGATCAGACCAAACACCTGGCCATTTTCGACGCGCAGGTTAGTGGGATGCAGCGCGGGGATATCCTTACCGGCGACCCGGTAGGTTTTATGGACGTTATGAAACTCGATCACGTAGCGAACCTTGTGGGGCGCATTAAAAAGGGATCAGCGGTTAGCCGGGCGCGCATTTTAGCCTGTCCGTATAGTGTTTCTTAGCATTTATTTCTCATCTGACCAGCGATTTGGCAATAACGCGATCAAAGGTCATAAAAAAGGAACGGTCCAAAACCGTGTCAGTCACTACTTAAGCAACTCGAAATTCCCGGGTGCCGTGCCTGGGGTTTTGCTCAAGAAGAGCCGGGGATCGCTCTGGCCTACGCAAACGAGGAGTTTTTGTCTGATGAGCACTAAAAAGCCAGTCACCCCGCCCAAGAGCGAACTTGCGGGTACCGACACGCTGGACCGTGGCAACACCAACGCCAAGCTGCAAAGCCTGGAAACATTCCGCTCCGACGCGACCGGCCAGGCGCTGCGCACCAACCAGGGCGTGAAGGTTTCCGATAACCAGAACAGCTTGAAGGTCGGCTCCCGTGGCCCCTCGCTGCTGGAAGACTTCATCATGCGTGAGAAAATCACGCACTTTGACCATGAGCGCATCCCGGAGCGCATCGTCCATGCCCGCGGTACCGGCGCCCATGGTTATTTCCAGACCTATGAAAACCATTCGGCGCTGACCAAGGCCGGCTTCCTGCGTAACCCTGAGCATAAAACCCCGGTATTTGCGCGGTTCTCCACGGTGCAGGGCCCTCGCGGTTCCGGCGATACCGTGCGTGACGTGCGTGGTTTTGCCGTGAAGTTCTTCACCGACGAAGGCAACTTCGACCTGGTGGGCAACAACATGCCGGTATTTTTCATTCAGGACGCGATCAAGTTTCCTGACTTCGTGCATGCGGTAAAACCTGAGCCCCACAACGAGATTCCTACCGGCGGCTCGGCTCACGATACGTTCTGGGATTTTGTCTCGCTGCAGCCAGAGTCGGCGCACATGGTGATTTGGGCCATGTCTGACCGCGCAATTCCAAAAAGCCTGCGGACCATGCAGGGTTTTGGTGTGCACACGTTCCGCCTGGTGAATGCCGAGGGCAAATCCAACTTCGTCAAATTTCACTGGCGGCCTACCGTCGGCACCTGTTCCCTGGTGTGGGACGAGGCGCAGAAGCTTGCAGGTAAAGATACCGACTTCCACCGTCGCGACCTGTGGGAATCCATCGAAGGCGGCGATTACCCGGAATGGGAATTGGGCGTGCAGATCATCGCCGAGGAGGACGAGCACAAGTTCGACTTCGACATCCTCGACCCGACCAAGCTGATCCCCGAAGAGCTGGTGCCGATTACGCCGCTGGGCAAGATGGTGCTCAACCGCAACCCGGACAACTACTTCGCCGAGACCGAGCAAGTGGCGTTCTGCCCGGGGCATATCGTACCGGGCATCGACTTCTCCAATGACCCGCTGCTGCAAGGTCGGCTGTTTTCCTACACCGACACGCAGATCAGCCGACTGGGCGGGCCGAACTTTCACGAGCTGCCGATCAACCGTCCGGTAGCGCCGTTCCACAACGGCCAGCGGGATGCCATGCACCGCACCACCATCGACAAGGGGCGCGCGGCATACGAGCCGAATTCGATTGACGGTGGCTGGCCGAAAGAGACCCCACCTGCCGCGCAGGACGGTGGTTTTGAGACCTATCCAGAGCGTATCGATGCTCACAAGATCCGTGAGCGCAGCGAGTCGTTCGGCGATCACTTCTCCCAGGCGCGGCTGTTTTTCCGCAGCATGAGCAAGCACGAGCAGGAGCACATCATCGCCGCCTACAGCTTTGAGCTGGGCAAGGTGGAGCGTGAGTTTATCCGCGCTCGCCAAGTGAATGAGATCCTCGCCAACATCGACCTGGAGCTGGCCAAGCGCGTGGCGCAGAACCTGGGCTTGCCGGCGCCGAAGAAAGGCACCGTGCCGGAGCGCAAGACGTCTCCGGAACGTTCGCCAGCCTTGAGCCAGGCCAACTTGCTGTCGGGTGATATCAAGACTCGGAAAGTAGCGATTCTGGCGGCGAACGGTGTTGATGGTGCTGCAATTGATGCGTTGAAAAAGGCCCTTGAGGCTGCGGGAGCACATGCGAAGCTGCTGGGGCCTACGTCGGCACCGGTGACCACGGCGGATGGCAAGAGCCTGCCGGTGGATGCGTCCATGGAAGGCTTGCCGTCGGTGGCGTTCGACGCGGTGTTTGTGCCGGGCGGCGCCAAGTCGGTGCAGGCGTTGAGCGGTGATGGTGTGGCGTTGCATTACCTGCTTGAAGCGTACAAGCACCTGAAGGCGATCGCCTTGGCCGGTGAGGCGAAGCAGTTGCTGGATGTGCTCAAGCTTGAGGCGGATGCGGGGTTGATCGTGGGCGGTGATGGGAAGGCGTTGAAGGCGTTTTTTGCCGCGATTGCCCAGCATCGGGTCTGGGAGCGGGAGCCTAAGGCCAAAGCTGTTCCGGCTTAAGCTATTGGTTGTTTGTTAGACCGCTATCGCAGGCAAGCCAGCTCCCACATTTTGAATTGTGAATACATTCAAGTGTGGGAGCTGGCTTGCCTGCGATGCTTTATTCAGTCTTGCGCGGAATCAGCACAACCTGCGCCGGGACCTTCTTCAGAATCTGCCGGTGAATCTTCAGGTCATACCCCGAATCGATGCGTTTTACCCGTTTGGTCAGCAACGTGGCCAGCCATGGGTAATCTTCCGTGCGCGGCGCCTGGATGCTGACATCACACTGGTAATTCACCACATCGGTGGCGATCTCATCCAGTTGGTGGCGCAGCGCTTCAATATCGGTGAGGTTCAGCGCAACGGTTGTGCTTTCAGCTGCGGGGTCGATGACCCTGGCGGGAGGCTTGGCTTCGGCGGCTTTCAGGGCGGCCTCGGCTTTATCCAGCTCGGCTTTGCGGGCGTGGGCGATTGCACTGTTGACGCCACCGGTCAGCGCTGGCGCCTTGGGCATCAGTGCCCGTGCACGGCTCAGGGCCGTGGCGGCAGCGTTGACGTCACCTTTTTGCAGCACGATCTGGCTGCGCTGCAGGTAGGCTTCGGCCAGTTGGCGCTGATAAGGCTCCAGCGCGGGGTCGTTGGGCGACTGGGCCTGCAACGCGGCCAGCTCGTCTTCGGCGGTGGCCAGTTCACTGCTGGCGAGGTTTTGCTCCAGCTGTGCGATCGCCGCAGCGCGCGCGTCCGGGGCCTCAGGGGCGGCGGGCGGGGTGCTTTGGCAGGCGCCCAGCAGCAAGGAAAATGCGGCAAGGAGCAGATAACGGGAGTTGAACAACTTCATTCCTGCGACTCTCTAATTGCGCAAAAAGCGAGCAAGTCTACACCCCACGACGGGGCAGGACAAAACTCAGCAGAAACAGGGCGGCCGCCGTGACCACAATCGACGGCCCGGCCGGGGTGTCCTTGAACCAGGACAGCGCCAGGCCACCACACACCGCAAGCATCCCCAACAGGCTGGCGCCGACCGCCATTTGTTCCGGTGATCGGGCGTGGCGCTGGGCCGCAGCGGCCGGGATGATCAGCAGCGATGTGATCAACAATACGCCGACAATCTTCATCGCGACAGCAATCACCACGGCGATCAGCAACATCAGGGTCATGCGCAACGCGGCCACGGGCAAACCTTCGACGGTGGCCAGTTCTTCGTGGACGGTGATTGCCAGCAGCGGGCGCCACAGCGTTACCAGCAACACCAGCACCGCCGCGCTGCCGCCGAGAATCCAAGCCAGGTCGGTGGGGCTGATCGCCAGCAGGTCGCCGAACAGATAGGCCATCAGGTCGATGCGCACTTCGTGCATGAAGCTCAGCACCACCAGGCCCAGCGACAACGTGCTCGGCGCCAGGATGCCGAGCAACGTATCGGAGGCCAGCGGCTGGCGCTGTTGCAGGGTCACCAGCAGCACCGCCAGCAGCAGGCAGCCGACGGTCACGGCGATGGTCGGGCTGACGTCCAGCAGAAAGCCCATGGCCACGCCCAGCAGCGCGGCGTGGGACAAGGTGTCGCCAAAATAGGCCATGCGCCGCCAGACCACGAACGAGCCCAGTGGACCCGCCACCAGCGCCAAAGCCAAGCCTGCCAGCAGGGCGTAGAGCAGAAAATCAGCCATGCTTGCAGCTATCTCCGTGAACGTGGGTGTGAGGTGTGGCGGGGTCGTCCACGACGGCGCCATGCAAGTCATGGGCGTGGTCGTGATGGTGGTGATAAATCGCCAGGCTCTGGGCGTTCTTGCCGAACAGCTCGACGAAGGCCGGGTCGCCGCTGACCTGTTCCGGGTGGCCGGAACAGCACACGTGGCGATTGAGGCACACCACCTGGTCGGTGGTGCTCATCACCAGGTGCAAGTCGTGGGAAACCATCAGCACGCCGCAGCCGTGGCGGTCGCGCAGGCGGGTGATCAGGCTGTACAGCTCGGCTTGTCCTGCTACGTCGACGCCTTGCACGGGTTCATCCAGCACCAGCAGTTCCGGCTCGCGCAACAAGGCGCGGGCCAGCAGCACGCGCTGCATTTCGCCGCCGGATATGCTTTGCACCGGGCTGTCGATCACCTGTTCGGCGCCGACTTCCTTCAGGGCCGACTGTGCGCGGGCACGGTCTACGCCCGGCACCAGGCGCAGGAAGCGCAGCACCGACAGGGGCAAGGTCGGGTCCACATGCAGCTTCTGCGGCATGTAGCCGACGCGCAGCTTCGGCTTGCGCCACACGCTGCCGCTGTCGGGCTTGAGCAGGCCGAGTACGGCACGCACCAGGGTGGTCTTGCCGGCGCCGTTGGGGCCGATCAGCGTGACGATCTGCCCCGGCTCGACGCTCAGGGCGATGTTGTCCAGCACGTTTTGCCCGGCGAACGTGACCCCGACCTGCTCCAGGCGGATTAACGCAGTGCTCATCAAGCCCCCTGGCAGCCCGAGCACACACCGACGACTTCGACGGTTTGCCCTTCGACCTTGAAGCCGACGTCGCCGGCGCTCTTGATGATGCTGTCGCTGATGCTTTTTTGCTCAAGTTCGATGGCGGCATGGCATTCGCGGCAAATCAGGAACTGGCCCTGGTGCGCGTGTTCCGGGTGGTTGCAGCCGACAAAGGCGTTGAGCGAGGAGATGCGGTGCACCAGGCCGTTGTCCAGCAGGAAGTCCAGCGCGCGGTACACCGTGGGTGGGGCGGCGCGGCGGCCATCTTGCTCACTGAGCACGCCGAGGATGTCGTAGGCGCCCAGCGGCTTGTGGCTTTGCCACACCAGCTCCAGCACCCGGCGACGCAGGGCGGTCAGGCGCAGGCCTTGGCGCGCACACAAGGCGTCGGCCTCTGACAGTGCGCTGTGCACGCAGTGAGAGTGGTCATGGGGACGGCTGGCAAGCGGTGTTTTAGGCATGAGCGGCGACAGATATTTGTGAGAGACGTTATTATGTTACCTGTTCCTGCCTCCTTGAGTGGTCATCGTGTCCAGACTTTTTCCCGTTTTTGTCGTATTTGTCACCAGTTTGTTCCTTGCCGGTGCCGCTCAGGCGGAGGTTCGGGTGCTGACCAGCATCAAACCGTTACAGCTGATTGCCGCCGCCGTGCAGGACGGCGTGGCGATTCCCGAGGTATTGCTGCCGCCGGGCGCGTCGCCGCATAACTATGCGCTGCGGCCTTCCGACGTACGGCGCGTGCAGTCGGTGGACCTGCTGTATTGGATTGGCCCGGACATGGAGAGCTTTCTGCCACGAGTGTTGAAAGGGCGCAGCTTGCCGACAGTGGCGGTGCAGGACCTTCCGGGGATGAAACTGCGCCGGTTCGCCGAAGATAGCCACTCCCACGCCGAAGAGGCTGACGAACACGATCACGATCATCGCCCTGGCAGCCTGGATGCGCATTTGTGGTTGTCGACGGTCAACGCCCGGGTGATTGCCAACCGCATGGCGGCAGACCTCAGCACTGCCGACCCGGCGAATGCCGAGCGTTATCAAAGCAACGTGAAGGCGTTTGATAGCCGTATGGACGCGCTGGATGCGCGTTTGAAGGCGCGCATGGCGGATGTCGCCGGCAAGCCGTACTTCGTGTTCCATGAGGCGTTCGATTACTTCGAAGATGCCTATGGCCTCAAGCACACCGGCGTATTCAGCGTGGCCGCAGAAGTACAGCCGGGCGCCCAGCATGTGGCGGCGATGCGCACGCGTTTGCAGGAAGTAGGCAAGACCTGCGTGTTCAGCGAGCCACCGCTGCGCCCGCGTCTGGCGGAAACGCTGGTAGCCGGTCTGCCGGTGAAGCTGGCGGAACTGGATGCGTTGGGCGGCTATACGCCGGCCACGGCTCAGGGTTATGAGCAGGTGCTGGAGAAGCTGGGGAATGACCTGGCAGGGTGCCTGGAGTCTTTATAAGCCACAACGAAGATCAAATGTGGGAGCTGGCTTGCCTGCGATAGCGGTGGGCCAGCTGACTCAAATGTAACTGACCCACCGCTATCGCAGGCAAGCCAGCTCCCACACTGACCGTGTGCTACAACGCGAACGGCAGCGGAGTCTTGACCTGCTGGCGTTGCGCCAAACGCACTTGAAACTCTCGCGGGTCGTGAATCAGCACGTCCTGCCCGGCAAACGATTCTGCAGCAATCAGGCGTGACAGCCAGAACCGTACGCACGCCACGCGCAACATGGCCGGCCACAGCTCCGCTTCCTTGGCGGTAAACGGTCGCAAGCCCGCATACGCTCCCAGCAATGCGCGCGCCCGCTGGCCGTCGATCACGCCGTCGGCGTCCGAGCACCAGTCATTCAGGGCGATCGCCACGTCGTACAGCATCGGCCCCGAGCAGGCGTTGTAGAAGTCGATCAGCCCGGTCAGGTGCGTGCCTTCGAACATCGCGTTGTCGCGAAACAGGTCGGCGTGGATATTCGCCCGGGGCAGCGCGAGGATCTCTGCCTTATGCGCCTCGATCTCGGTCAGCGCGGCTTGCAGCAGGCCTTGTTGTTCGGCGTCGAGGTGCGAAATCAGTTGCGCGCCTTCGCTCAGCATCCAGTCCAGCCCACGATCGGTCTTGCGTTCCAGCACCTTCTCGCCCTGGGTGGCCAGGTGCAGGTGGCCGAGCAATTCGCCCACTTGCACGCAATGCTGGGCGTTGGCGTCCTTGATGTGCTTGCCCGCCAGGCGCGGTTGCAGGAGCGCCGGTTTGCCGGCCAACTCGCGCAAGGCCACGCCATCGGTGGTGCGCAGGGCGTAAGGCACCGGCAGGTCGGCGTCGTGGAGTACGTCCAGCAGCTCGATGAAGAACGGCATTTCCTGCACGGGGCCGCGTTCAACCAGGGTCAGGACGAATTCGCCCTGTTCCAGGCTGATGAAAAAATTGGTGTTTTCACTACCAGCGGCAATCCCCTGGAAATCAAGCAGGCGGCCGAGCCCGTAAGGGGCAAGAAAGGTTTCCAGCTCGGGCCGAGCCAGGGGGGTGAACACAGACATGGTTAAAACTGCCGTTACGGGCGCTGCGGGGAGCAGCGCCGATTAAAGTTAAGAAATCATTTCCATTCGAAGATCTTCCATGACGGGATCAGCATATCCGGCTGGTCAGAGCGGATGAAATTCGCATCGGTTCCGTCCGCGCGCACCAGGAAATACGGCGGAAAGCCTTTCTGGGTCACCTTGATCGCGTACAGGAAACCATTTTGGCGGTATTCCTGAATGGTCTTGTCGCCCTCCGTGCGAATGGTGACTTCCGGGTCGCCCGAAGGGGCAGTATCTGCCGCCATGGCTGCCATCGGAGTAAGTGCAATCAAGCCGGTCAACAACAGGCGATTTACTGTACGCATGATAACCTTGTCCCTTTGTCGTCATTGGTCCGGCTATTCTAGCGCCTGACCCGCCGAAAAGGTTGATCCTGCTCATGAGCCAAGCCCCCCTCGTCCTGGTGGACGGTTCTTCTTACCTGTACCGCGCCTTTCACGCGCTGCCCCCGCTCACCACCTCCAAAGGCCTGCCCACCGGCGCGGTCAAGGGCGTGCTGAACATGCTCAAAAGCCTGCGCAAGCAGTACCCGAACAGCCCGTTCGCGGTGGTGTTCGACGCCAAGGGCGGGACATTTCGCGATGAGTTGTACGCCGAATACAAGGCCAACCGCGCGAGCATGCCGGATGACATGCGCGTGCAGATCGAGCCGCTGCACCAAAGCGTGATCGCCCTGGGCTTCCCGCTGCTGTGCGTCGAAGGCGTTGAAGCGGACGACGTGATCGGCACCCTGGCCCGTAGCAGCGCGGCCGCCGACCGCCCGGTGGTGATTTCCACCGGTGACAAGGACATGGCGCAGTTGGTGGACGGGCACATTACCTTGGTCAACACCATGACCGGTAGCGCCATGGACGTTGAGGGCGTGAAGGAGAAATTCGGTGTCGCTCCCGAGCAGATCATCGATTACCTGGCGTTGATGGGCGATTCGTCCGACAACATCCCGGGGGTTCCGGGCATTGGTCCAAAGACGGCTTCCGGCTTGCTGGTAGGCGTCAACGGCGGTTTGAAGGAGCTCTACGAGCAGCTCGATATCGTGCCGACCTTGCCGATTCGTGGCGCCAAGACCCTGGTCGCCAAGCTCGAAGAGCACAAGGAAAGTGCATTCCTTTCCTACCAGTTGGCGACGATCAAGATCGACGTGCCGCTGGATGTGGGCCTGGACGATTTGCACCTGATCGAGCCGGATCGCGAGAAGCTTCTGGAGCTGTATACGCTGCTGGAGTTCAAGAGCTGGATTGACGAGATTCAGCGTGATGCCAAGCGAGTCGAGTTGAGTGCGGCGCCCTCGGCCGCTGTCACTGAGGAAGCGGTTGAGATCGTCGCCCCGGTGTCTGTGGAGCCGGTGTATGAAACCATCCTTACCCAGGCTCAATTCGATGCCTGGCTGAAGAAGCTCAACGACGCCAAGCTGTTCGCCTTTGATACCGAAACCACCGGTGTCGATGCGCAGCAAGCCCAGTTGGTGGGTGTGTCCTTTGCCGTAAAAGCCCACGAAGCAGCCTACATTCCGCTGACCCATTCCTACATCGGCGCGCCGGAACAGCTGGATCGGGACACCGTGCTGCTGGCCCTGAAGCCGTTGCTCGAAGACCCGGAAAAACTCAAGGTCGGCCAGCACGCCAAGTTCGACATGAACATCCTGGCCAACTGCGCCATCGGTGGCGACCCGGCACATGGCATCACCGTGCGCGGCATCGCCTTCGACACCATGCTTGAGTCCTACGTGCTGAACTCCGTGGCGACCCGCCACGACATGGACAGCCTGGCGAAGAAGTACCTGGATTACGACACCGTCAGCTTCCAGGACATTGCCGGCAAGGGCGCCAAGCAGCTGACCTTTGACCAGATTGCCCTTGAACAGGCCGGGCCTTACGCGGCGGAAGACGCCGATGTAACCCTGCGCCTGCATCAGGAACTGCATAAGCAGCTTGCGGCTATCCCTAGCCTCGCCAGCGTAGTGTCTGACATCGAGATGCCGTTGGTGCCGGTACTGGCGCGCATTGAGCGCCAGGGTGCCCTGGTGGATGCGGCCTTACTGGGCATCCAGAGTATCGAACTGGGCAACAAGATGGTGGACCTCGAGCGCCAGGCGTACGAAATCGCAGGCGAGGAGTTCAACCTGGGTTCGCCCAAGCAGTTGGGGGCGATCCTCTACGAGAAGCTCGGGCTGCCGGTGCTGAAGAAGACCGGCAAGGGCCAGGCTTCGACGGCCGAGGAAGTCTTGGCCAAGTTGGCCGAAGACGACTATCCGTTGCCGAAAGTGCTGATGCAGTACCGCAGCATGAGCAAGTTGAAAAGTACGTACACCGACCGCCTGCCGGAACAGATCAACCCACGCACCGGGCGCGTTCACACGTCCTATCACCAGGCCGTCGCGGCGACCGGGCGTCTGTCTTCCAGCGATCCGAACCTGCAGAACATTCCGGTGCGTACCGCTGAAGGCCGTCGGATTCGCCAGGCATTTGTCGCGCCCAAGGGCTACAAGCTGCTGGCGGCGGACTATTCGCAGATCGAGCTGCGCATCATGGCGCATTTGTCCAAGGACGAAGGCTTGCTCAATGCGTTCCGCGACGACCTCGACGTGCACACCGCGACGGCGGCCGAGGTGTTCAAGGTTGAACTGGCTGAGGTCACGTCCAATCAGCGTCGCAGCGCCAAGGCGATCAACTTTGGCCTGATCTACGGCATGGGGGCCCAGAAGCTGGGCAAGGACATCGGCGTCGACACCAAGACCGCCAAGGCTTACATCGACGTCTACTTCGCCCGTTACCCGGGGGTTCGCGAGTACATGGACCGCACCCGTGCCCAGGCAGCTGACCAGGGTTACGTGGAAACCCTGTTCGGGCGCCGCCTGTACCTGCCGGATATCAACTCCAACAAGCCTCAGGAGCGTGCTGGCGCCGAGCGTACGGCGATCAACGCGCCGATGCAGGGCACCGCAGCCGATATCATCAAGAAGGCGATGGTGAAGGTCGACAACTGGCTGACGGACTCTGGGCTGGACGCCAAGGTCATCCTTCAGGTGCACGATGAATTGGTGCTGGAGGTGCGTGAGGACCTGGTGGCTGAAGTCAGCGCGAAGATTCGTGAGCACATGAGCGAGGCGGCGAAGCTGGATGTGCCGCTGGTGGTGGATGTCGGCGTGGGCAACAACTGGGACGAGGCGCACTAAGCGCAGGGCTTGGGCCGCGGCATCATGCCGCGGCCGCGCTTTAGATCGGAAAGCGCGGCGAGTTATTTCCAATAGTTTTTGGAGCGTGCCGGAACTTAACCCGTGAATTGCTACTCAGAGTTACTGAATGGGTGGTGAAGCCCTTCAATGCTCCTATGTTGTGTTAAGTGTTGGCAGATATCTGGACCCCGCCCTAGCGGTCCGGAACTTGGACCCCGAACTTCCCCTCCCCATACGAAGTCCGGGGTTTTTTTTGCCCCGAGTTTTTACTCGGCGACCTCCGAACCCTTGTCAGCCAGTTCCATCCAGCCTGCCAGAACAGTGTAGGCGTCTTCCAGGCCCAGGCGTTTTGGCGCCGAGAACAGCTGGATGGTCACCGCATCGCCCCAACCTTTACGGATTTCGGCCTGCACTTTGAGCAGGGTGTTTTTCGCTGCGCCGTAGGTGAGTTTGTCGGCCTTGGTCAGCAGGATGTGCATCGGCATGCCGCTGGCGACGGCCCAGTCGAGCATCAACAGGTCGAAGTCGGTCATTGGATGACGGATGTCCATCATCAGAATCAAACCCTTCAAACTCTCCCGGCCACCCAGATAGGCTTCCAGGTGACGCTGCCAGTGCAGCTTCAGCGGGATAGGTACTTTTGCGTAACCGTAGCCCGGAAGGTCGACCAGACGCCGATCATCGTCTAGCTTGAAGAAGTTGAGGAGCTGTGTGCGCCCCGGGGTTTTCGAGGTGCGAGCCAGGCTGGCGTGGGTCAGGGTGTTCAGCGCGCTGGATTTACCGGCGTTGGAACGGCCGGCGAATGCGACTTCGAAGCCTTCGTCATCGGGGCATTGGTCGACTTTGGCGGCGCTGAGCATGAAGGTGGACTGTTGGCACAGGCCGAGGATGGGATTCTTGAGTTGCATGAGTTTTCCGATGTGGGCGGTGCCGGGAATGGGTGCGGCAAGCGGTGTCGTTTCCGTTTCAGTAGCGCCAGTATATAATGCCGCAGATTTTGTGTGTGCTTTGTCCCAGCGAAGGATGAAGTTCACGGGAGCGATAGACCTTTATTGCGCATTAGAACGCAAAACGCTCTCAAACCCTGAAAAGGTCGATGTATGACCAAGTGGCTGCTGGCTTTCGGTGTCTTGATGCCACTTTACAGTGCGCAGGCTACACAGGATCCGGAGGCTGTGTACAACCGCGTTTGCGGGGCCTGCCATGCCGGACAGTTGCCCAACGCCCCGAAACGGGGTGACCAGGCAGCCTGGAAGCCAAGATTGGCTCAAGGTATGGACACGCTGGTGCAACACGTGACCCAGGGTTTCAAGGCGATGCCGCCGCGTGGTTTGTGCATGGACTGCAGTACCGAGGATTACCAGGCCGTCATTCAGTTGATGGTGAGTAAACCCGGTCCATAACTCTTTAACCCTTAGCCGTAGTTGGATTAGCTGATGAACAAACTGATCGTGAGTCTGCTGTTGACCTTGGGCATCACCGGTGTTGCCCATGCCGCAGGCGACGCCACTGCCGGCCAGGCGAAAGCCGCCGTATGTGGTGCTTGCCATGGACCGGACGGTAATAGCCCGGCGCCAAACTTTCCAAAGCTGGCCGGCCAGGGTGAGCGTTACCTGACCAAGCAGATGCACGACATCAAGGACGGCAAGCGTACGGTCCTGGAAATGACCGGCTTGTTGACCAACCTCAGCGATCAGGACCTGGCGGATATCGCGGCGTATTTTGCCAGCCAAAAGGGCAGCGTGGGGGCTGCTGATCCAAAACTGGTGGCCCACGGTGAAGAACTGTTCCGTGGCGGCAACCTGGAAAAAGGCATGCCTTCGTGCATCGGTTGCCACTCGCCTAATGGCGCAGGTCTCGCGGCTGCCGGCTTCCCGCACTTGAGCGGCCAGCATGCCCAATACATCGGCAAACAGCTGACCGATTTCCGTGAAGGTAATCGCACCAACGACGGCGACACCAAAATCATGCAGAGCATCGCCGGAAAACTCAGCAACAAAGACATCGAAGCCGTGTCCCAATACATCCAGGGCCTGCACTAAGCGCCCCGGCTACGTTAACGCTCGATTAATCCGTCGATGCAAGCATAAAAAGGGTGGCCTAGGCCGCCCTTTTTTGTGGCCGGTGCCGTTACACTAACGAACTCATGTCCGCGTAGACCTGTCACAACAAAGGTCGCGTGAGGCGACTTTATTTGTCCAGGAGTAAAGCATGCGTAATCTGATCCTCAGCGCCGCTCTCGTCACTGCCAGCCTTTTCGGCATGACCGCACAAGCTGCCGACGTGCCGCTTGAAGCCGGTAAAACCTATGTTCAGTTGGAGACGCCTGTACCGGTTTCCGTGCCGGGCAAGATCGAAGTGGTGGAGCTGTTCTGGTACGGTTGCCCGCATTGCTACGCGTTTGAGCCGGTGATTAATCCGTGGATCGAAAAACTGCCTGCGGATGTCAATTTCGTGCGTATCCCGGCCCTGTTCGGTGGCCCATGGGATGCCCATGGCCAACTCTTCATCACCCTGGACACCATGGGTGTAGAGCACAAGGTTCACGCCGCCGTGTTCAATGCCATCCAGAAAGAAGGCAAGCGCCTGCTCAAGCCTGAGGACATGGCTGATTTCGTCGCCACTCAGGGCGTCGATAAAGCCAAGTTTGTTGAAACATTCAACTCGTTCGCCGTGAAGGGCAAGATGGCCCAATACAAGGCACTCGCCCAGAAGTACGGCGTGCAAGGCGTACCGACCCTGATCGTCAACGGCAAATACCGTTTTGACATCGGCAGCGCCGGTGGCGAAGAGCAAGCGCTGAACGTGGCTGACCAGTTGATCGCCAAAGAGCGCGCAGCCAAGTAAGGGGCCCGTCATGCGTCGCTGGGGTACTGAACGTGTCGTTGGCCTGCATGACCCGAAGGTCAACGAACACCACCTGGAATCCACGGGCCTGCCGGCGGACAGCCGGTTGCGCCTGCTCAGTTTCAACATCCAGGTGGGCATCAGTACCGAGAAATACCGGCACTACCTGACCCGTGGCTGGCAGCACCTGCTCCCCCACAACGGGCGTGCCGGCAATCTGCAAAAGATCGGTGACCTGCTGGGCGACTTCGACCTGGTAGCCCTGCAGGAGGCCGACGGTGGCAGCCTGCGCTCCGGCTACATCAACCAGGTCGAGCATCTGGCCCAGCTCGGCGCCTTTCCCTACTGGTATCAACAACTCAATCGCAACCTCGGCAAACTCGGCCAGCACAGCAATGGTGTGCTCAGCCGCCTCAAGCCGTGGGCGATTGAGGATCACCCGTTACCCGGCCCGAAAGGCCGCGGGGCTATTCTCGTGCGGTTCGGCGAAGGGCCGGAAGCGTTGGTGGTGGTCATGATGCACCTCGCGCTGGGGGCTCGAACCCGCACCCTGCAGTTGGCCTATATCCGTGAGTTGATTGGCAACTACAAACACCAGGTGCTGATGGGTGACATGAACACCCATGCCACAGACCTGCTACAGAATTCCCCGTTGCGTGACCTTGGTTTGCTGGCGCCGCAAGTCGAAGCCACCTTTCCCAGCTGGCGTCCGCAACGTTGTCTTGATCACATCCTGCTCAGCCCGACCCTGACACTCGAAAGTGTGCAGGTACTGGCGCAGCCCATCTCCGATCACCTGCCGGTCGCGGTAGAGATTCGTCTGCCGGGTTCGCTCACGGCTGATGCATTGCCCGCGTTGAGCCCCGGCCCTCGCGGACCCCTTGCATGAGCGACGACGCCCAGCGCTGGAAAGAAAAATACCTTAAAAGCATCGAGCAACAAGAAAAGCTCGAACGCCGCTGGGCCGCCCGTCTCGACCTGCTGCGCCGCGGGCTGGTGCGCAGCACCCTGGCAGCTGAAGGCACCGACCGCGCGGTTGACCAATGCATGAAGGAAATGCGCGATGTTGTCCGCACGGACGACATGGACGCCGCCCTCGCCGCGTTGCTGCCGCGCCTGGAAAAGGCCGTACTGGATTCGGAACAGCGCCGTGAAACCCGGGTCGATCAGATCGGCACGGCGTTGACGGCCCTGGTCACCCAGTTACAGAAACTGCCCTTGCCGCGTGAGGTGAGTCGCCCGCTGAAGGCGTTTGCCAAACAGCTGGACGGTCGGGTCGGCCAGGCGCGGGAGATCCCGCTATTACTGAGTGAGTTGAGCGGCCTTCAGGGCCAGGCATTGAGTAACCTGGAGCCGGAGGGCGAAACCAGCCGTTCGAGCCCGGGGCTGTTGCAGCGTCTGTTTGGCGCCAGGGACGCCGCGGCAGAAGCTTCGGAGGTGGAGGCCCCCGCGCCATCCCGTCCTGTGGTTCACGCGCCTGCTGCGCCAAACCCTGTGGATGAGGTTGATGTGCCAGCGCAATCGGCGGAGCTGACTCAAGCACTGCGGGCTTTTGCGCCGCAGCCGAAAGCCCCGGCTTCCGTTGAACCACTGCCTGAGCGTGTACCGCAAGTAAAGGCTGCCGAGGTTGTCATCGAAGTGGCGCCTGTGGCTCCCGACGTCGTGGCCGTCGCGCCCGTCATCGAAGTGCCCGCAGCGATGATCGAACCGCTGGAGCCCGAACAACCGGTCGAAACGGACGTTGAACCTGCCGTTGAGAGCGCGCTCGCCGCCATGCTCGAAGCGCCAGAGGTGCAGGTCCGGGAGCCGGAGCAGACGGAGATCGGCAGTCTCTCCTTGCCACCGGTCCTGGCTGACGAGCTGGAAGAGTCGCCCGAGTCGGCAGAGCTGAACCCCGACGAGCTGCAAGCGGATCAGGCCTACGCCTTGCCCGACACCCCCGAGCCGTCTTACAGCTCGGTGGCCAAACACATTGAAGACACCCTGATCGGCTTGCTGGAAGACCTGTCGCTGCCAGAGCGCCATCGGCCCCAGGCCGAAGCCATGCGTGAACGTCTGGCCCATGGGTTGAACTGGTACGAACTGCTGCCGATCCTCGATGACCTGGCGGTGTTGATGCTGGCAATCACCGACAGCGGCCAGCACGAGTTTGAGGCCTACCTCAAGCAGCTTAACGAGCGCCTCGAAGCGTTCCAGGGGCACTTGCAGGTGGCCAGTGATGGCCACGCGGACAGTCGCTCGGCCGCCAGAGAACTGGATACCCAGATCCGTGAACAGGTGGATGGCTTGCAAACCAGCGTCCAGGACGCCGCCGACCTCGACAGCCTCAAGCATGTGCTGGAGAGCCATCTCGAAGGTCTGCTGGGCACCATGGACGAACACCAGCACCAGCGTGACCAGCGCGAACAGGAAGTCGCCGCGCGCCTGAAAGGCCTGGCCGAACGGGTGGCCAATATGGAGCAAGAGGCTCAAGGCTACCGTGAGCACCTGGAGGTTCAGCGCCAGAAAGCCTTGATCGACCCACTCACCGGCTTGCCCAACCGCGCCGCCTGGAGCGAGCGCCTGGAGCACGAGGTCAACGCCTGGCACCAGCGTGGCAATAGCCTGTCGCTGGCGATGCTGGACCTCGACCATTTCAAACGCATCAACGACGGTTATGGTCATCTGGCGGGCGACAAGGTGCTGAAAATCATCGCCACGGTGCTTCGAAAGCGCCTGCGCCCCAACGACTTCATTGCGCGCTTTGGCGGTGAAGAGTTTGTGCTGCTGATGCCCAACTCATCGCTGTCCGATGCCTTGGCCGTGGGTGAAACCTTGCGGGCCGCCATCGAAGCCTGCCCGTTTCACTTCAAGGGCGAGCCGGTGACGATTACGGTGTCCATGGGCATGGCGCAGTTTCAGCCGGGCGAACGCAGTGACCTGGCCCTCAAGCGCGCCGACGAGGCGTTGTATCGCGCCAAGGCAGCGGGGCGTAACCAGGTGCAGGCGGCCTGAAAATGTTCCATTTTGTTTAAAACGTCGCATTTGGCCGCTGGGCAGCAAACGGTACGTTACACTGTTGCATTATCGTCTTAAGCGTATTGTCTGCTGCCATGAAATTTCTGTGTTCTGCCTTTCTGCTTCTCCTGCTCGCCGGTTGCGCGAGCGGCCCTCGCCTGGACACCAGCCACCCGTCGTCGAACCACGACAACCGTGTGCAGTTCGTCATCGTGCACTACACCTCGGCGTCCCTTGAGCGTTCCCTCGCGCTGTTGACCCACGGCCAGGTCAGCAGCCATTACCTGATCGGCGACGATGCTTCAGGCACCATCTACAAGCTGGTGGATGAAAGCCAGCGCGCCTGGCACGCCGGAGAAAGTGAGTGGATGGGCCGCACGTGGCTCAACTCCAGCTCCATCGGGATCGAGATCGTGAACCCGGGGTACCGCGATTTGCCGACAGGCCGCGTCTGGTACCCGTACACCGAGGCGCAGGTGCAGTCGCTGGTGGTGCTGCTCAAGGACATCAGCAAGCGCAACGGCATCGACCCGCGGAACATCATCGGCCACAGCGATATTGCCCCGCTGCGCAAGCTGGACCCGGGCCCGCTGTTCCCCTGGAAGCGCCTGGCGGATGAAGGGCTGGGCATGTGGCCGGACGCCAAGGCGGTTGCCCGTTACCAGGTGCAGTACGCCAGCGATTTGCCGAGCATTACCTGGTTCCAGGAAGAGTTGGCGAAGTTGGGCTATCCGACGCCGCAGACCGGCGAGCTGGATGTGGCGACGCGGCATGTAATGGCCGCGTTCCAGATGCACTTCCGGGCGTCGCTGTTTGACGGGACGCCGGATGCCGAAAGTGCTGCGATCCTGCGGGCGTTGAATCACCAGTAACTGTTGCCGGCGATAGCCTCCTCAGCATCGCCGTCGCCGGCAAGCCGGGCTTCTACAAAGGCAGCGCCATGTAGAACTGCGTCCCCTGCCCCGGCCGTGAATAAACCCCCATGCGCCCACCGTGCAACTGCACAATTTCCTTGCACAGCGCCAGGCCCAGGCCGGCGCCGCCTTTCTTGCGGCCTACCTGCACAAACGGTTCGAAGATCCGTCCCTGCTGGCCGTAGGCAATGCCTTCACCGTTGTCTTCGACGCTGACAATCACTCGTTCGCCATGGCGACGCGCCTGCAGGCGGATCTGACCACCGTCGGCCGTGTGTCGCAGGGCATTGCCCAGCAAGTTGTCGAGCACCCGCTCCAACTGCGCCCGATCGGCATGCAACCTCGGCAGCGGGGACTGTTCCTCAACCAGCAATTCGATGTTTTGCGCATTCGCCTGCTCGGCGAAGCGGGCGCGGGCATGTTCGAGCAGGTCGCTGATGTCGCACGGGCCCAGGGTGAGCTTCTGCAAGCCATTCTGGTAACGCGAGAAGTTGAGCAAGTCGTTGATCAACTGCATCAGGCGCTGCATTTCCTCGTTGACCGTATCCAGCAAGTCCGCTTCGCGAGACTCCGCAGGAAACTTCGCCCGTTCACGGAACAAGCCGAATGCCATGTGCATGCCCGTTACCGGCGTGCGCAACTCATGGGATGCGCGTAATACAAACTCACTGCGCACCCGTTCAAAGGCACGTTGTTCGGTGACGTCGTGCAGCACCATCACCGCCCCCAGAATATGCCCCTGGGTATGGCTGACCGGCGTCAGGCTGTACGTCAGCAAGCGCAACTCGCCTTCGACCTCCACTTCCAGGTCTTCGGGTGCGCGCTCCAGGTTGCCGCCGCGCAGCACCAGGTGCAGTTGCTCATCCAGTTCCGGGCGGTCCAATGCATCACCAAGGCCCTGGCCCAGGCGCTCCTCGTCCCAGCCCAGTTGGCGCTGTGCCACCGGGTTGAGGTGCTCAAGGCGGCCTTGGCGGTCGATCATCAGCAGGCCATCGTCGATGCTGTCGAGCACCGCCTGCAGGCGTTGCTGCCCGGCGAGCAGTTCATCGACATTGGTTGCCTGATGCTGGCGCAAGGCTTCGGCCATGATGCCGAAGCGGCGGGTCAGCAGGTTCATCTCGGCGGCCGAGGAAATGGGCAGGGTGACTTCGAAGTTACCCTGGCCGATCTTGTCGGCGGCCTTGGCCAAGGCTTCGATTGGCCCGCCAAAGCGCCGGGCGATACCGTGAGCGGTCACGAAGCCAATGATCAGCACTGCCAGCCCGACCAGGCCCAGCAGACCGGCAATCAACAGTGCGCGTTCCCGGGACTTGTGTTCGGTGTCGTTGATGTTGTCCAGGGCCTTCTTGTGCTCGGCGATCAGGCCGTTGCGCAAGATGTTGAAGCGCTCGGTCAGCTCGTCGTTGTTGCGCAGTGCCGGCGGGGCATTTTCATTTTTGTCGAATGCCTCGAGAAAGCTCAGGTAGTTGGTTTTCGCCTGGGTAAAGCCGCTGGTTGCGGCATCCTTGTGCTCGTGATCGATGCCTTGCTGCAACAGGCTGAAATAGCGCTGCTTGGAGTCCTCAAGGGCGGCACGATTGGGCTGCTCGTTGAGCATGATCATCAACTGGTCGCCGAGGGTTTGCCGAAGCTTGAGCCCCAGGTCCAGGGTGATGAAGTTGCTGCGAATCAACGATTCCTGGGTCTTGGCCATTTGCATGACACTCACCAGCCCCAGCAGCAATCCCAACAGGGCAACGGTGATCAGCGCAGAAATGCTCAGGAACAGCCGAGTGCGCAGCTTCATCGCAAGCTTCATAAGTTACAGCTCACAGGTTGTATTGTTTGCGTTTGCGGTACAGCGTCGACGCATCAATGCCAAGGGTCCGGGCTGCCTGGTCCAGGGTGTCACTGGTGGCCAGCACTGCGCCGATATGGGCTTTTTCCAATTCATCCAGGCTGAGCGCCGCGCCAATTCGCGGGGCGTTGTTGGTTGGCTGTTCGGCCATGCCGAGGTGGCTGATTTCGACCTTTTCCTGTGGGCAGATGATGCTGGCCCGCTCCACCACGTTGCGCAGTTCACGGATGTTCCCCGGCCAGCGGTAGTTGAGCAGCGCCTCACGGGCTTCATCGCTGAATCCTCGAGCCGGTCGTGCATATTCCTTCACGAAGCGCGCAAGGAAGCGGTCGGCCAGGGTCAGGATGTCTTCGCTGCGTTCGCGCAGGGGCGGCAGGTGCAACGTGATGACATTCAGGCGATACAGCAGGTCTTCACGGAAACGGCCGTCGCGGACCATGTCTTCCAGGTTCAGGTTGGTGGCGGCAAGGATTCGTACGTCGGCACGGCGAGTCACCGGGTCGCCGACGCGCTCGTATTCCTTGTCCTGGATGAAACGCAGCAACTTGGGTTGCAAGGTCAGCGGAAAATCGCCGATCTCGTCGAGAAACAGCGTGCCGCCGTCTGCCTGGTTGACGCGGCCGAGGGTGCTTTCGCTGGCGCCGGTAAACGCGCCGCGACTGTGGCCGAACAGTTCACTTTCCATCAATTCTGCGGTCAGCGATGGGCAGTTGATGGTGACGCAGGACTTCTTCGCCCGCTTGCTCCAGCCGTGGATGGCCCGGGCCAGCTCCCCTTTACCGGTGCCGGACTCGCCAAGAATCAGGATGTTGGCGTCAGTGCCGGCCACTTGGCGTGCGGTTTCCAGCACCACCATCATCGCCGGGCTGTGGGAGTCGAGGCCGTCCTTGGGCTGGCGCACTTCGCCTTCCAGGGCTTCCAGGCGCGCCGAGAGCTGGCGCACTTCCAGCTGCTTGGCCGTGGCCAGACGCAATTGGTCGGGGCTGCACGGTTTGACCAGGTAGTCGGCAGCGCCGGCCTGGATCGCATCCACGGCGGTGTCGACGGCCGAATGGGCGGTGACGATTACCACGCGCATCCAGGGCGCCTGAATGCGCATTTGCGCCAGGACGTCGAGGCCGTTGTCTTCGCCCAGCCGCAGGTCCAGGAAGCACAAGTCAAACACCTGACGTTGCAACAAGGCATCGGCCTGGGCGGCGCTGTTGGCGGTGGCTACGGTGTAGCCTTCATCTTCCAGGCAGTAACGGAAGGTGCGAAGGATCGCGGATTCGTCATCCACTAAAAGAATGCGGCCTTGAAGTTCCTTGGCTGATTCCATCTGTCCCGCGCTCCTTAAGAATGAATGATGTTGTTTAGTCCCGGAATAATCGGGCAAGTTGCATGGTTTATTCTGATTGATTAAAGCCGTCATCGTGCAGCTATCTGCGCTTCTTCTTACAGAGACGCCGATTCAAGGCGTTTTTATCTCCCTCTAGCCACTTCGGCAGCCGAACGTTGCGTTCCTATCCCCCGATCCGACCAGTGACCATCGTGCATTTCGCACGGTATGGATAGGGGCATCGTGCAGGATGCTCGTGGTGTCAAAGCGCTTTTGTTTTTAACTAATTGATTTTATTGAGTTTTATTTTGTTAAAAAACTGGCACGCCGGCTGCAATACACCTCATACGAGCTTCATCAACGAATAATCAGAATGCGGGAGAGATACAGCATGACTCGCCAAAGCCTCACCCAACTGCGTGTATCGCCACTGCGTCTGCAACAGGGGTTGTTTGCCAGCCTGGCCCTGATGGTGACCTTGATCGGCGGTCAGCAATTGGCGCATTGGCAGCAGAGTCAGCCGCAGGCCGCGCATTTTGAACGCCCGATGATGACCCAGACCCATTTCCGTTCCGTCGGTGGTTCCGCCGCCGACGTGACAACCCCGCAACTGACGGCGGTTGAACAGGATTCCACCCTCGGCGACCTGCCTTATCAGGAACGCTGGGTGTTCTAGGCACGACACGGTCCTTCAATCGAGCGACCGCACGCATCACCGCTGTTACCCCTAAAAGAAGCGTAAGGAGAATCACCATGTTGAGTTGGGCAATCACATTTCTGATCATCGCCATTGTGGCTGCAGTCCTGGGCTTCGGTGGTATCGCGGGCACCGCCACGGGTATCGCCAAGATTCTGTTTGTGGTCTTCCTGGTGATGTTCATCGCGTCCTTCTTCTTTGGCCGTCGTGGCCGAGGCTAAACATGTTCAATTCGTCCCTTAAAGCCCTGGCTGCCGCCCTGTTGTTGGGCGGCAGCGGTCTGGCACTGGCCGCCAATGACGGCCAGTCCCGGGCCAACGAACTGCTGAGTGCGGACCCGCAGTACCGCGAAACCTGGCAGAGCGTGGTCAAGAAGGAAGAGCGTCTGCCGGAATGGGTGATGAACCTGTCGGGCAGCGCTGAACAAATGAACGCCGTTGAAGAGGATGGTGACAAGTACTTGGTAGGGCCACTCTGCGAAACCGCAGACACGTGCCTGAACAAGCGCCTGATCGTCGCCTTCAGCTTTGACAAGGAAGATGCCTACGCCATGTTGGTGGAAGTTCCGGCCGGCCTGCCGTCGGACAAATCGCCAACACGGCACGCCGACTACCGTTTTCTTGGCAAGCCGGACGAAGGCATGCAGAAGCTGTTGATGGAACAGCTCAAGAAAGATCCGAATTGGTACTAGGTTTGGTCTGACGACGCTGTCGTCTACCGGCTTATCGTCCATAGAAAGGAGCGCCACGCTTCTTTCTGTCTGCACGGCCCGACAAGGGCGGTGCATGACCAGGGGGCCGGGTTGCTCTGATCGATAGGATCGGCGTGACCTACGGGGACAGGGAGTGCCTGCGCAAGGGCCGGGTCAGGTGAAAAGCTGCGACGCAAGTTCGCAAGCCGATGGCTTGTGGAACTTGCGACGGGCTTATGGCTCTTATCCCCGCTTCCGTCATACCGCCCATAGCGGCAATTTTCCTTTTTGCATCGCCACAACCATTTCCTGGTGTTTCCACGTGACCATCTATCGAGAAAGTTTGTCTCCTGCCAGACGGGTTTTTCGATGGTATGCGTAGGAATTTTCAGGGGTTTTCATCTGAGGCCGTAGATTTTCAAAAAACCCTGCGCGAGCCTGAAATGGCCGGTTCGCGGCATTTATGCCTGCCGAAATGTCGTATTCGAACTGACCGGTCAGACAGAAAAACTCAAAAAATCTCATGCCGATTCGGCATAGGGTAGGCGTTTACGGCATTAGACGTCGCCTCCTTGCATCGGAATAGTTGCGCCTTTTTTCGCCTGCCAGTGAGCCATATCGGCCAACTGCGGTGACCTTCTACGGGGGCAGATGCACACACTTTTTCGCTCTCGAGCGTTCCAGCTGCTGGCGCATCTGCCTGAGTCCACTTGAAGTAAGGGTAATGACATGAAGAAGGCAAAGCTAAGCCTCGCCTGGCAGATCCTCATCGGTCTGGTGCTGGGGATTGCAATCGGTGCGGTGCTTAACCATTTCAGTGCTGAAAAGGCCTGGTGGATCAGCAACGTGTTGCAGCCCGCTGGCGATATCTTTATCCGCCTGATCAAGATGATCGTTATCCCGATCGTGATTTCGTCGCTGATTGTGGGAATCGCCGGCGTTGGGGATGCGAAAAAGCTCGGTCGGATCGGCGTGAAAACCATCCTTTACTTCGAAGTGGTCACCACCATCGCCATTGTGGTCGGCCTGCTGCTGGCCAACCTGTTCCATCCGGGTACCGGCATCGACATGAGTACCCTGGGTACCGTCGACATCTCCAAATACACCGCCACCGCCGCCGAGGTTCAGCACGAGCACGCGTTCATCGAGACGATCCTCAACCTGATCCCGTCGAACATCTTCGCCGCCGTGGCCCGTGGCGACATGCTGCCGATCATCTTCTTCTCGGTGTTGTTCGGCCTCGGCTTGTCGAGCCTCAAGCCTGAACTGCGCGAGCCCCTGGTGACCATGTTCCAGGGCGTGTCCGAGAGCATGTTCAAAGTCACCCACATGATCATGAAGTACGCCCCGATCGGTGTATTTGCCCTGATTGCGGTGACCGTCGCCAACTTCGGTTTCGCCTCGCTGCTGCCGCTGGCCAAGCTGGTAATTCTGGTTTACGTCGCGATCCTGTTCTTTGCTTTTGTGGTGCTGGGCCTGATCGCTCGCCTGTTCGGTTTCTCGGTGATCAAGCTGATGCGCATCTTCAAGGATGAGCTGGTACTGGCCTACTCCACCGCCAGTTCCGAAACCGTGCTGCCGCGTGTGATCGAGAAGATGGAAGCCTACGGCGCGCCGAAAGCGATCTGCAGCTTCGTGGTACCCACCGGTTACTCGTTCAACCTCGACGGTTCGACCCTGTACCAGAGCATCGCGGCGATCTTTATCGCTCAGCTGTATGGCATCGACTTGTCGATTGGCCAGCAACTGATGCTGGTACTGACCCTGATGGTCACCTCCAAAGGCATCGCCGGCGTGCCGGGCGTGTCCTTCGTGGTGCTGCTGGCGACCCTGGGCAGCGTGGGCATTCCGCTGGAAGGCCTGGCATTTATCGCCGGTGTCGACCGCATCATGGACATGGCCCGTACCGCACTGAACGTGATCGGCAACGCCTTGGCCGTACTGGTCATCTCCCGCTGGGAAGGCATGTACGACGACGCCAAGGGCGAGCGCTACTGGAACTCCCTGCCGCACTGGCGCACCAAGGAAGCACTGCCGGCCGGCGAGACCACTCGCGGCTGATCGCCAGGACTGCCTCCTACACAAACCCCGGAAAATCCGGGGTTTGTCGTTTCTGCCAGCCCCGCTATCATTCGCCCCATCTTTCGGGGGATTCAACTGATGCTCAATGGCCTGTGGCTTGGCTTTTTTATCGTGGCGATGGTGTCCGCGCTGGCGCAATGTCTGATCGGCGGCAACGCCGGCATCTTTGCAGCGATGGTGGAAAGCATCTTCGCCATGGCCAAGTTGTCGGTCGAGGTGATGGTGCTGCTGTTCGGCACCCTGACCTTGTGGCTGGGCTTCCTGCGCATCGCCGAGAAAGCCGGGATCGTCGACTGGCTGGCCAAGGCGCTGGGGCCGCTGTTCCGCCGCCTGATGCCGGAAGTGCCCGCCGGCCATCCGGCCATCGGCTTGATCACCCTCAACTTCGCCGCCAACGGCCTGGGCCTCGACAACGCCGCCACGCCCATCGGCCTCAAGGCCATGAAGGCGCTGCAAGAGCTCAACCCCATTCCCAATACGGCCAGTAACGCGCAAATCCTGTTCCTGGTGCTCAACGCGTCTTCCCTGACCCTGCTGCCGGTGACGATCTTCATGTACCGCGCCCAGCAAGGTGCGGCTGACCCGACGCTGGTGTTCCTGCCGATCCTGCTGGCGACCAGCGCTTCGACCCTGGTGGGCCTGCTGTCGGTGGCGGTGATGCAACGCCTGCGGCTGTGGGACCCGGTGGTGCTTGCGTATCTGGTTCCGGGTGCGCTGGTACTGGGTGGCTTCATGGCCTTGTTGGCGACGCTCTCAGCCACTGCGCTGGCGGGGCTGTCTTCGATCCTCGGCAACCTGACGCTGTTCGGGCTGATCATGCTGTTCCTGGTGATTGGCGCGTTGCGCAAGGTCAAGGTCTATGAGGCGTTTGTCGAAGGCGCCAAAGAAGGCTTTGATGTGGCCAAGAACCTGCTGCCGTATCTGGTGGCGATGCTGTGTGCGGTAGGCGTGTTGCGCGCGTCCGGCGCGCTGGATTTCGGCCTGGAAGGCATTCGCCATCTGGTGGCCTGGACCGGCATGGACACGCGCTTTGTCGATGCGTTGCCGACGGCGATGGTCAAGCCGTTCTCTGGCAGTGCGGCGCGGGCGATGCTGATTGAGACGATGCAGACCCAGGGCGTGGACAGCTTCCCGGCGTTGGTGGCGGCGACGATCCAGGGCAGTACCGAAACCACCTTTTATGTGCTGGCGGTGTACTTCGGCTCGGTGGGCATCCAGCGGGCGCGGCATGCGGTGGGGTGTGCGTTGTTGGCGGAGTTTGCTGGTGTAGTGGCGGCAATTGCCGTCTGCTACTGGTTCTTCGGTTAACACCTAGGTCAACTGTGGCGAGGGAGCTTGCTCCCGTTGGGCCGCGAAGCGGCCCCAGCAAGGTTTCGCAGTGTGTCAGTCACAGCTCATTGGCTGGTTTTGGGGCTGCTACGCAACCCAACGGGAGCAAGCTCCCTCGCCACGAAAGCGCGGCTTCCCAGGCCCACCACCCAATCCACCACTTGCTTGTTCAACGCATCCCCGGCCTGACCAAATCCTGCGACTACGGCAGGCACCTTTGTATCCCCCACCGGCTGCCTCACCTCAAACCGCTTGCTGGCAATAATCCGCTGATCACTCCCGCGTACCAGCCGCGCATCCAGCCGTATCACCACCTCCACCGCGCTGCCACGATACTCACTCTGAAACGCCTGCAACTGCCCGCCCAGTTCAAAGTCCGCCTGCAGATTGGTCTCGTCGGTACTGAGCAACGTCACACGTCCATCCCGCTGAAACCCGTCCAGCAACCGGTTACGCAACAGCACCGGCGCAGGATCGCTCCAGCGTGAATTCGCATAGCTGCTGATCAAGTCGCCATTGGGCACCACGGCAATCCGCGGGCTGTCGAGGAATTCGCTGGTCTGCGGCTTGGCCACCCGCAGCGACCACGCCACAGGGCTGGCCTGTGCGGTGGTCTGCGCCGATGGCAACCGGTACACGTCCGAGGGATCCGCCTTCGGCAGGATGGAACACGCACTGACCAATACCAGCGCAACGGGGGCGATCATTTGGTACGCACGCTTCATGGCGTGAACTCCTTGTTCTTGTCGCTGCCCAGCAGGTAACCGCTGGGGTTGGCTTCCAGGCGGCGGGAAATCGCGCGTAACGAGCCCAGGGTTTCCCGCAGCTCGCGTACCGCAGGCGCCAGTTCGTTGAGGCCCTGCATGCCGCTGTTCAGGGAATCCTTGTTGTTGGTCAGCAAGGTGTCGATGGTGGCTGTGCTTTGTTGAAGGGACTGCATGGCCTTCTCGGCGCTGCCAAACATCTGCTTGCCCTGGTCGTTGAGCAAACCGTTGGCGTTGCGCATCAGCGCGGTGGTCTGCTCCAGCGTGGCACTGGCCTGTTTGCTCACCTGCATCAATTGCTGCATCACCACTTTGATGTCGCCGCGTTGATCGGCAATCGCGCCAGTGGTCTGTTGCAGGTTATCCAGGGTATTGCTGAGGCGGTCGACGTTCTCTCGGGAGAACATATGATTGGCGTTGTGCAGCAGCAGGTTGATGCTGGTCATCAAGTCATTGCTGTTGTTCAGCAGGCGCGCGATAGGCGATGGAGAGGCGATGATTTGCGGCAGTTCGCCGTCCTTGCCCTTGAGTTCCGGGCTTTGGGGCGTGCCGCCGCTGAGCTGGATGATTGAAGTGCCGGTGATGCCGGTCAGGGCCAGCTTGGCCTGGGTGTCTTCCTTGATCGGCGTTTGCCCGGCCAGGCGGATGCGCGCCAGCACCCGGCGCGGGTCTTTCGGGTCGAGGCGCAGGCTGGTGACATCGCCGACCTTGATCCCGCTGTACTGCACTGCGCTGCCCTGGGACAGGCCACTGACGGCCTCGTTGAAGATCACTTCGTAATCCTGAAACGCGCTGTCGACGCTGGATTTGGCCAGCCACAGGCCAAACAGCATCGCACCGACCACGACGATCACGCTGAACAGACCGATCATCACATGATGGGCTCGGGTTTCCATGTCATACCTCGTTGAGCAGTTGAGCGGCATCCAATGCCGCGCGGCCCCGTGGGCCATGGAAGTATTCGTGAATCCAGGCGTCGTCGGTTTCCGAGACGACATCGATGGCGTCCGCCACCAGTACCTTTTTCTGTGCCAGCACCGCCACGCGGTCGGTGATGGTGTACAGCGTGTCGAGGTCGTGGGTGACCAGGAACACGCTCAGGCCCAGCGCATCGCGCAGGGTCAGGATCAGTTGATCGAAGGCGGCGGCGCCGATCGGGTCGAGGCCGGCGGTGGGTTCGTCGAGAAACAGGATGTCCGGGTCCAGCGCCAGGGCGCGGGCCAGGGCCGCGCGCTTGATCATGCCGCCGGAAAGTGACGATGGGTATTTGTCGGCGGCCGACAACGGCAGCCCGGCCAACGCCAGTTTCACTGCCGCCAGGTGTTCGGCGTCGGGACGGCTGAGGCCGGCATGCTCGATCAGCGGCAAGGCGACGTTTTCCGTGACCGTCAGCGAGGAAAACAGCGCGCCCTTCTGGAACAGCACGCCGAAGCGCCGTTCCACCATCGAACGCTCATGCTCCGACAAGCTCGGCAAGTTCTGCCCGAATACCCGCACCTGCCCTTCGCTCGGCTGGCGCAGGCCAATGATGCTGCGCAGCAGCACCGACTTGCCGCTGCCCGACCCGCCGACCACCGCGAGGATCTCGCCCTTGTACAAATCCAGGTCGAGGTTCTCGTGCACGCTTTGCGGACCAAAGCGGTTACACAGGCCACGGACTTCAATCACCGCCTCGGTGGGCGCACGGCGTAAGCGACTCACCAGCCCATCTCCATGAAGAACAGCGCTGCGACCGCATCCAGCACGATCACCACGAAAATCGATTGCACCACGCTGGAGGTGGTGTGGGCGCCGACCGACTCGGCGCTGCCGCTGACCTTGAAGCCTTCGAGGCAGCCGATGGCGGCGATCAAAAAGGCGAAGATCGGCGCCTTGACCATGCCGACCAGGAAATGCTGCACGCCGATGTCCGATTGCAGCAGCGAGAGGAACATCGCCGGTGAAATATCCAGGGCCACGGCGCACACCACGCCGCCGCCGATAATCCCCGAGATCATCGCCAGGAACGTCAGCATCGGCAGCGCCACCAGCAACGCCAGCACCCGGGGCAACACCAGCAATTCCATCGGGTCCAGGCCCAGGGTGCGGATCGCGTCGATTTCTTCGTTGGCCTTCATCGAGCCAATTTGTGCAGTGAAGGCACTGGCGGTGCGACCGGCCATCAGGATCGCGGTGAGCAACACGCCAAATTCCCGCAGGAACGAGAACGCCACCAAATCGACGGTAAAAATGCTCGCGCCAAAGCTGGCCAGCACCGTGGCACCGAGAAACGCCACCACTGCGCCCACCAGGAAGGTCAGCAAGGCCACGATGGGGGCCGCGTCGAGGCCGGTCTGTTCGATATGCGCAACCATCGGCGTCACGCGCCAGCGCTTGGGCCGGAACACGCCACGGGCGAAGGTTTCGAGGATCAGGCCGATAAAGCCGAGCAACTTCATGCCGTCTTGCCAGACGGTGTACACCGCGCTGCCGATGCGTGCCAGCAACATAATGCCGGCGGCCTCTTCCGGTTCCTTGACCGGCACACAGAAGTCGTTCAGGGAGCGGTAGACCGTTTTCAGCAGCGCGCGGTCGGCGGTCGAGAGGCTGCAGTCAGTGTGTTCGGCGGATTGTTCGATGCGCTCGGGGCCGAGCAGCTCCACCAGCAGCGAAGCGCCGGCCGTGTCCAGGGCGCCCAGGCCGTTAAGGTCGATGCGCGTGCCCGCGTCGTACTGGCCGTCGAGCTTTTCCGACAGCTTCTTCAGGTTGGCATAGTGGGCAAGCGTCCAATCCCCCGTAATCCTCAGTTGTGGAGGTTGGGTGGACGTGTCCAGATGGGCTGCACCGGCCGTTGTGCTACTGGTCATAAGCTCCGAGCTTGTTTGGCTATTCCAGAATTCCTACGTAATAGCACGATCCTGCCTACTTTGGCGCGTCCGGCGTTGCTGGGGCCTGACCGGGGTCAGTCACCTTGAAGCGCAGCACGCCTATCACTTGGCCATCTTCGGTCAGCACCCGTACCTGCCAGCGGCCCACCGAGTCGGGTGGGAAGTTCTGTTTGTGGGTCCAGGCCCGATAGCCTTCCTTGCGCCCGCCATGAATGTCCAGGGCGATGCGGTCGACTTCCTTGCCGTTGAATTTCCACACATGGTAGATGCGCTCATCCAGCCCGCGCGGTGCGTTGATCGCGGTGTAGGCATACAACCCGCTGCTGCGCAGTTGGGCGGCGCTGACTTCTTTCAAGTCATCGCCGGGCGTGCGGTCCTGCAATTGAGTGCTGATGGCCACTTCGGTCATCCACAACGTCGCGGGCGGCACCCAACTGCGCAGGAACCAGCCGGCGCAACCAATCGCTGCCGTAACCCCCAACAGCATCGCCCAGCCCTTGATGCTGCGTAGCGGCAGGCTCACGGCCAGGCTCGGGATCGAAAGCAGCATCGCCACGCCAAGGGCCAGTTTGTAGCTCTCGGCGGTGGTCAGGTGCAGGATGATCGGCAGCGCGGTCAGCAGGGCCGCAAACAGGGTCAGGGTGTGCAGCGCCAGGAACAGCGAACGCTTGGGCGCCAGCCACTTGTAGTAAAGCGGGTCGGTAATCGAGACCAGCGCCGCCGCGCCCAACAGGCCGGTAAAGATCGACTGGCCGCTGTTCCAGGTGGTGGTGACAAAAAAGAACGGCAGCACAAAAAACAGGCTTTCCTGGTGGATCATCTGCGTGGCGTAGCGCAGCAGCGGTTCGGGGATTTCCCGTTTGAAGACTTTGCTGAACAGCTGGGTGAAGCTGTTTTCCAGCATCAGCCATAACCAGCTCACCAGCATGATGATTGCGATCCAGCTGGCCATGCCTTGCTGGCGATCCACCAGGATGAAGCTGCCCACACCGGAGATGAAACCGCCGAGTGCAATCACCCCTGGGTAGCGCTTCATCAGTTCGAGGACGCGCTGGATGGTCTGGGTCAGGATAGGCATTCGGCAGTTCACAGTCTTTGTAGGAAAAATCCCAGACAGAATAACGTTTTAGCCGTTTTCCCGGGGCCTCATTACGCAATCCCTTTGCGATAACGCCACACGCCGAGCAACACAATCGCGATCAGCCCCAGCGCGCCGGCGGCGATCCAGTTGAGAGTGTCGTAGCTGAACAGCGGCTTCTCGATGCGCCAGTAGCCGTTCTGCTTGAACAGCTCGCGCATGGCCTGGTTGGTTTGCTCCAGGCTGACGGCCTTGATGCGCTTGGCCGGGTCGCTGAAACGCCCCTTGGCGTAGTCGCCCGAAGCGCTCCAGTAATAGTCGGCCAACGCACTGTTGCCCTGAACCGCCCACGCCTGGCGAGCGATGGCGGCTTGTTGCAGGCGGGCGAAGGTGGCGGGGTCGAGGCCGTCCTGGAGCAGTTGGGCCTTGAGGGTTTCCAGGACTTGTTCGGCTTCGGGCAAGTCTTCGCGCTCGAGGTCGGCGTTGAGGCTCATGAAGCCGACGCCGCCGAGCACTTCGCGTTCGCTCCATGGGCCGTAGGACAAGCCGTGCTGCAGCCGCAGTTGGCGATACAACGCCCAATCCAGATAGTCCTTGAGCAGGTCGAAGGTTTCATCGTACTGGTCGTCCAGCACCGGCTCGGGGAACAGCCAGTGCAGCTTGGCGTTGTCACCCACCCAGCCATGGATCAGGTCACGGCGAATCGCGGCGGCGTGTTGAATCTCCGGCAGTGCACGATGTTCCGTGGGGTCAACCGGATCCAGCTCGCCGTAGGTGCGTTCGAGGTAGGCCGGCAACAGCTTGTCGAGGTCGCCGACGATGATCAGGGTCATGTTGTTGGGGGCGTACCAGGCCTTGCGCAGTTTTTCCAATTGCTCGCGGGTCAGGTGGTCGACGTCGGCACGTTCGGCGCATTTGAGCCCCAGTTCCACCGCAAGCTGGCTGCTGGCCTTGTGGCCGAGGTCCTGGCGGTCCAGCAGGCGTTGCAGGTGCGAGTAATGGCCGCCGTCCTCGCGTTCCACCACCTGTTTGGCGGCATTGATGTTGGCGTCGGTCAGTTCGGTGCGGGTGATGATGGCCAGCAGCAGGTCGAGCACCTTGCGCTGGTTTTGCGCCGGTGCCTCGATGACGAAAGTGGTGTCGGCGTTGCTGGTATAGGCGTTCCAGTCGCCGCCGAGGGCTTGCATGCGTTCTTCCAGCTCACCTTCGCCGCCACCGTCGATTCCGCTGAACAGCAGGTGTTCCAGCAGATGCGGCAGCTCTTTGTCTTCGCAACTGAAGTCGTCCAGACCGACGCCTACCACCAGGCGAATGGCCACGTGGCCGCGCTCGGTGCCCGGCTTGAGCAGCAGTTGCAGGCCGTTGGGCAGTGTGTAGCCCTCGACTTGCAAGCGGTCAAAGGCAAAGGTGTGTGCCGAGCCCATAAGCAGGCAGGCGAATAACAGGCGACGCATAACAAGCTTCCTGGCGAGTGAGGTCCTTGTTAACTGACTTCACTCGCCACCTTACGTTCAGGGCGAATGGGTGATGTCGGCAATATCGTCCGCCGAAAGGGCGCCGGTGTCGGTGGTTTCCAGCACCACATACGCGCTGCTGCAGAACAGCGAGTTGAGGCGCTTCATGTCGGCAATCAGTTCCAGGTGCAGGGAACTGGTCTCCAGGCTCTGTACGATTTTACGTTGCAAGCGGCTGACGTGAGCGTGGGCCAGGCGACGCTCCTGGGCGCGAAAGCGACGTTTCTCCCGCAGCAATTGCCGGGCGCTTTCCGGGTCGGCGCTGAGGAACACCGACAGGCCCAGGCGCAGGTTGGCGATCAACTGCGTTTGCAGACCGGCCAGCTCTTCCAGGCCGACTTCGGAGAACGAGCGGCGCTGGGAGGTTTTTTGCTGCTGGACCTTGCGCAGCATGCGTTCGATCAGGTCACCGGCCAGCTTCAGGTTGATCGACAGCTCAATGATTTCGGCCCAGCGTCGGCTGTCGTGCTCGCTGAGGTCTTCGCGAGGCATTTGCGCGAGGTAGAGTTTGATCGCGCTGTAGAGCGCTTCAACGTCGTCGCTCAGGCTGCGCATTTCCTGGGTTATGGCGGTCTGCTTGCCCCGCAGCACTTCCAGCGTCGAGGTCAACATATTGTCGATCAAGTCACCCAGGCGCAGGGTTTCGCGGGCGGCGTTGGCCAGCGCCAGGCTTGGCGTGGCGAGCGCCGCCAGGTCCAGGTGACGGGGCTTGGCCAGGCCGTTGACCTCTTCACGCTCCGGCAGCAACCAGGCGCACAAGCGGGACATCGGGCCAATAGTCGGCAACAGGATCAGGCAGCGGATGACGTTATAGAGCAGGTGAAAGGTGATCACCATGCCTTGGGCGCTGTAGTCCAGGGTGTCCATCCACAGCGCCAGCGGGTCGAGGGCCGGGATGATCAGCAGCAGGCCGATCAGCTTGTAGAGCAGGCTGCCCAGGGCCACCTGGCGACCGGCGGCGTTCTGCATGCTGGTGCTGAGGAAGGCCAGCACGCCACTGCCGATGTTGGCGCCGATCACCAGGCCGATGGCCACGTGCAGGCCGATCACGCCGGCGCCGGCCAGGGTCGCGGTCAGCAGGACGGCGGCCAGGCTGGAGTAGGAAATCATCGCGAACAGTGCGCCGACCAAGGCATCGAGCAAGATATCGCCGGTCAGCGAGGCGAACAGGACCTTCACGCCCTGCGCGTGGGTAATCGGGCCTGCGGCTTCGACGATCAATTGCAGCGCAAGAATGATCAGGCCCAAGCCAATACCGACACGGCCCATCTGTCCGGCGCGCGTCTGTTTGCGCGACAGGAAGAAAATCACCCCGAGAAAAATCAGCAGCGGCGACAGCCACGACAGGTCAAAGGTCAGCACCCGGGCCATTAATGCCGTACCGACATCGGCTCCGAGCATGGTCGCCAGGGCGGGCATCAGGCCCATCAGGCCCTGGCCGACAAACGAGGTCACCAGCATCGCCGTGGCGTTGCTGCTTTGCACCATGGCTGTCACCAGGATGCCGGCGACAAACGCCAGCCAGCGCTTGGACATGTTCTGCCCGATGACCTGGCGCAAGTTGGAACCGTAGACCCGCAGGATGCCGGTACGGACGATGTGCGTGCCCCAGATAAGCAGGGTCACGGCGGAAAGCAGATTGAGCAAGGTCAGCATGCTCGGCCCCCCGTGTGGGTTAGCTCAAAAAGAGCAAATAAGAATTGCCGCGTGCCGTTCTACGTCTTGTACTTAAGCTGTAGTTGGCGAATGGGCTCTGCGCCAGCATCGCATAGCTAAAGTCGGGATTGAAACAAAACTGTCATGAAATCAGTTTTTTGCAGATGAAAAAAAGGGGCTCGAGAGCCCCTTCTTCAGCAGCGGGTCAAGGTTACTGACCCGGAATGTCCTTGCGCAGTTTCACAGGGTCCTGCTGTTTTTTCTTTTTCGCGATGGCGGTACGCATCTTGATGTTCACCGCTTCCACCGCCAGGGAGAACGCCATGGCGAAGTAAACGTAGCCTTTTGGCACGTGAACATCGAAGGCTTCAGCGATCAGAACGGTACCCACCACCAGCAGGAACGACAGCGCCAGCATCTTCAGCGACGGGTGTTTGTCGATGAATTCGCTGATGGTGCCAGCGGCCAGCATCATCACCAGTACGGCGACGATAATCGCAGCCACCATCACCGGTACGTGGGAAACCATACCGACTGCGGTAATCACCGAGTCCAGGGAGAATACGATGTCGATGATCGCGATCTGGATGATGGTGTAGATGAACTTGCCACCGGCGCCTTTTGGCTCGTCGTGGGTTTCGTCCTCACCTTCCAGGGCGTGGTACATCTCCTGGGAGCTTTTCCACAGCAGGAACAGGCCACCGAAGAACAGGATCAGGTCGCGACCGGAGATGCCTTGGCCGAACACCACGAACAGGTCGTCGGTGAGGCGCATCACCCATGTGATCGACAGCAGCAACAGGATCCGCGTGACCATCGCCAGGGCCAGGCCGAAGATCCGGGTACGCGCCTGCATGTGCTTGGGCATGCGGCTGACCAGGATCGAAATCATGATGATGTTATCGATGCCCAGGACGATCTCGAGGGCCGTCAGGGTGAAGAAAGCAATCCAGATTTCCGGATTGGTCAGCCATTCCATGTGTATTCCTTTGAACGAGTGTTAGACCGCGCCGGCTTTAAGCGCCGGCGTAGTGAGTTGTACGATTATAGAGTGCTGAACAGCGGAAAAATCCCCATCAGCAATGCGGCGACCATTATGCACAGGCACACCAGTACCGCCCACTTGAGGGTGAAGCGCTGGTGATCGCCAAATTCGATACCCGCCAGGGCCACCAACAGGTAAGTGGATGGAACCAGTGGGCTCAACAAGTGCACGGGTTGGCCAACGATCGAGGCGCGAGCCATTTCCACGGCGGTGATGCCGTAGTGGCTGGCGGCTTCGGCCAGTACGGGCAGTACGCCGTAGTAGAACGCGTCGTTGGACATGAAGAACGTGAACGGCATGCTCACCAGTGCGGTGATCACGGCCAGGTAAGGGCCAAGGGCGTCGGGGATGACCGCCAGCAGGCTCTTGGACATGGCATCGACCATGCCGGTGCCGGACAGGATGCCGGTGAAGATGCCGGCGGCGAAGATCAACCCGACCACCGCCAATACGCTGCCGGCGTGGGCGGCGACGCGGTCTTTCTGCATTTGCAGGCACGGGTAGTTGACGATCATCGCGATACTGAAGGCCACCATGAACAGCACGGGCAGCGGCAGCAGGCCGGCGATCAGGGTGCACATCAGGGCCAGCGTCAGGGCGCCGTTGAACCAGATCAGCTTAGGACGGCGGGCGTCCGGGTACTGCGAAACGCTGATTTCGCTGTGGTCAATTTCGTCACCGTGCAGGTGCAGTTCACCGAGACGCGCACGTTCGCGCTTGCCGTACATGTAGGCAATCACCAGGATGGCAACCACGCCGGCCAGCATCGCCGGGATCATCGGTACGAAAATGTCCGACGGGTCTACATGCAGCGCACTGGCCGCACGGGCGGTCGGGCCGCCCCATGGCGTCATGTTCATCACGCCGCCGGCCAGGATGATCAGGCCGGCCATGATCCGCGGGCTCATGCCGATGCGCTTGTACAACGGCAGCATGGCGGCCACGCAGATCATGTAAGTGGTGGCGCCGTCACCGTCCAGCGAGACCACCAGGGCCAGTACGGCAGTGCCGACCGAGACCTTCAGCGGGTCGCCCTTGACCAGCTTGAGGATCTTGCGCACGGCCGGGTCGAACAGGCCGGAATCGATCATCAAGGCGAAATAGAGGATGGCGAACATCAGCATCACGCCGGTCGGCGCGAGCTTGGTGATGCCTTCGAGCATCATCGGGCCGATCTTCGGTGCAAAGCCGCCGAACAGCGCGAACAGGATTGGCACGATGATCAAGGCGATCAGCGCGGACAGGCGCTTGGTCATGATCAGGTACATGAACGTGATGACCATGGCAAAGCCAAGGAAAGTCAGCATAGGAATACTCCAGGCGTAGCGCGGCTAGGGAATGGCGAACCGGTTGGGGTCAGCGCAGAACGAACAGCACGAGGCGTACGGGTGGAGTTGGGGCAAACAGGCGGGTACGAGCGGACATCGGGAATCACCATTGTTGTTGTTAACAACCGGTCTGTTGCCGGTAGTGGTGGGCGATCCTAGTCCCGGAAGCTTTCAGCCAGCTTTCGCTTAAGAAACAGGCTACGTTGAGTGACGACTGGTCTTATATGAAATAAGGATGTGGGAGACGGGGCATGCATGAGCAACACCAAGGCGGCTGCCATTGCGGGCGGGTGCGTTATCAATTCAGCGGGGCGTTGGTGGACATTGCCCACTGCCACTGTTCGGTTTGCCGGCGGGTCAGCGGTGGGTTGGTGACCACCTGGATCACCCTGCCCCGTCCCGCGTTTGCGTGGGTGGCGGGAACGCCGGCGCAGTACGAATCGTCATCGACGTGCGTGAGGTATTTCTGTTCGAACTGTGGGGCGCACCTGGCGTTGGAGACTCGCCTGAGTCCCGAGAGTATCGATGTGACCATCGCGACCCTGGATCATCCGGAACAGGCCCCGGCAGAACGGCACATCTGGGTAGAGAGCCGATTGCCGTGGCTGCGCCTGGATGAACAGTTGCCGCAAGAGGATGGGGAAACGCTCTAGGGCAGCTCGAACCCGCCGGAGGCCTTGTGCAGCGCACGCAAGTGCTCGCCCAATTGCTTGAGGTTGGCTTCACACGCGGCAATTTCCGCTGCGCGGGACGGCTCCAGCAGCGCCCTCACCTCCTTGTCCAGGTCGCCGGTCAGCGACTGCAACTGTTTCTGGCGCGCGGCGCTTTCAGATTCCAGGCGTTGGGATTCGGTCGGCTGGGGCAGGCCGTAACCGCTGGTGCCCAACAGCTCTGCCGGACGACTGAGGAAGCCGCTGTTGGCGAGGATCTGCTGCAAGGTTGCGTTGGCTTTCTCCATACCGCCGTTCTTCAGCTCGCGGGCACCGAGGTAGCGTTGTTTGACTTCATCCTGGGCCAGCATGAGTTGCTTGCGAAAGCTTGCCTGCTCCAGCAGCAACAAGGCCGCGCTGGCGCGCAGGTCGGCCTCGGCGAACCATGGGCGCCGCTCTTCGGCGCTCAGTGACAGCCAGTCCTCTACCTCGGCCTGCTTGATCGGCAGGCGCTTTTTCAGCACCTCGAACATCGCCTGGTACCGCTCGCGGAAAGAATCGAAGTGATAGCCCAGGCGCAGCGCGCGTTTTTTGTCATCCAGCACGCTGGTATCGGCCAGCCCCCGGCCCTTGAGGACTTCCAGCAGACCATTGGGCGTGATGTTGTCCAGGCCGGTCAGCTGCGGGTTGGCGCTGCCGCTGCGTAACAGTTTCAGGCTCTCCACCGCGCAGTTGTTGGAGATGAAGAAGTAGTTGCCGTCGTAGCTCCAGTGCATTTCGGCGGCGTGTTCGACAGTGTCGTTGATCTCTTGGCGTGTCAGCTTCAGCGGCACTGACGCCAGGCCACGCAGTTCGGTCTTGGTGTACTCGTCGATGACTTGTGACAGCGGCAGCACGAACAGCCGTGATGGGTATTTGCCGATCAAGCCGTCCCAGCTCGACAGCTGTACGTCACCGACGAATGCGCGGTAGGACAGAACCAGGTGCTGGTCCAGGTCCAGCCGGCAATCCGGGCCCCGTGGCCGGCCTGGGGCGCAGATCACCAGGCGCAACATGCTATGGCCCCAGCGGCTTACCAGGTTCTGGTTGGCCTCGGCCAGCAGGTAGTCGATTTCGTAGACTCTCTCGGGGTCGACCTGACCCAGCGGGGTCTTGGCGAAGTCGTTGCCGGCGTTGAGGAAGGCGTAGGTCTTGGCGCAGGTGTCCTTGGCCGGTGGTGCCCAGCCAAAGTGTTCCTTGTAATAGCGGTACAACGAAGGCCGGCGGCAGGCGTAGCTCGGGTCGAGGAGGAAGTACTCCATGTTGACCGCGACGAATTCCAGCGGGCTGGTGGTTTCGTAGATGTCCGGGCTGCGGGCGACCTGGTGGTTGTTCTGTTCACGTTCGCCGCGACGCCCGACGTATTGCGGCCAGCCGGCAAGGTCCAGCAGGCGTGGGTCATCGCTGAGGGTAAAGCGGCGATCGTTCTGGCCACGGCATTGATCGGGCAGGCCGATCAGGCCGGTGATGTTGTTCTGGCGGCTGCAACGCTGGATCAGCGTGCGGTCGGCGCTGGACCACAGCCGGGCGCGGTCGTAGATGTGGGTCAGTTCATGCAACACAGTGGCGAGCATTTCCCGGCGCACGGTGCCATGGGGGCGGTTGGTTTTTTGTGTCGCGGCGCTGCCGTCGGTGAGGCTTTCCAGCAGGTTGCTGTTGAGGTCCAGTTCGGACACCAGCGAGGCCTGGCCGTAGGCATTCTCGGGCATCTTGTCGGTCCAGCCGACGTCGATGGTCCGGTCCAGTTGCTCGATGAAGCGCGGCGGCAACGCCTGCATCGCCTCATCCAGCAATGCCTGGCTTGCCTGCTGCTGGGCCGGGCTCAAGCCATCAGTCTTGAGCCGCAGTTGCAGGGCGGCCTGAGCCGCGCTGGCGCCGAGCAGCAGCGTGCCGGCCAGTAGCCAGGCGGCAATTCGCCTCACAGTGCGAGGATAGCTTCGGCGAGGACCTGGTCGCTGGCGTCGCGGGCTTCTGGCACGCGGGTTCGCAGGGTATCGAACGCGGCTTCCAGCTGAGCGCCGCGAATCTCGCCATTGCTGGCGACGAAACTGGCGGCATCGTCGTGGGCTTCGCGCACGACTTTGGAGTCGCGGATGGACGTGGTGGTGTCCGAGGTGAAATCAATGGTACGGGCCGAGGCACGGACGATGATGTTACTGGTGGCCTTCAGGGTTTGCGCCTGGGCAACACCGGCCAACAACAGCAGGCCGAGAGCGGCGGCGATCAGCGGGCTACGCATGGAATGACTCCGAAATACAAAGATGATTATTGGACGAGAATTGCTTGAGCCAGTTCAAGGTCACTGGCGTTAAGTTTTGGCTGGGTATGGCGCAGATAATCCAGCGCTGATTCCAGTCGGGCTCCCCGCCATTGGCCGTCAGTGGCAATGAAAGCGGCAGCGTCATCCTGGGCGGCCAGTATCAGTTTATGGTCGAACGGTGCGGAGGTCACTTTGCTGGTGGCATACGCACTGACAACGAGGCTCTGGGTTGACAGGTCAAAGGCCGGAGCTTGGGTGGACCAGCAGGTGCAAAACACTACGGGAGCGATCAACAGGCGGTATGAAAAAGCCATGGGACTCGACAACTGAAAACGAGCGCCAAGGCTAGCGCAATGCCCGGGCGAGAGCCAGCGCGCAGGATCAGGGAGCGCCTGGCGCTCCCGTCTTCCCCACCCGCGGTCAGATGGCCAGGATCGCCTGGGCCAGTTGAGCGTCAGTCGCGGTATTCAGTTGTGGAGCCTGTTGACGGATCTGGGCCAGGGCGCTTTCCAGTTTCACGCCACGGATGGCGCCGTCGCTGGCCACAAAGCTGGCGGCGTCGTCGCGGGCGGCACGTACGACCTTGTTGTCACGCAGGGAGGACGTGGCATCGGAGGTCGCATCCGAGGTGGCTTTCAGAGCGCCGACGATCGAATCCGTGGTCACGATCAGGCTGGAGGCGTTGGCATTGGCAGCCAGGGCCAGCAGGGCTGCAGCGCTCAGCAGACGAAGACGGGACATGGGGTGACTCCTGTAAATGAACGAATAAAAGTGGCACAAAGCCGCTATTTGATCAGCGGGACCATGGGCATCAGACGCCCGTTCTACAGGGTTCGCCACGTGGTAACCGGATATTAAGCCGCCGTTTATCCGTTCGGATAGTCACCCGTGGTGATTACTCGCTCCAGAACGACTTGGATAGTTCGGCTGCTCGGTCGCCGTGGCTGATGCCCGCGTCAGATAATTCCCGCGGGTCCAGTTGAGCCAGCAACCTGCGTGTACGGGCACGTTGCTCCCAGCGGGCGAGTCCCGAGGCCGTGCGTTGCAGTAGCCTTATCAATAGAGGGCGTTGCTGGGCTTGGGTGTTCATGGCGAGCGCCTTTTATGAGGTTCTGAAACTCCATGTTGGGCGCGAAAGTTTTACCGGTACAGATACACCAGGGCTAAATTGTACTGCTTAATTGTTATGCTTTTTAAACTGTACCTGTGGATATGAAAGCCTATTGTTTTTGCTCTTAAAAATCCAAATCCCAGAAACAACAAAACCCGCCTCCGGTTACCCGGGGCGGGTTTTGCTTGATCAATTCTGAGTGCTGGCTGTGGACCCGGTGGGTCAGGGCCAGCGGACGCTAATTAGCGCCAGAACGGCTTGCTCAGCTCTTCGTAGCGTTGTGCTTCGCTGATACCGGCGTCAGCCAGCAGGCGCGAATCCAGACGAGCCAGTTGATGGCGGCTGGAGATGCGGCGCTGCCACAACATCAGGTTGGCGATAACGCGCAGAGGCAGGGAAGCCTGGGTGTTTACAGCTTTTTCTTCGAAGAACAGATCGGAACTGAGTGTACGTTCCATGATGACATCCTTCCGCTTGTGGCGGGATTAGGTAGTGGTTTAACTGATGCCAATGATCCTCTTCCGGCGCAAGACTCTCTAGATACAGTTCACCTGTATTGTGAGGGGCCAGTTAACTGTTTATAGGGGCTGTACTGTACGAAATTGGGGCAACTGTACCTGTCGGCACTTTTATGGTGCGTTTTAGGCGTTTTTAGAGATTGGGGTAGGAGATTTAGGTAGGAAATGACCGGTACAGCAGTACAGTTTTTTCTAAACGATGGGTTTACAAGCCCGGACTGATGAAACTGTGTTTGCATCAGTCCGAATCTGTATCAATTACGCTTTCAGCATATGCCCGGTTTCTTCCAGGTTGATGTGCCAACTCAGTGCTTCCCGCAGGATGTGCGGGGTGTGACCGCCCAGCGCGCAGGCTTGGGCGAAGTACGTGTTCAGGGCGTCGCGGTATGCCGGGTGCACGCAGTTGTCGATGATGACCCGAGCCCGCTCACGCGGCGCCAGGCCGCGAAGGTCTGCCAGGCCGACCTCGGTCACGAGGATGTCGACATCATGCTCGGTATGGTCCACATGGCTGACCATCGGCACGACGCTGGAGATTGCCCCGGCCTTGGCGATCGACTTGGTGACAAAGATCGCCAAGTGCGCGTTGCGTGCAAAGTCACCCGAGCCGCCAATCCCGTTCATCATCCGCGTGCCGCAGACGTGGGTGGAGTTGACGTTGCCGTAGATGTCGAACTCCAGCGCAGTGTTGATGCCGATAATGCCCAGGCGCCGTACCACTTCCGGGTGGTTGGAGATTTCCTGGGGCCGCAGCACCAATTTGTCTTTATAGCGCTCCAGGTTGCCGAACACGTCGGCGTTGCGCCGTTCTGACAAGGTGATCGAGCTGCCCGAGGCGAAGCTCAGCTTGCCGGCGTCGATCAGGTCGAACGTCGAGTCCTGGAGTACTTCCGAATACATTGTCAGATCTTCGAACGGCGACTCGATCAAGCCACACATCACCGCGTTGGCAATGTTGCCGATGCCGGCCTGCAGCGGGCCGAGCTTATTGGTCATGCGCCCGGCGTCGACTTCTTCTTTAAGGAAGTTGATCAGGTGGTTGGCGATCGATTGGGTGTCGCTGTCGGGTGGCGTCACGGTGGAGGCCGAGTCGGCCTGATTGGTGATGACGATGGCGACGATCTTCTCCGGTGGGATTGGAATTGCGGTGCTGCCGATGCGGTCGTCCACGGCCACCAACGGAATCGGTGTGCGGGTCGGGCGATAGCTCGGGATATAGATGTCGTGCAGGCCTTCCAGGTTCGGGTTATGCGCCATGTTGATCTCGACGATCACGTGCTTGGCGAAAATCGCGAAACTGGCGGAGTTGCCCACGGATGTGGTCGGCACAATATGGCCTTGCTCGGTAATGGCCACGGCTTCGATTACCGCGATGTCCGGCAGCTTGAGCTGATTGTTACGCAGCTGTTCGACGGTCTCCGAAAGGTGCTGGTCGATAAACATCACTTCGCCGGCGTTGATCGCCTTGCGCAGAGTGCTGTCTACCTGGAATGGCATGCGTCGCGACAGTACGCCGGCTTCGGTCAGTTGCTTGTCCAGGTCATTGCCCAGGCTGGCACCGGTCATCAGGGTGATTTTCAGCGGCGAGGTCTTGGCGCGTTCGGCCAAGGCGTGGGGCACGGCCTTGGCTTCACCGGCGCGGGTGAAGCCGCTCATGCCGACGGTCATGCCGTCCTGGATCAGTGCGGCAGCGTCAGCCGCGCTCATGACCTTGTTCAACAACGAAGGCAAGCGGATACGATCACGGTACATGGATTGTTATCTCGGGCTACGGAAGCAAGATGCGCAGTCTAGTGATTTCAAAAAATTTCGTCCCGCTACCATGGTCGAATGCCAGGCAGCGATTTAGAGCCTTCTGTCGGTTTTTTACCGGCAATAAAAAACCCCAGCCTACTAAAGGCCAGGGTTTTGGGTATTGCGCTGGCGCAGTGTTTATTCGACGGCTTTGACCATGTCTTCGATGACCTTCTTGGCGTCGCCGAAGACCATCATGGTCTTGTCCAGGTAGAACAGTTCGTTGTCCAGGCCGGCATAGCCGCTGGCCATGGAGCGCTTGTTGACGATGATGGTCTTGGCCTTGAACGCTTCGAGAATCGGCATCCCCGCGATTGGCGACTTGGGATCATTCTTGGCGGCCGGGTTGACCACATCGTTGGCGCCGAGCACCAACACCACGTCGGCCTGGCCGAACTCGGAGTTGATGTCTTCCATCTCGAACACCTGGTCGTAAGGCACTTCTGCCTCGGCCAGCAATACGTTCATGTGGCCGGGCATGCGGCCGGCAACCGGGTGGATCGCGTACTTCACGGTCACGCCGCGATGGGTCAGCTTCTCGGTCAGCTCTTTCAGCGCATGTTGCGCCCGTGCCACCGCCAGGCCATACCCCGGGACAATGATCACGGTGTCCGCGTTGGTCAACAGGAAGGTTGCGTCATCAGCCGAACCGGACTTCACCGGGCGAGCTTCTTTAGAGCCCGCGGGGCCCGCGGCGTCTGCCGTGTTGCCGAAACCGCCGAGCAGCACATTAAAGAAGGAACGGTTCATCGCCTTGCACATGATGTACGAGAGGATCGCGCCGCTTGAACCCACCAGGGAGCCGGCGATGATCAGCATCGAGTTGTTCAGCGAGAAACCGATACCCGCCGCCGCCCAGCCGGAGTAGCTGTTCAGCATCGAGACGACCACTGGCATGTCGGCGCCACCAATCGGGATGATGATCAGCACGCCCAGTACGAACGCCAGGGCCAGCATCAATGCGAATGCGCTGAGGTTTCCGGTGAGCATGAAGGCCAGGCCCAGGCCCAGGGTCAGCAGGCCCAGCACCAGATTCAGCTTGTGCTGACCGCCGAACTGTACCGGTGCGCCCTGGAACAGGCGGAACTTGTACTTGCCCGACAGCTTGCCGAAGGCAATGACGGAGCCGGAGAACGTAATCGCGCCGATGGCAGCACCAAGGAACAGCTCCAGGCGGTTACCGGCAGGGATCGAATCCCCCAGGTGTTTGACGATGCCCAGGGATTGCGGCTCCACGACTGCGGCAATGGCAATAAACACCGCAGCGAGGCCGATCATGCTGTGCATGAACGCCACCAGTTCCGGCATCTTGGTCATTTCTACGCGCTTGGCCATGATCGAGCCGGCGGTGCCGCCGACCAGCAGGCCAACGATGACGTACCCGATGCCGGCAGTCGCCAGCTCCGCGCCGAGCTTATAGATGAGGCCCACGGTGGTGAGCACTGCCAGCGCCATGCCGAGCATGCCGAACAGGTTGCCGCGCCGCGAGGTGGTTGGGTGTGACAAGCCCTTGAGGGCCTGTATAAAGCAGATCGACGCGATCAGGTAGAGCGTCGTAACCAGATTCATGCTCATTACTTCGGCGCCTCTTCTTTTGCTTTCGGGGCTTTCTTCTTGAACATCTCAAGCATCCTGCGGGTAACCAGGAAGCCGCCGAATACATTGACCGCAGCCAGGGCCACGGCCAGGGTGCCCATGGTCTTGCCCAGCGGCGTCACGGTGAGTGCGGCCGCCAGCATGGCGCCGACGATTACGATCGCCGAAATTGCGTTGGTCACGGCCATCAGCGGGGTGTGCAAGGCTGGGGTGACGTTCCAGACCACGTGGTAACCGACATAAATTGCCAGCACAAAGATGATCAGGTTGTAGATACCGGGGGAGATAAGCTCTTCCATCGTCTGAATCCCTGCTTAGGCGTTTTTGCGGATGACTTGGCCGTCGCGGCACATCAGGCACGCGGCGACGATGTCGTCTTCGAGGTTGATTTCAAACTGCCCTTCCTTGGTGAAGACCAGCTTCAGGAAGTCCAGCAGGTTGCGCGCGTACAGCGCCGAGGCATCGGCTGCGACGGCGCCTGCCAGGTTGGTCGGGCCGCAGATGGTCACGCCGTTTTCCACGACCACCTGGTCTGCCACGGTCAGTGGGCAGTTGCCGCCCTGGGCTGCCGCGAGGTCGATGACCACCGAACCTGGCTTCATCTGTGCGACGGTCTCGGCGCTGAGCAGGGTTGGCGCCTTGCGGCCCGGGATCAATGCAGTGGTGATGACGATGTCGGCTTGCTTGGCGCGCTCGTGCACGGCCAGGGCCTGACGCTGCATCCAGCTGGTGGGCATCGGACGCGCATAGCCGCCAACACCGACGGCGCATTCGCGCTCTTCATCGGTTTCGTAGGGCACATCGACGAACTTGGCGCCCAGGGACTCGATCTGTTCCTTTACGGCCGGCCGCACGTCGGACGCTTCGATGACGGCGCCCAGGCGTTTCGCGGTAGCAATCGCCTGCAGCCCTGCTACGCCCGCGCCGAGGATCAGCACGCGAGCGGCTTTCACCGTGCCTGCGGCGGTCATCAACATTGGCATGAAGCGTGGGTAGTGATGGGCGGCGAGCAACACGGCCTTATAGCCAGCAATGTTCGCCTGGGAAGACAGCACATCCAGGCTTTGCGCGCGGGAGGTGCGCGGTGCGGCCTCAAGGGCAAAGGCCGTGATGCCATGCTCGGCCAGTCGGGTGATGGTTTCGTTGCTGAACGGATTGAGCATGCCCACCAACACCGCGCCGCGTTTGATCAGCGTCAGTTCGCTGTCATTCGGGGCTACGACCTTGAGAATCAGTTCGGCACCGAATGCCTCGCTGGCGTTGCCAATGGTTGCGCCTGCCGCTTCATAGGCACTGTCGACGACACTGGCATTGATGCCTGCCCCGCTTTGCACAGTGACCTTGTGGCCCTGGCCGATCAGCTTCTTGATGGTTTCCGGGGTGGCAGCCACCCGCGTTTCACCGGTCTGGGTTTCGAGAGGAACACCAATGTGCACGTCAAATCTCCTGCATGATCTTTTTGCTTTGATTTTTGTAAAAGGCCAGTGCACCGCAAGAGGTGCATCTGGGCGGCCGATCAGCACGATCCCGCTGAAATACAGCGGGGCGCGGCATTTTGCAGGCGAACTTTACGGCCTTCAAGAGATTATGACGGGTGACGAAAAATTAACTACAAGTCACCCTGTGACTGATTGTCGCAATGCTTGGGTATAACTCTTTCAAATACAGGTATTTAAAGGGGTTTAGCTAAAATATTGGCTTGTCGTCATGGTTGATGTGAATGGCTGTCTATTGCTGTCACTTTATGGCTACAGGCCAATATACGTATGGCTTTAAGGCCGATTTATCGTCAAAAGATGCGGTCTTCTAAATTGCGACATATATATACATATGTAGGTATTTTAATTTGCTGACTACAGAGTCAATAAGCCAGCGTTCGCCTTTAGCTATTGGGGTTGTAGCGCAGTGACTGATCGATCAGCCAGTCTCTGAACGCGTGAAGAGAAGCCGATTCGACTTTTCTCTCGGGAATCATCAAGTAATAGGCCTTTGAACTCGCCAGTACCTGGGGGCTTGCGATCACCAGGTGCCCTTCGTTCAATTCCCTTTGAATGAGGAACGGCGGGATCAGTGCAATGCCCATGTCGTGCATGGCTGCCTGGGACAACATGGAGAATAGCTCGTAACGCGGGCCTGTCATGTCGCGGGGTATGTCCAGCTGTTGCGCGTTGAACCACTGGCGCCAGGCGTAGGGTCGAGTGGTTTGCTGCAGCAGCGGCAGTTCGGCAATTTCCTGCGCGCTGAAGTGCGTACGTTCACCCAGCAAGTGCGGGCTGCACACAGGGAGCGGGTTTTCTCCCATTAGTTTGTGGGATTCGGTACCGGACCAGTCGGCGTCGCCAAAGTAGATTGCCGCGTCGAATTCGGTGTCGGCAAACAGGAACGGCCGCGTGCGGTTGGTCAGGTTGACGGTGACCTCCGGGTGCTGATGCTGAAAGTCCTTGAGGCGCGGGATCAGCCACTGGGTGCCGAAGGTGGGGACTACCGCCAGTTCGATAACGTTGGTGCCCTGCTGGCCCATCACCGACAAGGTGTCACGCTCGACCGCGTCCAGCTGGGTGGCTACCCGGCGACTGTAGGAAAGCCCGGCTTCTGTCAGCTTCACGCCTCGGCGCGAGCGTCGAAACAGCTCGACACTCAAAAACTCTTCGAGGCTGGCGATCTGTCGGCAGATTGCGCCTTGGGTGATCGAAAGCTCCTGCGCAGCCTTGGTAAAGCTTTCGTGGCGGGCCGCCGCCTCAAAACTGACCAGGGCCGTGGTGCTGGGAATCTTTCTGCGCATGTACCGTAGCCTCACAAGTAACTAGCATCTATGGCGGTTTTTTATGTTTCGGAGTGAGAAATTAGCACAAGGCTATGCAAAAACCTCGTTTGCCCTCCTCGCCTGCCCGGCCTAGGCTCCATGCACGACTTTTGATTTACTTCGCGAGGACTCACTCATGGGCGGTAAGGCAAGCTTCAACTGGATCGATCCACTGCTGCTGGATTCACAGCTCACTGAAGAAGAACGCATGGTGCGCGACAGCGCCGAGCAGTTCGCCCAGGACAAGCTGGCGCCGCGTGTGCTCGAAGCCTTTCGCCATGAAAAGACCGACCCTGCGATCTTCCGCGAAATGGGCGAGACCGGTCTGCTGGGTGCAATGATTCCCGAGCAGTACGGTGGCAGCGGTTTGAACTACGTCAGCTACGGCCTGATCGCTCGTGAAGTCGAGCGCGTGGACTCCGGCTACCGCTCGATGATGAGTGTGCAGTCATCGCTGGTAATGGTGCCTATCAATGAATTCGGTACCGAAGCGCAAAAGCAGAAATACCTGCCGAAGCTGGCTTCTGGCGAATGGATTGGCTGCTTTGGTCTGACCGAGCCTAACCATGGCTCTGACCCGGGCGCGATGATTACCCGTGCACGCAAGGTGGATGGCGGCTACAGCCTCACCGGCAGCAAGATGTGGATCACCAACAGCCCGATTGCCGATGTCTTCGTGGTGTGGGGCAAGGACGATGCGGGCGACATTCGTGGCTTTGTATTGGAGAAGGGCTGGAAAGGCCTGAGTGCTCCGGCGATCCACGGCAAGGTCGGGCTGCGCGCCTCGATCACCGGTGAAATCGTCATGGATAACGTGTTTGTGCCTGAAGAAAACATCTTCCCGGATGTGCGTGGCTTGAAAGGCCCCTTCACTTGCCTTAACTCGGCGCGCTACGGGATCTCGTGGGGTGCCTTGGGGGCTGCGGAGTTCTGCTGGCATACCGCGCGCCAATACACCCTTGATCGTCAGCAGTTCGGGCGTCCATTGGCGGCAACCCAATTGATCCAGAAGAAGCTTGCGGACATGCAGACCGAGATCACCCTCGCCCTGCAAGGTTGCCTGCGGTTGGGTCGCATGAAGGATGAAGGTACAGCGGCGGTGGAGATTACGTCGATCATGAAGCGCAATTCCTGTGGCAAGTCTCTCGATATTGCGCGGATGGCACGTGACATGCTCGGTGGCAACGGTATCTCCGATGAGTTCGGCATTGCCCGTCACCTGGTCAACCTTGAGGTGGTGAACACCTATGAGGGTACCCACGACGTGCATGCGCTGATCCTGGGGCGTGCGCAAACCGGTATTCAGGCGTTCTATTAATAGGAGAGCGACCATGGGCGCGCTATCGCACCTGCGGGTGCTGGATTTGTCGCGAGTGCTGGCGGGCCCCTGGGCCGGGCAGATACTTGCGGACCTTGGCGCTGAAGTGATCAAGGTCGAGCGGCCTGGTAATGGAGACGACACTCGTGCCTGGGGGCCACCCTTCCTCAAGGATGCGTATGGGGAGAACACCACAGAGGCGGCGTATTACCTGTCGGCCAACCGTAACAAGGAGTCGGTAACCATCGACTTCACGCGGCCGGAGGGGCAGAAGCTGGTACGTGACCTGGCGGCGAAGTCCGACATTCTGATCGAGAACTTCAAGGTGGGTGGCTTGGCGGCCTATGGACTGGACTATGAGTCGCTCAAAGAGATCAATCCGGAGTTGATCTACTGTTCGATTACCGGGTTTGGCCAGACTGGGCCCTATGCGGCTCGGGCGGGCTACGACTTCATGATCCAAGGGCTTGGCGGGTTAATGAGTCTGACGGGCCGTCCCGAGGGGGAAGACGGTGCTGGCCCAGTCAAGGTAGGTGTGGCGCTGACGGATATCCTGACGGGGCTCTATTCGACAGTGGCGATTCTGGCCGCCATGGCTCACCGGGATCATGATGGTGGTGGTCAGCATATCGATATGGCGCTGCTGGATGTGCAGGTGGCTTGTCTGGCTAACCAGGCGATGAACTACCTGACGACGGGCGTTCCTCCCAAGCGCTTGGGCAATGCTCATCCGAATATCGTGCCGTATCAGGATTTTCCTACGGCAGATGGCGACTTCATTCTCACCGTGGGCAACGATGGACAGTTTCGCAAGTTTGCCGAGGTGGCCGGGCATCCGCAGTGGGCGGATGATCCGCGGTTTGCGACTAATAAGCTGCGGGTGGCCAACAGAGCTGCGCTGATACCGTTGATTCGCCAGGCGACCGTATTCAAGACAACTGCTGAATGGGTGGCTCAGTTGGAGCGGGTGGGCGTGCCTTGCGGGCCTATCAATGACTTGGCGCAGGTGTTTGCCGACCCGCAGGTAAAGGCGCGCGGGCTGGCGATGGAGTTGCCTCATGCGTTGGCGGGGATGGTGCCCCAGGTAGCGAGCCCTATGCGACTGTCCAAGACGCCTGTTGAATACCGCAGTGCGCCTCCCCTGTTGGGTGAGCATACTCATCAGGTCCTGCAGCAGGTGCTGGGTTTAACGCCGGCGAGTGTGTCGGCGTTAAGGGATGCCGGGGTCATCTGAAGCTTCCCTTCTATATAGAGGGCTGTTTAAGTTCTCTATATAGAGGGGAGTTGGTTGATTTTTAGCCAGGAATGTCTATTTGATAGAAAAGCTGAATTAAGGGTTGACGGCAGATTCTGGAAGTCTATAATTCGCCCCACTTCCGGCGCAGTCGAAACGGAAAACTCCTTGGTAAACAAAGAGTTATGTAGGTTTCGACAGCGAGCTGCTTCAGATCATCGAAGCCTGGAAGGAGTTGATAGAGCGGTGTAGTTTGGCTCTGTTAACGGTTCGATCTTCTCGGTCGAAAGCGGAGAAAAAGAGGTGTTGACAGCAGCGTGTAACGCTGTAGAATTCGCCTCCCGCTAACGAGAGATCGGAAGCGCAAGTGGTTGAAGTTACAAAGGAAACTTTGAAAACTTCTGAAAATAATCACTTGACAGCAAATGAGGCTGCTGTAGAATGCGCGCCTCGGTTGAGACGAAAGATCTTAACCAACCGCTCTTTAACAACTGAATCAAGCAATTCGTGTGGGTGCTTGTGGAGTCAGACTGATAGTCAACAAGATTATCAGCATCACAAGTTACTCCGCGAGAAATCAAAGATGTAACCAACGATTGCTGAGCCAAGTTTAGGGTTTCTTAAAAACCCAAAGATGTTTGAACTGAAGAGTTTGATCATGGCTCAGATTGAACGCTGGCGGCAGGCCTAACACATGCAAGTCGAGCGGTAGAGAGAAGCTTGCTTCTCTTGAGAGCGGCGGACGGGTGAGTAATGCCTAGGAATCTGCCTGGTAGTGGGGGATAACGTCCGGAAACGGACGCTAATACCGCATACGTCCTACGGGAGAAAGCAGGGGACCTTCGGGCCTTGCGCTATCAGATGAGCCTAGGTCGGATTAGCTAGTTGGTGGGGTAATGGCTCACCAAGGCGACGATCCGTAACTGGTCTGAGAGGATGATCAGTCACACTGGAACTGAGACACGGTCCAGACTCCTACGGGAGGCAGCAGTGGGGAATATTGGACAATGGGCGAAAGCCTGATCCAGCCATGCCGCGTGTGTGAAGAAGGTCTTCGGATTGTAAAGCACTTTAAGTTGGGAGGAAGGGCAGTAAATTAATACTTTGCTGTTTTGACGTTACCGACAGAATAAGCACCGGCTAACTCTGTGCCAGCAGCCGCGGTAATACAGAGGGTGCAAGCGTTAATCGGAATTACTGGGCGTAAAGCGCGCGTAGGTGGTTCGTTAAGTTGGATGTGAAATCCCCGGGCTCAACCTGGGAACTGCATTCAAAACTGACGAGCTAGAGTATGGTAGAGGGTGGTGGAATTTCCTGTGTAGCGGTGAAATGCGTAGATATAGGAAGGAACACCAGTGGCGAAGGCGACCACCTGGACTGATACTGACACTGAGGTGCGAAAGCGTGGGGAGCAAACAGGATTAGATACCCTGGTAGTCCACGCCGTAAACGATGTCAACTAGCCGTTGGGAGCCTTGAGCTCTTAGTGGCGCAGCTAACGCATTAAGTTGACCGCCTGGGGAGTACGGCCGCAAGGTTAAAACTCAAATGAATTGACGGGGGCCCGCACAAGCGGTGGAGCATGTGGTTTAATTCGAAGCAACGCGAAGAACCTTACCAGGCCTTGACATCCAATGAACTTTCTAGAGATAGATTGGTGCCTTCGGGAACATTGAGACAGGTGCTGCATGGCTGTCGTCAGCTCGTGTCGTGAGATGTTGGGTTAAGTCCCGTAACGAGCGCAACCCTTGTCCTTAGTTACCAGCACGTAATGGTGGGCACTCTAAGGAGACTGCCGGTGACAAACCGGAGGAAGGTGGGGATGACGTCAAGTCATCATGGCCCTTACGGCCTGGGCTACACACGTGCTACAATGGTCGGTACAGAGGGTTGCCTATCCCCTGTGTGCCTTGGCAGTCTCAGCAGAAAACCGATCGTAGTCCGGATCGCAGTCTGCAACTCGACTGCGTGAAGTCGGAATCGCTAGTAATCGCGAATCAGAATGTCGCGGTGAATACGTTCCCGGGCCTTGTACACACCGCCCGTCACACCATGGGAGTGGGTTGCACCAGAAGTAGCTAGTCTAACCTTCGGGTGGACGGTTACCACGGTGTGATTCATGACTGGGGTGAAGTCGTAACAAGGTAGCCGTAGGGGAACCTGCGGCTGGATCACCTCCTTAATCGACGACATCAGCTGCTCCATAAGTTCCCACACGAATTGCTTGATTCATTGAAGAAGACGATAAAGAAGCAGCCCGAAATTGGGTCTGTAGCTCAGTTGGTTAGAGCGCACCCCTGATAAGGGTGAGGTCGGCAGTTCGAATCTGCCCAGACCCACCAATTTTGTGTGGGAAACGCCTGTAGAAATACGGGGCCATAGCTCAGCTGGGAGAGCGCCTGCCTTGCACGCAGGAGGTCAACGGTTCGATCCCGTTTGGCTCCACCACTAACTGCTTCTGTCTTGAAAGCTTAGAAATGAGCATTCCATCATTGTGATGGTGAATGTTGATTTCTAGTCTTTGATTAGATCGTTCTTTAAAAATTTGGGTATGTGATAGAAAGATAGACTGAACGTTACTTTCACTGGTAACGGATCAGGCTAAGGTAAAATTTGTGAGTTCTCTTAGTTGAGAAATTCGAATTTTCGGCGAATGTCGTCTTCACAGTATAACCAGATTGCTTGGGGTTATATGGTCAAGTGAAGAAGCGCATACGGTGGATGCCTTGGCAGTCAGAGGCGATGAAAGACGTGGTAGCCTGCGAAAAGCTTCGGGGAGTCGGCAAACAGACTTTGATCCGGAGATGTCTGAATGGGGGAACCCAGCCATCATAAGATGGTTACCTTACACTGAATACATAGGTGTATGGAGCGAACCAGGGGAACTGAAACATCTAAGTACCCTGAGGAAAAGAAATCAACCGAGATTCCCTTAGTAGTGGCGAGCGAACGGGGACTAGCCCTTAAGTGGCTTTGAGATTAGCGGAACGCTCTGGAAAGTGCGGCCATAGTGGGTGATAGCCCTGTACGCGAAAATCTCTTAGTCATGAAATCGAGTAGGACGGAGCACGAGAAACTTTGTCTGAATATGGGGGGACCATCCTCCAAGGCTAAATACTACTGACTGACCGATAGTGAACTAGTACCGTGAGGGAAAGGCGAAAAGAACCCCGGAGAGGGGAGTGAAATAGATCCTGAAACCGTATGCGTACAAGCAGTGGGAGCAGACTTTGTTCTGTGACTGCGTACCTTTTGTATAATGGGTAGCGACTTATTTTCAGTGGCGAGCTTAACCGAATAGGGGAGGCGTAGCGAAAGCGAGTCTTAATAGGGCGTCTAGTCGCTGGGAATAGACCCGAAACCGGGCGATCTATCCATGGGCAGGTTGAAGGTTGGGTAACACTAACTGGAGGACCGAACCGACTACCGTTGAAAAGTTAGCGGATGACCTGTGGATCGGAGTGAAAGGCTAATCAAGCTCGGAGATAGCTGGTTCTCCTCGAAAGCTATTTAGGTAGCGCCTCATGTATCACTGTAGGGGGTAGAGCACTGTTTCGGCTAGGGGGTCATCCCGACTTACCAAACCGATGCAAACTCCGAATACCTACAAGTGCCGAGCATGGGAGACACACGGCGGGTGCTAACGTCCGTCGTGAAAAGGGAAACAACCCAGACCGTCAGCTAAGGTCCCAAAGTTATGGTTAAGTGGGAAACGATGTGGGAAGGCTTAGACAGCTAGGAGGTTGGCTTAGAAGCAGCCACCCTTTAAAGAAAGCGTAATAGCTCACTAGTCGAGTCGGCCTGCGCGGAAGATGTAACGGGGCTCAAACCATACACCGAAGCTACGGGTATCACCTTCGGGTGATGCGGTAGAGGAGCGTTCTGTAAGCCTGTGAAGGTGAGTTGAGAAGCTTGCTGGAGGTATCAGAAGTGCGAATGCTGACATGAGTAACGATAATGGGTGTGAAAAACACCCACGCCGAAAGACCAAGGTTTCCTGCGCAACGTTAATCGACGCAGGGTTAGTCGGTCCCTAAGGCGAGG